>JBJETR010000048.1:0-2306 GCA_051883415.1 Christensenellales bacterium | reverse complement strand
AGTGAATTGTCAAACTAAGTGCAACACTTTTTAAGTTCTTGTTCAAATAAATCAGCTGGAGATTTGTAACCAAGCACTTTTTTAGGTCTGGCGTTAATTAACGCCAGATTCTTTTTTAGAGTCTTCTCTCCCACGTGGGAGAGATTTCGTCCTTTTGGGTAAAACTCCCTTAATAGTCCGTTGCTATTTTCGTTTGTTCCCTTTTGCCACGCACAATATGGGTCGGCAAAATATACGTCGCAGTTAAGTTTTTGTTCTATATTTCGCCAATTTCCAAACTCGCACCCTCTATCGCACGTTAGGCTTTTAACCATTCCTTTGGGCAGTTCGCCTAGTGCCTTTATCGCTGCTTTTTCCATTGATTCTGCCTTTCTATCCGGCATCCATATTGCTATATAATATCTAGTCTTTCTTTCTGCAAACGTCGCAAAACACGCCTTACTTTTTCCTATTCCACTTACAACCGTATCTACCTCCCAATGTCCTACTTCTTGTCTCTTATATACGCTTTTATCCCTCTTTCGTATGCTTTTCCCCGTTGTATATCTTCCTCCGTTTCCAAGCCTTTTTCGCGTCTTTCCTTTCTTTCGCAGTACTTTTACATTACCCCTTAATAGATACCCTTCATACAACCACCTATATATCGTCTTAAACGAAGGCATCTTAATCTCACTTTTTGTTCGGGATATTTGTTCGGGAGACCACGTTAATTTCAACTTGTCTTCTATGTACTTAATTACTTCTTCATCCCAAAACATCCCTCTATGACAAAATTTCCGTCTTAGTTTATATTTCCTTTCTGCCGTGTGCGGGTAGTATGCAGGCTTGCAATTCATATACGTTTTATTTCTCATTACTTCTCGAGAGATTGTACTCGCACTTCGCCCTATAAGTTTTCCTATCTCCCTAAAACTTTTTCCATCATTATAAAATTTTCGTATACAACAACGCTCTTCTATGGTAAGATGATTATAGTTCATACATTTTCTCCTGTCTTTTTGTTTTGTGGTAATTACATTATACAGCAGATTTTGTATGAACTATCTTTTTTTATCGGGTGTTGCACTTGATAGTATAATTCACCGATAGAGTAAAAAATAAGCGACCTTAGGTCGCTTATTTTTTTTGATGACGATTATTTACGGTATCCGCACTTAGGACAAATGCCTTTTTCGTTCATAGCGATACCGCAGAGAGGACAACGGTCAATGCTCTTGGTTGGTTGATATTCTTGGCTAGCCGCATTTACACCGCTGGTAAAGGTAAGTTTTGCGATATTCAACTTATCTTTGAGCAAGTCGTAGACGATTTTTATCATACCTTCGACGGTCATCGTCTCTTTGGTTACCACGAGGCGGCAATCGGGATATGCTTTTGCCAGCGAAGTTTCGAAGGCAGGACCTTTCATTTTGTTGCTAGGAGCGCCGTTCTTAATTCCTTGAGCCTCGTACACGCCGAGTATAGCGGGAAGAAGTGGGTCGTCCTCTCTCAAAATCAACGCATGGTCAAAGTTCTTTAGCACTTCCCAAGCGGTCTTTTGGATTTCGTTGCAAGGGAATACCATATTGACGCCCGCTTCGATGCTGTCTTCCACCTCGATGGTCAACACGCCCGTGTGTCCGTGCAAATATTGCGCCTCTCCCTTAAATCCGTAAAATCTGTGTGCGTATTGCAAATCCAATGTAGTAATGCTTCTCATATAATTCTCCTTTTTTGGGCAACGCCCGTTATTTACTATTTTTACACTCGGGGCAAATTCCCCAAAATACAAGGTCGTGCCCAACAATATCGAAGCCGTGGCTATCCTTGATTTTACTTTCTATTTCTCCCAAATATTCCATATCCACGTCAAAGATTCTCTGGCATTTTACGCATTTGACGTGATAATGTTGGTGGCAAAGGTGGTCAAAACGGTCGGGCTCGTTAGGAATTTCCAATCTTCTAATCTCGCCGTCGTCAACCAAGCGAGAAAGATTTCTATACACGGTAGCACGACTGACGCTTGGATGCAACTTTACCACCGATTGATAGATTTCTTCGGCGGTAGCGTGATTGTGCAGCTGCCTTACCGCGTCCAAAACCAACGTGCGTTGAATTGTGTTGCGCTGTGTCATAACAAAACTCTTTCCTTATTAGTATTCATTCTCAATAAGATAATATCACGTCTATCGAATTTTGTCAATAGCCGTTTTATTTTTTACAAAAAAACGATACGACTTGTCTATGTCAAATCGTATCTTACAGTCAAGTTTATTCAAAATTATTACAATATATCGTCTATATCGTCAAAGTAGTCGCGGTCAAAG
>JBJETR010000047.1:6756-10916 GCA_051883415.1 Christensenellales bacterium | reverse complement strand
GAGCATTGATGACGACTATCAAATATACTTTAATCGGGGAAACTGCCGATACGAACTGCACAATCTCAGATGTAAGCCTACCAAGCAAGCCGATATTCCGTATGATACTCTGGATTGTAGAGTGCTGACTTGGGCGAGAAAAACTCGTGTGGAAAATCTCGAGAGGCTAATAGAAGAGATGAACGAGCACAATCAAAGATTGGAGAGAGAAAACGGCTACGCACTGTTGCAAAGGACTAATGACATAATAGAAAATCAAGTGCGTGGAGGGATTGGACGATAAGCCTGATTCCTCTACGCCAAAGGAGCGATATGAAACTGAAAGAAGTGATAGAAATTTGCCTGACGTTCCTCGGTGACGAAGATCCGACTATCAGCAGTTCTACCAAGACAACCGCCAAAATCAAATTGCTCGTCAGATGCGCCAATATCGTCATTAAAGAGATTGCTAGCGACTATCTACCTTTGACGGCTACAAAGACTTGCAACGTGCAAGACGGCGTGGTGGAATACTCCTTGCTCGATTATAGAGTAAAAGAAGTGTTGAGCGTAAAATCCAACGATGTTGAGACGCAATGGAAGGCAATGCCGTCCAAACTAAAGGTGGATTGCGATGGAAAAGTCGATATTACGTATTCCTACTTGCCTGCCGACGTAGACCTGGACGACGAGTGCGACGTAGACGTCAGAGTTTCGCCCGTGTGCCTCGCCATGGGTACGTGTACGGAGTATTGCATGATTGACGGCAACTACGAGCTAGCCGTGATGATGAACGACAAGTTTATGGATAGTATTGCCGTTGCTTGTAGAAGCAACCGAGAAAAGAAAATCAAAGGTAGGGTATGGCGATGATAGTTCGGAAGAAGAACGCAAAGCCGCTAAAGCCACAGACTCGTTACTACGCGTTGTCAAAGTACGAGGGCAACGGCAACGTCAAGAAAGACGGAAAACTGCCTTGTATCGGCTGTGACGAGGGATACAATTTTGAGTGCAAAAACAATATGCTACTCGAGGCGAGGGGCTTTGGGAAAACCAAGCTGGACGACGGTAGCGTAGTGGCAAAATTGCCCGATGGCGTGGGCGACGGAAAGCTATTTTTTGTCCGTACAGTCGCTAACGAAAAGGGAAGCGGAAAACTAATCTTTTGTCACGACGGCGGATTGGAGATGCTCGACCTCATAAGTGACGCAAGGTGGCAACACTTGGATATTGACGAAAAGGTGGCTTCGGTGACGGATTATAACTATATGGGACGAGATTTGGTCCTATTGGGCTGTGTGGGCGGCACTACCTACGTGCTAGAAAATCAAACTCTGACCAAGGTATTGACCGACAAGGTTATCGTGCAACTCCTCAGCCACAACGAAAGAATATTCGCCCTGGTCAAAGGCGGGAACAATAGCGTTTGGTTTAGCGACGTGTTCGATCCCTTCGATTGGGAGGTGTCGCTGAGTGGAGGCGGATATTTGGAATGCGACAACTCGCAGGGCGTGATAAACAAGTTGGTGAGTATGGGCGATTATCTCTACCTATTTTGCGATTACGGCATATATAGACTGACTTGCTATAGTTTGCAGTCGCAGTTCGAACTAAAAAAAGTGTATAGCAGCGGTGAAAAAATCTTAGGCGAGTCGGTGGCGTCAACGCAAAATAAAATTATTTTTTGCACCAAAGACAACGCATATAGCTACGACTATTACGGCGTAAAAAGGCTGAACGTAGACTTGGAAACTATGACTAGTCAAAACAACTCAATCAAGAGTGCAACTGCCAAGCAAAACCAAGTATATATCGTCACACAAAACGCCGAGATAATCATCTATGACGTGGAAAAGGACAATTATTGCGTGGTGAGTGGCTATCAGACGGGCGATTTGACCAGCGTGGAAGCAAAAAATCTGAGTGCAATCGTGGCTAGGTCAAAACTATGCGAGGAATTGGTGATGATGACCGAGCAAGGTGAAGATTATCTTACACAATGCAATAGAAGTTGGAAGATAAAGGACGTGGACTTTGGAGAGCCTAATAGACTAAAAAACATCAGATATGCCGAGTACAAAGTATCCGCACTGACTACCTTGTCGGTAACGGCGGACGGGATAAACTACCAATTCCCTCTGACACAAAGAAACAATAAGGTGGCTATCAACGTCAAGGGCAAGAACTTTGACTTCGAACTATTCAACGATACGGCTACGGTAAAAATCTCACCGATAGAACTGAGAATAGATTATCTGAGGTGAAAAATGCAAGAGTGGACATATAAGATAGACGAGGCGTTGAGATACTCTCTACAAGCCCTGTCGGCTATGAGAGAAAATCTCGAATGGTGCTTTGAACCGCAAAAGGAAAATTGTCGATACGTATTGAGATTTTGGTGTGAAAACACACGTTGTGACGTGAGAATGGTTGCCTTGGGACAAGACGCCAAATACGCCTCTATAGACGGCGAAAGTATGACCTGGCAAGGCGGTGTAAAACATTGGAAAGGCAGCTTGTCTAAGGGAGAGCATACCCTAGTCATAGAGTGCGGAGCTCATAACGGAATCTACGTTTCGATAGAGGTCAAAGGGGGCAAAAAGATTGAAAAGTGACACGCTATTACTAAAAAAATGGATAGCAAGGTATAATCGCATAATAGCGATGAGGAGTAGAAAATGTGGGAGAAAATAAAGGATTTTTTTGGTATAGAAACCAAAAAGGATAAGGAAGAAAAGGCGCAGAGAGAGGCGCAAAAGCAACAATTATCCGAGTCGCAAACCGAGTTGTACAATCAACTGCGTGAAATGGATAAGGCTTGGAAGGATAAGCAAAGCAACAGGTGGGTTTTGTACGAGAATACCATGCCGGAAACCTACGAGTGGACGCCTAAGACGTACGAGGGCGAAAGCGAAGAAGAGATAAAGGCTAGAATACAAGACTATTACGCACCGATGAGAGAGCAAGAAAAAGCTGTAGTCGAAGACGAGTACGACGCTAAGATAAATATTGAGAATAATAAGAAGAACGCAGCTCTTGTCAATGCGAAAAAAGAATACGCAGACAATAGTCAAAACAAAAAGGACAACCTCGACCAAATCAAGTCGACTACCGCAAAGAAAGGTACGATTCGCTCTTCTATCAAGACCAATCTTGACGAGCAAGCTCAAAAAGACTACGAGGATATGAAAGCAAAGATATATGGAAAATACCTAAGCAACGTCAATGCAATAGACTACAAGATACAACAGCTAAACGCTCAAAGACAAGACGCATTGAGCGACCTCGATATTGCTTATGCAAAATCTATAAGCTCGGACATCGACAAGTTGGTCAAAGAGCGAAATGAGGAATTGGATAAGATACAAAAATACAACGACGAACAAAGTCAAAAGGCGACTGAATACTTGGAAAACAGAACCAAAATGATACAAAAACAAAGAGAAGATATTGCCAACATTCAAACCCAAGAAAGGGAAAATGAAGTGAAATACGGCTACAGCGGTGATAAACTAGACGAGTATAATAGTAGACTGAATGCGGCAATCGAGTTCTATAAATCTATGCCGTCGGATATAGCCTACGAATTGGTGGTTAATAATCAACAACTCAAGAAGTATCTAGGTTTGATGTACGGCAACTTGGTGAGCGCAATACATGGATAGTATGTGGCAAACGTTGTTGGAATTTGCCGCCACCAACGGCATTTGGGCGTTGTTGTTTTGCTCGCTGTTGATATATCAACTCAAGGACAGCAGAGCGAGAGAAAGAAAGTATCAAGCAACTATCGATAGCCTTAGCAAAGGGCTGGAATATATGCAAGATATTGACGTCAATATCGAAAGAATCAGACAAGAAATGAGAGCAAGGTTGGGTTAATATGAAAGAAAAATTGAAGAGCTATAATTTTTGGCTGTCGGTCATCAGCGCAATACTCGTGGCGCTAAGTAGTATCAACGGAGAATTGAATATACCTTATATTGACAAGGTTATGACGGCTGTGCTCGGCGTATTCGCCGTGAGCGGAATAGTATCTAAGCCAAAAATAGACGTAACGGACGATAAGCCTCAAGACAATGAGGACAATCAACGATAAAAAAATCGCTTCGGGAAACCGAGGCGAATTTTTTTTGGAGATTGCCACGGCTAACGGCTCGCAATGACATTGCTACTTGAGATTG
>JBJETR010000047.1:0-6656 GCA_051883415.1 Christensenellales bacterium | reverse complement strand
ACGGCTCGCAATGACATTGCTACTTGAGATTGTCACGGCTTATGAAAGTTTATTTGCCACCGCCGACAGCGATTTGATAAATGAGGTTGGCTATATTGCAGGCTGTGTTGCGATCGTAGTAGCGACGGCGAAAGTCGGTATGGTAGGCTTGGTCGATATTATCTACGAGAGTGGAGGGCGTTAGATTTTTTTGTTCCAGGAGGCGGGCGTAACCCATAGAGCATACTTTGGATGCGTTGGTGAGTTGGTCGCCTCGGGAGGCGTCGGTTGGCAGAGGTATTAAGACTGCCTTTTTGCCTAGTGCAAGTATCTCGTCAACGAAATTGGCACCCGCACGAGAAACAATGACGTCTGCTGCCGCCAGGTAATCTTGGATATTGTCGGCGTATGCTAGAGGATAATAGCCGTCGTGCTCGGGTGGAAGGAATTTGCTACCCGTAACGTGAATGACGTCGTAGTGAGTGGTAAGGACGTCAAGGCAATCGACGAGGGTTTTGTTGATAGCCCTTGCACCCAAAGAACCGCCCACGACCAATAAGATCGGCTTGCCTCCCTTTAGGTGACACTCGTCGTAGACTTTGGAGGGGACTCCCTCGAAAATAATATCTCTCACGGGATTGCCGAGCAGATACGTTTTGGATTTGTACCGCACTCCCTCGTGCGAGGTGACTACGGCTTTGGCAAAGCGAGCCGTGATTTTGTTGGCAAGCCCCAAAGAAGTATCCGATTCGTGACATACTACGGGAATACCCAGCTTTTTGGCGCCAAGAACTACGGGAAGAGCTACGTATCCGCCCTTGGAAAAGACTACGTCAATCTCATGCTTTTGAAGAATTGCAACTGCTTGTTTGACGTAGCGAGGCAAAATAAAGGGAATGAGTAGATTGCGAAAAATTTTGCTTCTATCAAATTTGACGCTGTCGGTGTGACAAAATTCTACGCCGAAGTTTTGACAAATCTTGCTTTCGATACCGCCTTCGTTGCCAATGTACAATACTTGGTCAAAGCGACGATTGAGATAGGGCAGTAACGCAATATTGGGCATTACGTGTCCCGCCGTGCCACCGCCTGTGAGTGCTACCTTCATAATACACCTCCCTAAGCTAAATTGTCGATACGTATTTATTTTATGAAAAAAATTGCGTGATTATCCAAAATGTTTCTTGAAATAATTATAATATTGTAGTATTATAATATATAGAGGTGAAAATATGAAAGAAATCAAGTTTGCGGGATATAAAAATTATCCCATCAATCTTTATATTTGGGACGAGGTTGACAAGCCTAAATGCGTGGTGCAATTGGTCCACGGCATGGCGGAACACCTCGGCAGATACGACGAGTTTGCTCGCTTCTTGAACAGTAAAGGATATATCGTGCTGGGCGACGACCATAGAGCTCATGGCAAGACTAGCGGAAAAGACGACCTTGGCAAAGCTCCAGAGGGCGATTGCTATTGGGATACGGTGGAGGACCTAAAACTTATATCGGATTATGCCAAAGAGCATTACGGATTGCCACTAGTGCTATTTGGACACAGCTACGGCTCCTTCTTGTCGCAAGGATATATCCAATCGGCTAGCGATAAGTTGATAGCGTGCGTGTTGTGCGGTTCGGCGTTCCAGGACGGAGCGGATATCAAAGCGGGTAGATTGGTAGCCAATATGCAGGCTGCTTTGATAGGCAAGGATAAGCCTGCAAAACTCATTAAGAAGCTTTCTTTTGACGTATACAATAAGCAGTTCGAACCTCCCGTACCGTTTGCTTGGGGCAACCGTGACGACGTCGAAAGACAAAAGTATCTCGACGACGAGTATTGCAACTACGTGTGTTCGATAGGCTTCTATCAAAGCTTTTTCAATGCGCTCAAAGTTATCTGCAAGCAAGAAAATATCGACAAGATTGACAAAAACTTGCCTATATTTATCATCAGCGGTGACAAGGATCCTGTGGGTAAGTTCGGCGAGTCAGTCAACAAATTGTACGGAAAATACAAAGAAAGCGGCATAGAAAACGTGACGATAAAACTCTATAGCGGAGCAAGACACGAGATACTCAACGAAATCAATAAGCAAGAAGTTTATGATGACGTAGTTGACTTTTTGGACAAATGCAATAGATAAACGGAGGATATAATGAGCAGTTACGGCTCTAAAGATTTAGAGGTTTTGGAAGGACTAGACGCCGTGCGTATGCGCCCCGGTATGTATATCGGTACCACCGGCAACAAGGGCATGCACCACATATTGTGGGAAATCGTGGACAACTCGATAGACGAGGTTGCTAACGGTTTCGGCGATACGATAAATATCGAAATATACGAGGACAATTCTATCAGCGTGTGGGATAACGGTCGCGGTATCCCCGTCGACGTCCACCCCAAGTACAAAGTGCCCGGGGTGGAACTTGTGTTTACCAAACTGCATGCGGGCGGTAAATTTAACAACAAAAGCTACGGATTTAGCGGTGGACTTCACGGCGTGGGTGCTTCGGTTACCAACGCTTTGTCGGAGTGGCTGAGGGTGGATATATACAAGTCGGGTATGCAGTACAGCGAGGAATTTCACTCTTACGACAAGGGCGACAAGGTGGTCAGCGGCGCTATCAAGACTCCGCTCAGTAGTGCTCCTTGCGACAAAAAACTCAAGGGCACTAAGGTTACCTTCCTTCCTGACAAGAGGGTTTTTGGCAACGAAAAATTTAGCTTCGATATTATCAATCGCAGAATCAGGGAGCTAGCCTTCCTCAACGGCGGAATTAAGCTCTCCGTCAAGGACTACCGAGTAGCCGACGGCAAGACCTCTTATAAGTACAAAACCTATCAATACGAGGGCGGTATCAAGGACTACGTGACCTACCTCAACGAGGATAAAGCCACCTTGTATCAAACTCCCGTGTACGTGGAAAAAAGACAAGATAACTTTATCGTAGGGCTTGCCTTCCAACACACCGACGGCTATCAAGAGAATATTTTTAGTTACGTCAACAATATTCCTACCACCGAGGGAGGCACGCACGAGACGGGCTTTAAGTCGGCGCTGACCAAGGTGCTCAACGACTTCGGTCGCTCCAAAAATATAATCAAGGACAAGCAAGCCAACTACCAAGGCGAGGACTTTAGAGAGGGTATGACGGCGGTGCTCATCGTCAAAATGCAAAACGTGCAATTTGAAGGTCAGACCAAGACCAAGCTTGGCAATCCCGAAGCCAAAAATATGGTGGAAAATCTCCTAACAGACGCTCTAAAAGACTACTTCAACAAGGTCAAAAAGGACGTGACCGACGCTATCTTCGGTAAAGCCGCAGTGGCTTGCAAGGCGAGAGAAAACGCCTCCAAAGCCAAGGAAGTTGCTCGCAGAATGAAGGGAATGAGCAATAGCGAATTGGTGGGCAAGCTTGCAGGTTGCAGCGGTAGAAAAGCCGAACTCAACGAACTGTTTATCGTAGAGGGCGACAGTGCGGGAGGCTCGGCAAAACAAGGTAGAGATAGGTCGGTACAAGCTATCTTGCCACTAAAGGGCAAACCTCTGAACACCGAAAAGAAGAGCAAAAACGGCATAGTGGACAATGAAGAATTGATGAGCCTAATCAATGCGCTGGGTACGGGCTTCGATAAGGACTTCGATATCAAAGGACTCAAGTACAACAAGGTCATAATCCTTGCCGACGCCGACCAAGACGGAGCGCATATCAGGTCGATTTTGCTGACCTTCTTCTTTAGATATATGCGACAGCTCATCATAGACGGGCACGTGTACATAGGTATGCCGCCTCTCTACAAAATCACCGAAAAGAACGTGGTTAAGTACGCTTACGACGACAACGAACTGACGGAAATGCTCAAAGAATGCGGCAAAAATTATACCTTGCAAAGATATAAGGGACTAGGCGAGATGAACCCCGAACAACTGTGGGAAACCACCCTCAATCCCGCTACGAGAACGCTGATGAAGGTGACTATAGAGGACGCCGCAACCGCGGACAAGCTCATCGATACGCTTATGGGTGCAGACGTTGAGCCTCGTAAACAATATATCTACGAGTACGCCGACTTCAACAAGGTGGACAAATTCAAAGAACTTAGCTCAAAATAAGGTACGGTATGGCAAAGAAGAAAGAAATAATAGAAGATAGATCAAGAATACTCGAGGGTAGCGTAGAGGATATCATACACAACTCTATGATACCTTATTCCGAATACGTCATTCTCGACAGAGCCTTGCCGAGAGTTGAGGACGGACTCAAGCCCGTACAAAGAAGAATTTTGTACACCATGCTCGAGCTCGGCATCACCCCCGACAAACCTCATCGTAAGTGCGCGCGTATCGTCGGCGACTGCCTCGGTAAATATCACCCTCACGGCGACAGCTCGGTGTACGAGGCATTGGTAAGACTAGCGCAAGACTTTAGCGTGAGAAGCACCCTTGTGGACGGACACGGCAACTTCGGCTCGGTGGACGGCGACTCGGCGGCTGCTATGCGTTATACCGAAGCAAGACTGACGCCTCTTGCAATGGAGTTGCTCAGGGACTTGGATAAAGACACCGTGCCTATGTCGCTCAACTTTGACGACTCGCTCGAAGAGCCGGACATTTTGCCGGGTAGGTATCCTAACTTGCTAGTCAACGGCACCAGCGGTATTGCGGTAGGTTTGGCGACCAATATTCCTCCGCACAACCTAGGCGAAGTCATTGACGGCGTAGTAGCATACATAGACAACCCCGATATTACGCTGAAAGAGATGATGAACTATATCCCTGCGCCAGACTTTCCTACGGGCGGTATCATCATCGACAGCGAAGAAATCTACAAGGCGTACGAGACGGGCAAGGGTAGAATTATCACTCGTGCACGCACGCATATAGAGAAGGACGGCGACAAACAAAATATCGTCATCACCGAGATACCTTTCGGTATCAAAAAGAGCACCTTGCTACAAGGCATCAATGCCCTGAGAGAAAGCAAAAAAGAAATCTTCGGTGTGATAAGCGATATCGTCGACGAATCGGATAGAAACGGTATGCGCTGCGTCATAAAGCTCAAAAAGGACGCCGACGCAGAGAGAATACTTGCAAGCTTATTCAAGACGAGTAAGTTGGAATCGGCATGTTGCTGCAATATGGTGGCTATCGCCAACGGCAAACCGCAACAAATGGGACTACTAGATATCATATCCTTCTACGTAGAGTACCAGAGAGAAATTATCTACAAGAGGTCGCAATACGAAATCAACGCAGCTAAAAAGAGAGCACACGTGCTGGAGGGCTTGTTGATTGCCGTGGCAAATATTAGAGAAGTGGTGGACATAGTCCTGTCTTCCAAGACCTACAACGAGTCGAGAGAGAGGCTCAGAGAGAGATTCGAACTCTCCGACAAACAAGCCGTGGCTGTGTTGGACGTTCCACTCAAGAGGCTCAATAAGCTAGACGTGGACAAGATGAAGGAGGAATTAGACGCTCTCAAAGAGAAGATTAAGGAACTAGACGCTATCATCAACTCTAAACGTAGACAGCTTGCCGTTGTCAAAAAAGAGATAGTCGAAATAAAAAAGAAATACAACGAACCTAGAAAATCTACTATCGTGGCGGAACACGATGCAATATCGTCGGATATCGACCTGAGCAAGATTAAGTTGGAACGCAAAGGCTTCTTGGTGCTGGGATATGAGGGCGAGATGAGATTTTTGACGGAAAAGAGTTATGCAATGGCTAGCAAGAGCATAGTCAACTGCACGGCTCCTAACCTTGCTAGGCAAGTCTTGCCTTGCACCAACGACGGCAATATCCTCGGCTTTACCGACAAGGGTAACTGTGTAGTCTTTAGCCTAGACGACTTGCCTGACGACAAGTGGAAGAGCAAGGGCACGGCTATATCCAAGATATCCAAGGCGGACAGCGACGAAAAGCTGGTGGCTATATTCAATCCTAAGGATATCAAGGGCAAAGAATTGTATATGATGACCAAAAACGGTATGGTCAAGAGGACTGCCGGCGACGAGTTTAGCGCAGATAAAAAGACGCTTGCTCCCGCTATCGTGCTCAAGGACGGCGACGTGCTACGCTGGGTGGAAATCAAGCAAGACGACAACGGTTATATCTTCTTTGCCACCGAGCAAGGCATGGCACTCAATGCCCAATCCGACGATATCCCTCTGCAAGGTCGCAAGGCGAGCGGTGTGAGAGGAGTGATGCTCGGCGAGGGCGATAGCGTGGCTTACGCCAGCCAAAACGACGGCGCGGGCGAGATAGTCGTGATTATGGAAAACGGACTGTGCAAACGCATAATTTTGCCTGAAATCGAACCGACTAAACGCTTCCGTAAAGGTGTAAAGCTCTTTGACAACAGCGTAGGTAGTGCAGTCTTCGTAGGGCTAGTGACCTATCCTTACGATATAGCCCTCGTGGGTATGAACAAAGAATGCGTGGCAATCAATACCGAAGATATCCCAATAGACAAACGTACCTCCAAAGGTAAGAATATACTCAAGCTGAAGGCGAAAGAGATTGGAGCGATGATTGTTATTGATAGTGCCCGCAAACACAACATTTGATTTGACTGTGTATATACGTCGTTATGCTTTGTCGAACTTGCGTTTGTGCTTAGTCACGTACGCCTAGTACGCTCCTGTCGCCCAATCCTCGTTCTCCTCGCCTAAC
>JBJETR010000046.1:0-2394 GCA_051883415.1 Christensenellales bacterium | reverse complement strand
ATATAGTCTGTTTGATGACCACCATATCGTGTATGGTGAGGTCGCAGTTGTCGAATTGCCCGTCCAACATTTTGTCCTTGATGATACCGCCTATCATCTCGTCAAGTTCTTCTTCCGAGTTAGGAGCTTTACTTCTTATCATTGCCTCGCACACGTCGCAAATCATAATGATAGCGCTATACTTGGTGGTAGGCAAGTCGCTGTCGTAACGATATTCGTCCATATCGAGTTCGCCCTCGGTGATGACCTTGGCTTTGAGATAGAAGTACATCACAGGGCTATCGCCGTGGTGCTCTCCCGCCGCTTTGATTACTTCGTTAGGCATACGGTACTCTTTGAGTATCTCCATACCGTCGGCAACGTGGCGCGTAATCATACTTGCGCTCACTTCCGGTATAAGCTCGTCGTGAGGATTGTAACCGTCCATTTGGTTCTCTACAAAAAAGCGTGGATTTTTTATCTTGCCAATATCGTGAAAATATGCGCACGCTCTTGCCATAAACGGATTGAGTCCAATAGCTATAGCGCAGTTTTCGGCTAGGTTGGCGACTATCATCGAGTGATTGAAAGTACCCGATGCCTCCTCTCTCAATCTCTTGAGTAGAGGCTGGTTGAAAGAACAAAGTTCCGCCAGCTTAAAGTCTGTCCAAATGCGAAAAATCGACTCGTATATAGGCAAGGTAATAGTAAACGAAGCAATGCTAATCATATTGCCTATGAAGTTTTCGAGAGCCAATTCGATTGAGCCTCTTGCATAACTCAAGCCTTGCACCAATCCCAGCAAAAATGTAAACGGAATCATCGTTATAGCGATGAGAATAGTACCCCAAGTCAATCTGAATCGGGTATATCTGCGCCTTATCAAAAATATCATAAATATTCCCGTCAAAGTAGATGCGACCAACGAGATTATCGTACTCAAATCCACACCGCCGTTGACCATAGTGCACAACAACAGCGAACCAACCGCCGTAGTCAAGGTGCACATAAGCCCCAATCGTTGTCTTAGCATCATAGTTATAATCAATGAGCTAAAAGCTATAGGCATGGAGCCGGGCAGACCGAAAGCAAAGACGGCGCAACTAGCCAAAATATTCAAAAACAGCGTCGGCAAAATAATCAAATTGCCTTTAAACACCGAACACTCGATATCCTTATCCTTGTTGAGTATATATCTTGCGTATACCATTGTGGCAAAATAACAAGTAAATATACCCACCGCCACAGGTAGCACCGTAGAAGCCTTTGCCATAGCGGTGATATCTTTGAGCAAAATTGCCGTGCCAAAAGCAGCGGTAAACAGTGCCAAAACGATATATACCGCAATATAGGCTACGACAATCCACCTCTCTTTTTGTTTTTCTTCCGTCATTCAATTCTCCTTAGTTTTTCCATGTTTTTCGTAAGCGTTGACGATAGCTTGTACCAGCGGATGCCTTACGATATCTTTAGAGGTCAAGTTGACCACTTCGATACCCTTGACGCCCTCCAGAATGGATACGGCTTCCACGAGTCCGCTAGCCTTGTTGTTAGGCAAGTCTATTTGGGTAGCGTCGCCCGTCACGACGATTTTGCTACCCTCTCCCATACGGGTAAGAAACATCTTCATTTGTTCGCTAGTAGTGTTCTGCGCCTCGTCAAGAATAATAAATGCGCCCGACAAAGTCCTACCTCTCATATAGGCGAGCGGAGCAATCTCGATTACGCCCTTTTCCATCAATTTGTTGTAGGTTTCCAATCCGAACAGCTCTTGCAAAGCATCATACAACGGTCTGAGATAAGGATCCACCTTCGCTCCCAAATCGCCCGGCAAAAATCCCAACTTTTCCCCCGCTTCCACTGCGGGACGAGTGAGGATAATCTTGTCTACCAGCTTGTTTTTGAATGCAACCACCGCCAAAGCCACTGCAAGGTAAGTCTTACCCGTACCTGCAGGTCCCACGCCGAATACGATAGGGTTGTCGTTGATAGCCTTGACGTAAGCGGCTTGTCCATACGTCTTGCATTTGATAGGTTTGCCCTTGATGGTCGTAGCGACGGTGCGAGTCAGTTCATCAAACTTATCGCTGTCCCCCGCGTCTATCATATCGGTAACGAAATCAATAAAGTTGCGATTGACGTTGTTGTTATGAGCCTTGCTCAACAACGTTTCTATCACTTCCGCCACTCTCTCGATACTCTCTTGCTCGCCGGTAATTGTCAAATTGCTTCCGAATAGTCTGATACCTACCCCAAACTTTTCTCGCATATATTCGAGGTTTTCGTCTCTCACTCCGCATAGAGCCATCGTGTCTTGCAAATCTTGCAATTCTATTGTCTTTTCGATAATTATTCCTCCCCATACCACACGGGTATTTCTAATTCATAGTATATATCTATTATATATAAATTGTC
>JBJETR010000045.1:0-11041 GCA_051883415.1 Christensenellales bacterium | reverse complement strand
CAAATTTTATACTTTTTATATTATAAATAAACTCCCCCGCCTTGTCAAATATATGAGAGGTGATATGGAGATGCATTGAGTTAGACGATATATGCAACTACGTTTTGCTAATAGTAGACTTCAACTTTTCCATTCTTATAGCAAAAGCTTGTCTTGCAGTAGCGCGAAACGTAACCGTGGCAATCTCATCCTCTTTATGTCATTGCGAACGAAGTGTGGCAATCTCAACCGCTTTATGTCATTGCGCTGTGTACATTTTGCGTTAGCAAAGCCGTTAGGCGTGGGAATCTATTCCGCCATGTCATTCAGAGCCGTTAGGCGTGGGAATCTCGTGCCTCTTTGTTTGAGATTGCCACAGCGTTTTGCAAACGCTTCGCAATGACGTTGTATTTTGTCATTCCGCCCAGTGCATTTTGCGTTAGCAGAGCAAGGCATTTTGCTGTAGCGTGGAAATCTATATCCGCTTGAATAGCCGTCCCTGTGCAAATTATGGTGTCTATGTTTTAAAAACGTAAGAGGTGTTCCTTTGTCGTTCTTAGCAAGTTTTGCAATATACAATCAACACAATATTGCTAGATTATCAAAATATTTTCCGCAAAATTATATATCTTTTTTCGCCTCTTTATTGCGTATGCATACGTTTTGTATGCTCCACCCCACTTGTGGTCTACGTATGCAATAACGATATCCGCCCTGTCCACCATCCATTGATTTCGTTTGACGATAGCCAACCTTAGCGGTACACTCTCAAGGTTTGGGTAAATAATTTCATCATAATTATTTTTTAAATTTAGCTTAGTGTAATTTTTGTGTAGGTAAGGCGTTACAAATACAATTTTTGATTTCGGGTTTATTTCTTTAAAAGTTTTGGCGCATTGCATCGCAAACAAATCAAATCCACCATATCCGCCAAGAAAGAACTCAACTCTTTCTCCATTCGCCACTTCATTTATTAGTTTTAAGACTTTCGTTTTATCAACAAGGGCGGGTAAAAAATCTGAGTGCCCACAAAAAGTAATTATCATTTATTGCTCCCAATAGGTAAGTATACTTACATATTATAACACAACAATAAGACCATAGCAATTTATAGGGAAGTATACATTCTTATATTTTTCTACCAAAAGTATATAATGACTATGGAGGTATTCTTCCATAATTTATCTTGGAGGTAAATCGTGACCGTAAATGACGCCGTGGCAAAACGAGTTGTCGGTTTGCTGACACAAAAGAATATCTCCCAATACCGCTTAGAACAGTTGTCGGGCATTCCTCACGGACACATGCAATGGATTTTGAGTGGAAAAAGTAAAACCGTAACTCTATCTACGGTAATGAGATTGGCAAACGGTTTCGGTATGACGACGATAGAATTTTTGGACGACGATATCTTTTCGTTTGACAATCTAGACGTAGAATAACAAAATTTATAAGCAACCAAAAACCTTCCTTGAGCAAAGGAAGGTTTTATTTTTTGACTATAAATGCGAGTTTGACAACCCTTCCACCGGCTACTGCGGTAACTCTTACGGCATAGGTGCGAGAGAAGTTTTAGTTAGCAGATTTAGTCGTACTCCCAGTGGATAAGATAAGATGCAATCCCTCCGTCTTGCCTTTCGGCAAGCCACCTCCCTTTGCACAAAGGAGGCACCAAACGGAAAGAGATTCCCACGGTCAGCAAGGGCTTCCCTCGGAATGACAAAGATCGATGTCATTGCGATAATATCCTTGTCATTGCGTTGTGTACATTTTGCGTTAGCAAAGGAGAGATACGACGTGGCAATCTCATCATCCTATAAATCAGCCTAACCCAATGCGCCTCTCACGGCATAGATGCAAACAAGACAAGGAAAAAGGCAACTTTATCTATTGCCTCAATTTGTTATTAGTTGCAATGGTGCTACTCTCTCACGGCATAGATGCGAGTTAGGCGAGGAGAACGAGGCTTGGGCGATAGGAGCGTACTATTTATTTTGACGGTGAAGATACAAGTAAGACGCGAAGAGCGAGGATTGTATAAGGGAGCATACTACTCCGTATGTGACCGCAATACAACCGCACGCTCGACAATGTATTACGATGTATATACGCCGTCAAAACGTATGTGACCGACACAAAACCACAAGCTCGACAAAGTATTACGAAGTATATACGCCATCAAAACGTATGTGACCGACACAAAACCGCAAGTTCGACAAAGCATAACGAAGTATATCCGCCGTCAAAAGCAATCAAAAAAGAGCACACCAAACATTACCTTATGCAAAGTTTGGTGCGCTTAGTAAACTAGATAAAACTTTTTACAGGTCCATTTTGTTGAGCAAATCTTTAAGTGCTTTCATCTCTTCGGCACTCAAAGTGACACCTTTACCCATTTTATCATTCTCAGGGGACCACTCTCTGATATCGTACTTAGCCTCTTTGCCGTTCCAGCTGATGAGCTTAACTTCCTTCTTCCAGCCCTTGCTCGACTCAGACAATTGTCCATAATTTTTGATAACTTCGTATGTAAATTCTGCCATAATACTTCCTCCAAATAAGTATACGTTTATTATACTATATCATATAAAATTATAAAATACAATATAATTATAAATATTTTTTAATAAATATTTAATTTTTTAATTTATATCTTTATTTATATTGTATATTTTTATTTATGCGGTGCAATTTTGTGGGCAATCGTTGCTTTAGCTGCCATTATATTCTACTATCATTGCATCTAATTGATTTTGTAGGCAATACTATTTTCCGCATTATTTTACGCAAGACTTGGCATAAATCTTGAATGAATATTCGATAGGCGTTGTCGTGGTATGTCTATGCTCGTATCTGGTATCTTCGCCACAACTGTTGCTACCCACGCCTCTGACGAAGCCGTCCACCTTGACAACGGTCTTGTCTTGGCATACCAAATCTTGCCTGTGCTTAGCCTCAGCCACCACCTTGTCGTCAAAAGGCAAAGTTGAGAAGTTGAAAGGCTTGCCCGTTGCTTCGAAGACAAGTCCTTCGCCCTCGTCGTTGGTCACTTCAAACCACCTCGTATCTCCCCTATTGCCGCTGTCTTGCGGTCTTATATAAGGCTCGTACATTTTGTCAACTTTGCTCTCGTAAATGCCTATAACGGAATGAGAGTTGAAATCGCTATAGTTTTCTTTGTCACCTCTACCGTAATATCTTACGTTACAGAACTCTTTAGGTATCTCCAACGTCAATCCAAACTTAGGCAAATCATATCCTCTTGCCCTCTCCAACCTAGTATTAACGTCGATGTGTCCGTTGCCGTATACGGTGTAAGTATTGGTGACTATCATCTTGAGCTTGCCCTTGATTTGCAGTTCAAACTCAATATAAATCTCTACCTTGCCTACCAACTTTTTGCTGTCGAAGCTCCTCAGTTCAAACTCAGCCGTATCTAGTCCTTGTCTATGCCAAATCCTATCCACGTTGATATAGTTGTCGATAGCCGGTCTATACACGCTTGGATATAATCCTGCCGTACGTGCACCGGATAGCATATACTCTTTGTCGTTGACTACGTAGCTGATAAGTCTGCCGTTGGCTCTGTCTATGACGACTTTGCCGTTGTTGAACATAACTTTGAACAAACCGTTCTCTTCTACGCAAGCTACTTCGCCTCTAGATCTCTCCAATCCTTGTGGCAAGAATTGACACAAAATAAGCTGTTCTTTAGCCACTTGTTTACCACTGTCTTTATTGACGTATATAAAGTTGATAAAGCAATCCTTGGTGGTGTCGATTGCAGGGTGCTTTAGGGTGACTACGTAGTCGGAAGCAGGCGGAATAATACCGTCTATCCTACCCTTAGCAAGCACTTCTCCGTTGCATAAATATTCCCAACTTATATCGAGGTTGGACGAGTCGGCAAAGTAGTTGGTATTGGTGAGAATGTAACGATTGTTGGACACGTAGCTTGCCCTAATCGGTCTATATACCGACTGCATCTCGTAAGCTCCCGTGGACAGCTCTCTGTCGGGATAAACCAAACCGTCTACACAAAAATTGTTATCGTGCACGTATTCGCCGTGGTCTCCGCCGTAGGTATAAGTGCCGTCTTCACGCATAACCGCATGGTCTGCCCATTCCCATATACAACCGCCCATTGCATTAGGCGACTTGTAGAAGATTTCCCAATATTTCTCTAGTCCGCCCGGTCCTACGCCCATTGCGTGCGCATACTCGCACAAGAAGAAAGGCGCGCGATAATACTTCTTAGGAAGCTTGCCTTCCACATACTTCTCGCACCTATAGGTGGAGGTGTACATCTCCGATACGACGTCGTAAGCCCACCTTCTCGTCCTGCATACGCCCTCGTAATGAATAGGCACGGACGAGTCGATTTTCTTAAGATTGTCGTAGCAATAGTCTTGACACTTGTATCCGCCGGCTTCGTTGCCGAGTGACCACATAGTAACGCACGCGTTGTTGCGATCGCGCATGTACATAGAATAAACCCTATCCCAAAAATGCTCTTTCCACTTGAGGTTGTTGCTGATGCGATTAGGTCTAGGCAGGTTGGTGGCACAGGTGCCGTGCGTCTCGATATCCGCCTCGTCTATGACGTAAAAGCCAAGATAATTGGCCATCTTGAGCATTATCGGATCGGGAGGATAATGCGACGTCCTAATTGCGTTGACGTTGAGATGCTTCATCAGAGTGAGGTCGGTCAAATAGTTGTCTATACTCATTACCCAACCCGTCAACGGATGAGTATCGTGGTGGTTGACGCCCTTGATTTTGATAGGCTTGTCGTTGAAATAGAAGACGCTACCCGATACGTTGATTTCTCTAAGACCTATCTCTTGTCTTAGAGCAAATACACTCTTAGTGCCCTTCTTGATATAAATATACAAGGTGTATAGATATGGCTTTTCTGCCGACCAAATCTTGGCATTGTTGACTCCCAGCATGGTCTTGTCGCCTTGGTTGCGGTGAATGAGCCTATTGCCGTCGTAAAGCTCGTAGAATATCTCGGCTTTTTCTTCGAGATTGCCCTTGCACTCTACCTCTATAAGCCAATTGCCGAGGTCGAGCTTTTTGGTCTTGACGCCAAAGTCGTAGATATAGTTTTTGTCATAATTGGTGATATATACGTCTCTGAAAATGCCGTTGTTGCGGAACATATCTTGACACTCGAGGTAGGTACCGTTGCACCACTTGTACACCAGAGCAACTATCTCGTTAGGTCCGTCGATAACTTCGTCCGTGATGTCAAATTCGGCGGTATTGTGCGAACCCTCGCTGTAACCTACAAATCTACCGTTGACGTATACTTGTATAGCCGAGGCAACTCCTAAAAAAGTGAGAATATGCCTTGCCGACCTTACCATACGGAACTGCTTGCGATATAGTCCTACGCTATTGTATACCTTGACGGGAGCGGAAGCGTTGATAGGAGTATTGACTCCCATAACGCCCTCGCTTGCAGGCACGTAAGGCGGATTGCAATCGAATTGATAGCGAGTGTTGACGTAAAAAGGTTGTTCGTAACCCGAAAACTGCCAGCACGCAGGCACTTTGATAGAGTCGAATGGATAGTCGTAGGTATCAACGCTACTCGGCATATCGTCAAGCTTGGCAAAATACTTAAAATCCCACTTACCGTTGAGCATAGTAATCATCTTGCTAGAATATCTCTCGTCAAGATAAGACTCGCATCCTTTGCACTCGTCTAACGATGCAAAAGGCACAAAATATGCACGTGGCTGCAATCTATTGCGCTGTATACAGTAGAAATCGTTGTAGTTGTCGTGTTGAAAAAAATATCTCATATTACTCTCAAAACCTCTAATAAGTATTATAACATTATAATATCTATTTTGCAACAAAGTTATTACAAAAACGCACGCACATAATAATAAGTATTATAATTAAATTCAATTATTATAAAATTACCCTTTATTGGAGAGAAAAACAAGCTTGCAACGCAGATTTAGTCGCAGCTCAAAGGATAAGATTAGAGGCAATCCCCCACCCGACAGAGTCGGGAGCTCCCTTTGCACAAAGGAGGCTAAAAAGTAGAGATTGCCACACTTCGTTCGCAATGACATTATAGTTGGTAGTAGCTTAGTGCAATGAAAAATGTAGACAACCCTTCCGTCTTGCCATTAGGCAAGACACCTTCCCTTACACAGGGACGGCTAACAATCCCTCCGTCAACTGCGTTGACACCTCCCTTTACACAAAGGAGGCTAATAAACGGATGAGATTGCCACAGTATACTGCGTATACTTCGCAATGACAAAAAACTTGAGATTACCACACTCCTTTTAGTCGTTCGCAATGACAAGTCACACTTCAGCAACAAAAACGTACTCTTTGCTAACGCAAAATGCACGCAACGCAATGACATAACAATGTTACGCAACACAGCAAGGACATTGTAGTTGAAAATTGTCATCAATTAAGCAAAAATATTAAGTTGTCAAGGTGCAATCATCGCAGCATAGTAGCTCGATTTAATATGAATAAATATACGAATTAGTGCATAAATATCCTGTATATATTTGTAGCATAAGCATAACGAAAAGGCATTGTATATAGCGTATTTAGAATAATCAAAGTAGTCTTGACGTCGATTATATTGCACCGATAAGTCTATCCGATTGAGTCTTCAAAAAGGCGATTTTTGCAACCTGTATTGATTTATTAGAGCTATCTTAATATAGAAGGTGCAGCTTGAGTATATCTCCGTCAAAACAAAGATTGCGACGGGCTTCGTCGCAATCTCAATGATTGTATATGTACTATCTATAAATACGTTATTGGTTTAGCAAGGTCTTTTCTATTATATCCACGCTGTCCAAAACGAATTTTATGCAAGGTCTGACGGCGTAGTATTCTTGGTCTCTCACTTGAGGAACGTAGCCCTCCGTAAGATTTTTGACGTCCTTGAGTAGCATAGCGCAATTGTCGCTGCCGTTACGCTTCTTGAACTCTTCGTCAAGTATTTGGACTATCTTATATACGTCTCCCTTGTTCTTGGCAATCTCCTCTTGGTCGGCATGTAGCAAGCCTGTAACAATGCCCATTGCACTCACCGCACCGCATAGATTGCGAGTTCTACCAAAGCCTCCGCCAAAGGCAACGGACACTTGCAAGAGCGTCTCTTTGTCAAGCGGCAATACGTCCGCAAAGCTTGCCACAACGGATTGGGCACAGTTGTAGCCTTGCTTGAAATAATCGTAAGCTAATTGTTTTCTATCTATCATATTTGGCTCCTTTTTTGGTCTATATATTGTTGTAATACTTGCAATTTTTCACCGTTCATCGGGGGCGTGGACTTAAGCGGATTGACTATCCCCAATCGGGTATACTTGTCAAAGCCCATCGTGTGGAAGCCGAGAAGCTCGTACTTTTCTACACAGCTCCACCTTGACGCCACCTCGAGATACTCGTCCATATCTTGAAAGGTATCGTTGATACCAGGCACAATTACCGTGCGAAGCCACGTGCGTTTGCCAATCAAATTGCAGTAGTCGCCAAAGGCTATCACCTTAGCCATATCCCCAGACGTATACTTGCGGTAGGACTCGCTATCGTGCATTTTTAGGTCAAGAATGACGAGCTCGGCACCATTGACCGCCTCTTTGACGTATTCGTCAAGTTCTACGGCTCCCGACGTGTCGAGAGCGTATTCGATGCCGTTTTGAGCGAGAAGCTTACCACAACTAGCAACAAACTCCGCTTGCAATAACGGTTCTCCCCCGCTAAAGGTTACTCCTCCGCTCTCTCCGAAATAAGGTTTGTATCTAGCTATCTTGTCGCAAAGCTGCCTCGCGGTATATTGCGTGTAACTGCCACTGTTAGCCCAAGTATCGGGGTTGTGACAATACACGCATCTAAGCGGACAACCCACGAGGAAAACGCCGTATCTAACGCCGTCTCCGTCTAGGGTTGCCAAACTTTCTAGAGAATGAACTTTTCCGATTACATCACAGTTGTTCATGGAAGGTACGCGCGATGACCTCTTTCTTTTGTTCTGTGCTTAGTTTGTTGAAGTTGACTGCATATCCGCTAACCCTTATGGTAAGGTTAGGATATTTGTCAGGGTGCTCCATTGCGTCAATAAGCTTGTCTCTATTGAGAGCATTGACGTTGAGATGATGTGCATTTTGCGCAAAGTATCCGTCGAGAATCGTCGTCAGTTTGGATACTCTCTCGTCGAGCGTTTTGCCAAGCGTAGTCGGCGTAAAGCTGAACGTGTTACTTATGCCGTCTTGGCAGCAATCGTAATTGATCTTTGCCACCGAATTGAGGCTAGCTAAAGCTCCGCAATTATCTCTCCTGTGCATTGGGTTGGCACCCGGTGCAAACGGTTCTCCGCGACGTCTGCCGTCAGGGGTGTTGCCCGTCTTCTTGCCGTACACCACGTTGGAGGTGATGGTGAGAATGGACAAGGTGTGCTTGGCGTTGCGATGAGTAGGATGCTTGCAAAGTTGCTCGTAGAAATATTCCGTTATCCACTTGGCTATATCGTCTACTCTATCGTCGTCGTTGCCGTACTTAGGGAAGTCGCCGTCTATCTCGAAGTCGGTGATTAGTCCTCTCTCGTCCTTGATTGCCTTGACCTTGGCGTATTTGATTGCACTCAGGCTGTCGGCAAGCACACTGAGTCCGCAAATACCGAAAGCCATAAGTCTCTCTACGTCGGTGTCGTGAAGCGACATCATAAGACGCTCGTAGGCGTACTTGTCGTGCATATAGTGAATGATGTTGAGCGTGTTGACGTAGAGTCCCGCCATCCAATCGCAATACTTCTTGTAAGCCTCGATAACGCTGTCGTAGTCAAGTATGCCTTCGTCGAAAACTTTGCCTTGAGGTCCTATTTGCTCGCCGTAAATCTCGTCCTTGCCGCCATTGAGAGCCATGAGCAAGACTTTGGCAAGATTGCATCTTGCGCCGAAGTATTGCATTTGTTTGCCCACCTTCATTGCCGATACGCAACAGGCGATTGCGTAGTCGTCGCCAAAGTCCTTGCGCATTACGTCGTCGTTCTCGTACTGAATGCTATCGGTTTCGATAGAAACCTTGGCACAGAAGTCTTTGAAGCCTTGTGGGAGCTTTTGAGCCCACAAAACGGTGATGTTAGGTTCTGCACTACAACCGAGGTTGTAGAGCGTGTTGAGCACTCTAAAAGACGTCTTGGTCACCATGTGTCTGCCGTCCGAGCACATTCCGCCCTCGGAGGTCGTCACCCAAACGGGATCTCCTGCAAATAGTTCGTTGTATTCGGGTGTGCGAAGGTGGCGAACAAGTCTTAGCTTGATGACAAAGTCATCGATAATCTCTTGAGCCCTCGTCTCGTCCATCAAGCCCGCCTTGATATCTCTCTCGAAGTAGATATCCAAAAACGTGCTAATCCTACCGATAGAGTTGGCTGCGCCGTTTTGCTCCTTCACTGCACCGAGATAGCCGAGATATAGCCATTGAACTGCCTCTACGGCGTTAGTTGCCGGCTTGGATATATCACAGCCGTACAATTTGCCCATTTCGATGAGTTGAGCCATAAAGTCGAGCTGTTTGGTCACGTCCTCGATGAGTTGGATATTGTCGTCGCTCATTGGCTTTTGCCACAACACTTCTCTATCCTTTTTCTTTTGCTCGATGAGATAATCCATGCCGTAGAGAGGAATACGGCGATAGTCGCCGATAATTCTACCTCGAGAATATGCGTCGGGAAGTCCCGTTATTACACCCACGTGTCTTGCCTTGCGCATAGTGTCGGTGTAGGCTCTAAAAACGCCGTCGTTGTGCGTGGTGCGATAGCGGAACTCGTCTCGTATCTTTTCCGACATCTCGTAGCCGTACGCCTCACAAGCCTTTTCACCCATACGCTTGCCTGAGAATGGATTGACGGCACGCTTGAGAGGAGCGTCGGTCTGCAGTCCAAAGATTATCTCCTGCTCCTTGTCAATGTAACCCGCTGGGTACGTGAGAATGGAAGAAACAGTCTCGGTATCGATGTCGTATACTCCACCTCTGCGTTGCTCTTCCGTCAACAAGTCATTGACTTTAGCGTTGAGTCTGCGAGTACGTTCCGTCGCCCCGGCTAGAAAACTTGCGTCTCCTTCGTAAGGCGTGTAGTTGAGCCTAATAAAGTCTGCAACGTCAATTTCGTTGTTCCATTTGCCTGAAACAAATCCTTGATATGCGTCCATAATACCTCCAAAATCATAAAAATAGTCTGAACATAAATGCCCAGACGGTCGACAACTACTCGCTTTGCTCCCCCATAGACATCTATGTAATCCGTCAGTTGCAAAACGACTCTATTCAGCTAAATATATTGTATCACAACTTTTGCAAAATTGCAAGTTTTGTGGACAGTAATTTTTTGGAAAAGTAGTAATCGCATTTGGTTGATCACCGTATACTCTCAAAGGATAGGATTAGATTTGACAACCCTTCCACCACTTCGTGGCCCCTCCCCTTGCACAGGGGCGGCTTTTTAATAGGATTGAGATTGCCACACTCCTTTTAGTCGTTCGCAATGACATAATAAGATAATTTCTCAGTCCGCAAGGCGGACAGCTCCCTTTACACAAAGGAGGCTAAAAAGTAGAGATTGCCACAGCCTGACGGCTTCGCAATGACATACGGATAGAGATTGCCAATGCACTGGGCGCAATGACATACGGATAGAGATTGCCACAGCATACTGCGTATGCCTCGCAATGACATTATAGGTCAATCGCTCCGTCCGACAAGTTGGCTCTCACGGTGTAGATACGAGCAAAACAAGGAGAGTGAGGACGGCGTGAGGGAGCATACTAATGCGTATGTGACCGAATGCACCCGCATACTCGACACAGTATTGCGAAGTATATACGCCGTGAGACACCCTTCCCGAACACAAGAGGGCGGCTTTAAATTGTGGTTACGAATAATACAAAAAAAAGAAGTTACTTAAAAAAGTAACCTCTTCTTTATTAAATTGTCAACTCTTATAGGCTATCCTTGAGTGCCTTGCCTGCTTTGAAGGAAACTTTCTTTCCTGCAGGGATTTGGATGGTCTCGC
>JBJETR010000044.1:0-42865 GCA_051883415.1 Christensenellales bacterium | reverse complement strand
AAAATTTTTCGGCTTGGGAAATTGGAAATTACGTAGATGAATTTGATAGACCTATAGACAAAAAATATATGTGTTGTGATTTCGATGGAACATTTAGTAATAGCGCAACTACTAACTCAAAGCTAAAAGGCTCTATTCAAATCGATAACGATAAAGCTGCATTTATGCTATATGAATATGGAAGTTATATAGTAAAAGGTATATTTGACTATGAATCATATACTATCCGCATATTAGATGAAAATGACAGCACTTATACATTATATGGGACAATATATGAAGGAAGCTATAGGATATATGTTGATAGTAAATATTTAGATACTTTTATTAGTCTTTTAAGAAACAACGATTGTTTAGTGTTTTATCTAAAAAGCAGTAAATATTCAATTTCAACGTACTCTTTCAAAGTCAATATCAATGGTTTTGCTGAAGTATATGATACCATATCTCAATCGAATTTATAAATTGAGACCGCCGTTTGAAACGGCGGTTTTTATAATTCAAAAGTAATCTTCTTGATTTCGAGAGGCAAAAAGTCTATCTCCGAAGCCGTGACTGCTATCATATTGCCCTCATCGTCGAGTTGGTAGGCGCCCTTGGAACGGAAGCCGACTTTGATAACGCTGGAGCAAGGTTGGTTGTACATCTCCTTGAACGTGACAGTGACGTACTTGCCGTCCTCGTTGAGCTCTACGTGACGTACCATAACGGCATTGTTTTCGACGCTGATGACGGGACGAATTGACGGCAAAAAGTCGCTGACAATGAGTGGATTGACTCCGCCTGAATAAATCTCCGCTACGTTGCTGTCTTGCCATTGGCTGTCAAGTAGACATATCGTGTAGTCGCACACGTATCTACCCTTGCCATAGGTGACGAAAGCCTTGTCACCGTCTATATCTTGGAATTTTTGCTTAGCTATAAGACAAAAGCCTTGACCTTCAAAAGTGCCCGCAACGACGCTGCCGTCGTCCTCTTGCCATTGAGAAGCTATATCGTCGTAGTCTTTGCCGACAACGGATATTTTTACCCCGACCTTAGCGTCCTTGATAGCAATGCGAGTGGTATATTCTATCTTTTGTTCGTCCCTATACAGCACGATTTGCTCCACGACGGAATTGCAAGAATAGTTGAAGACGTTTTCTCTAACCACCCTAGCTCCGTCAACGTATGAGCAACCCGATATAAATTTGCGACGACAATTTTTCTTAGCTCCGAATATGCCTTTCTTGAAAAACTGCTTCTCTACAATCTTCCATTCAAGCTCTTTGTCGCCGTATCTAACGCACGACACGTCGCCCTTGTCGTCGAACCTAAGCGTAACTATGCCGTTGGAAATGCTATCCTCCGAGGCAACAAGCCCACTATCCTCACCGTCCATTGGCGTGAGGGTGGCTACGTCGTAGCCTGCCACTTCAGCAAGGTACCAACCGTCGTCTAGCCTGACGTATTCTTTGCGTTGAAATGAGGTAGGATTGACTACGCTGAGCTTTTGCTCCTTCATCAACCTACTGAGAATGGAATTGCGCGTGTCGGTTAGCTTGCCTAATATCCCTTGGTACTCTTGCTCGCTACTCTCGGTGCCGTTTAGAAATCTCCTCTTGACCTCTTGCAAACCTTTGGAATTAAATTCTAATCCGCTGAGGCGGGCAATAACGCCCAGCCAATCCACACACTCAATATCTCTGACGATTTGTACTTGGTATCGTGCTACGTTGTTGGTTTGATTTTTCTTTTTCATACTTTTCCTATGACAATATTATAGCATTATAGTCCCGTCTTGGCAATACAAAATAAAAAACCCGCTACACTGTGGTAGCGGGCAAAACTCGAAAAAACTTACAGTCCTCTCTCCATAGCCGTAATACCCGTACGGCACACTTTGGATATGCGGAAGGTGGTGGCGTGATTCATAAGCTCGCTCATAAACTCGTCAATCTTGTAGGTCGTGCCCGTAAGCTCGATTATCATGCTCTTGTCGGTGATGTCAAGTATCATCGAGCCAAATCTATCGCACAAGCTTACTACGTCCTTGTCGATGTCGGCGTGGAAGATGATTTTGACAAGCAAAAGTTCTCGGGCTACGGTATTTTCTTCTCTAAGTGCGGTTACCGATATAGTGTCCACCAACTTGGCAGTTTGCTTGACCACTTGTTCCAGCGCATTGTCGTCGCCGTTGACAACTACCGTAATGCGGGAAATAAGCGGATCGTCGGTGGCACTAACCGACAAAGAATCTATGTTGAAACCACGACGTCCAAAAAGACTGGATACTCTTGCAAGTACACCGGAATTGTTGCGTACTACTACCGATATTATGTGTTTCATATATTCCTCTCGTATCTAATGTAAAATTAACTATATTATATAGTAACGGTGCACAAAATGCAATGATTTTTCAAAAATACTTTTTGAGTAACTCTTCCAACTCACTCTTTTTGGGCAAAGTCGACTTTTTGGTCTGCAATTTGTGAGAGATGAGCTGCTCGAGATTGGCTTTGACCTCGCTCATATCTTGCGACGTCTCTATGTCCGTATAAGGCAAAAACTCCCTATCCTCGTGCACGGCAACGTCCTCTTGTCTCTGCTCTTCTTGCATGCCTACCGCACGGTCGAATAAGATTACACCGTCGCAAGCATCACCCAAGCTACTATTGCTAAACTCTCCCAAAATTACCTTTTTGCCAAGACGCTGCAGCTTGCCTATCAAATATTCGGCGTCCACCCCGCCGCATACGAGAAAAAAACCCTCTATGGTCTTGTCGGTGCAGGCAATCTCTATTGCGTCGACTATTTGTCTAATATCTATACGGCTCTTTTTTCTTCCTCCAAGCGTAAAAGCAACGTCCGCTCCTATGCGTTTGATATAAGCGTTGAAGTCGCCGTTGCGCTTAGCATTGTAGCCGTAAAATTTGACGTATTGGACCTTGCCGTCAAGCTGGGCTATCGCCTTGTTGTAGGTCGAAAAACCCATTCTTGCTATAGAAAAATCAAACAAAACTGCGTAATTCATATTGCTCTCCTTGTAACGATTGTATCTTAGCGATTGTGTATCAATTTAGCAATATGTATCGAGTTATTGGCTAATTTTCTCTCTTGTTGAAGAATAAATATTGTTGTGCGTATCCGCTGTCCTCGCCGTATACGTCAAGTAAATAACGGCGTATAATAATGTCGTTTTTGCCCTCGCTTCCTACAAGGTCGACGTAGACCTTCCTTATCCACGTGTCTACGGGGAAGACGTCCTGCTTGTGATAGCCGAAGAGTAAAATGCAATCGGCAACCTTTCTACCCACGCCTAGCAGCCTACATAGGTATTTCGCTCCCTCCTCGGCGTCCATATTATCTACGCAATCAAGGTCGAACCCCTCGCTCACCGCCTTAGCCGTGGCAAGCAAAAATTTGTCACGATAGCCCGCACCTATATTTTTGTAAAATTCTACGCTTTGGCTAGCCATCGCCTCGGGAGTAGGAAAAGAATAGTATCCGCCCATATCCTTGCCGAGTGCCTTGCACAGCCTGTCGATAATCGACTTGATACGAGGTATGTGATTGTTGGATGATATGATAAAGCTTATCAGCATCTCCCACTTGTCTTGTCTGAGTATCCTGATGCCGTGTCCGTAGTCTATCGCCTCGCTCATCATAGGCTTGTCTCTAAGACGTGATTTGATGAGCGAATAGTCGGTGTCAAGGTCGAAAAATCTACGAAAATACTCTTCATCGTCGCATATTATCTCATAGCCTTTATCCTTTGGCTTGACGATGCATCTTTTGTCAAGGCTGATTATCTCCCAATCACCATTCGTGAGCTGCTTGTATCTGAATATTTGCCCGCAGTCGAGGATATGGCGTATATCGAAGTCCTTGTCGTCTTGTATTATTATAACTCCCATAAGATAGTCCTGCACGTGTAGTTTTGTCTAATTTTAGCATATTTTGGCACTTAAGTCAAAAGAGAAACTACCTAAAATATGCCATCAGCCTATCACTAGTCGCCAATCTTTCTACTTTTCACTCTCTCTTACGTTGACTCATAGCCGCTGCTAGTCAGTCTTATCAGAAGCGTGCCCACGTTACGTAAGTCGGGAATGATTTATATTGCCACCGAGCAACCAAAAAAGCACAAAAAAACAGACTGCTTATCGCAGTCTGCATTTTTCTAATAATTATTCTGCCGCATAAACGCTGACTTGTTTTTTGTCCTTGCCCTTGCGCTCGAATCTTACTACGCCGTCGATAAGTGCGTAGAGAGTATCGTCGCTGCCGATACCTACGTTGTTGCCAACGTGGAACTTGGTGCCTCTTTGTCTAACCAAGATGTTGCCTGCGGATACAAATTGTCCGTCTGCTCTCTTAGGTCCAAGTCTCTTAGCTTCGGAATCTCTACCGTTTCTAGAGCTACCTACACCTTTTTTGTGGGCGAATAACTGTATATTGATAAACATATTATCTTACCTCCAATTCTACGAAATCAGAAAAGCTCTCGTTGATGTCTGCTACGCCGAGCAACATTGTCTCGAGTATCATATCACACTTAAGCCTGCTCGCCTTGTCCAAATCCTTGGCTATAGTCGCCTTGAGATATCCTCTCTCGTCGTCCCTCACAAGGGCTACGTCTACCCCCGCTACTTGCAAAAGTCCCAACACCGCCGTCTGCACTATCGAACTGAGTGCCGCGCATACGATATCTTCGCCCTCTACCCCGTAACCGGTGTGTCCGTCACATTCTATCTGAACAATGCTATTGTTGTGTTTTGTTACCTTTACCGTGGTCATTATTACGCCTGAATAGATGTAATCTTCAATGCCGTGAACGGTTGTCTGTGACCTTGACGCTTACGCTCGTTTTTCTTAGCTTTGTATCTAAAAATAACGATTTTCTTAGCCTTGTCTTGTGCAACGACTTCTGCCTTAGCAGCGCCACCGTAAACAAGCTCGCCGTCTTTGTTGACCATAACTGCCTCAAGATCTACACTTGCGCCAACTTCTGCGTCAAGCTTCTCAACCTTGATTACGTCACCTTCGGCAACCTTGTATTGTTTGCCACCTGTCATAACGATTGCGTACATTTTTTACCTCCTCTCACCAGTCTCGCTGACACGGGTGTCCATAGGAACTTGAAACCCTTCTCATGCGGCTCAGTTGCAATACTATCACAAAAAACTACGGGGTGTCAACTCAAATAACGCACTTTTTTATTATTATCTATACCTAAAATATAATAAGCGTACTTATATAATCGTATATTCCACACACTCTTTGTCCAAAAAATCTATAAACGATATGCCGAACTTTATATCATCTTTGCCGATTATAAGACAGTCTTGCTCGTCGAGTACGTCGTAACCGTAGAGAGTATAAAAGTCGATAAACGATTGTTTATCCTCCCTAATTGCAATCTTTTCGCCTACAATCAAAGCAAAATAATCCTCTCCGTCGGTAGGTCTATCTATAAACAAATAATATGGAAAAACCGTTGCTATCCTATCCTCGCAACTACCTCTAAAGTAATAGAGATATCCCCTCATATTGCCGAGTGCATAACTATTGCTAGCTATATCGCTCCTTATAATGACAAACATTTCTCCGCTGACTTGATTGCGTATAAAATACTCATAGTCGCTCCTATACTCGTCGGCAAAAGCATAGCCGTCGGGCATTGTTATATCTTCAATCTTATGCTTTTTGGGGTTGATTTGAAACGAGGTAGGAGTCCAACCGCCCGACCAAAGCACGTTGCGGACGTTTAAACCAAACTTGATTATTTGGTTGTCTAATACACTCTTGATAGCCACTTGGTTGTCCTTATAGATGGGATTGCCGCAAGCGCATAGGGATAATAGCACAACCATTACAACTATAAATATAACGCTCTTTGACTTGATTGAACTTCTCATACAAAAACGCTACTCCTTGTTTTTCTTCCCGTTGTTTTGGACGACGTAGACGATGATGCCGAACGTTACGACGACAATCGTGCAAACCACGAATAGCATCGACTCGGTGGTCGTCAAGCCGAACTCCAATGCGTGCAACAACAAATTCATCGCCGACACGATGCCGACTATAGTCAAAAATAGATATACGATTAGTTGTTTGACAATTCTTTTGGTCTTTGATTTTTGGTCTTGTTGCTTTGTTTCTTTGCTCGAATCCGACTTAATACTCTCTTGTACGCTAAGTTTTCCTCCGACATTCTCTCCAAAAATAAGATAGTCGGAAGTAACGCCAAACTGCTCGCACATAGCGGCGACTATTTTGACGTCGGGCGTCGTAGTGCCGTTTTCCCAAGAAGAAACCGATTGTCTGGTTACTCCCAACGTCTCGGCAAATTCTTCTTGCGATAGGACGTTTCGCTTTCTTAGCGTCTTGATTCTATTAGCAATATCCACCGTTATTTCTCCTTACTTTATTGTACAAAACAAGCATACCTTTGACAATCAAAGATACTTGACATGTGCGACAAATCCTTTTGACATTGGACTAATACAACATCCTTGCGTTGTCGGGCACGTCTAAAATCGAGCCGTGCAATACTTGAATGGTAAACTTCTCTACGTGCATATTGGGATCGGCTAGCATATAGATGCGTTTGTCCGCCCACTCGTTTTCGCATTCTTTCTCGAGAAGCCTTGCGGTAAAAATTTTGTTGAAAACGCTTGGAGCAACCGTGACTAGTAGAGCCTTGTTGTCCTTGCAAGCAAAATATGCGTTGAGTGAATTTTTGAGCTTTCCCGCCACGTGCTCGTCGCTGAAGACGTAGCCGTTGCCTCGACAATAGGGACACGGCTGCAACATTACGGCGTCTATCATGCTGCGTTTCTTCTTGCGAGTGAGCTCCACTAGCCCCAAAGACGACATACCCGCTATGGAGGTTTTGGTACGGTCTTTGGATAGTTCTTGTTGCAAAGTTTGCATGATTTTGTCGATATGTATCGAGTTATTCATATCGATAAAGTCTATGACGACTATGCCGCCTATGTTGCGAAGTCTTAGTTGTCTTGCTATCTCGATGGCGGCTATGCGGTTGGTCTCGAATACCGTCTCTTCGAGATTTTTGTCACCCACGTACTTGCCCGTGTTGACGTCTATGACGGTGAGCGCTTCGGTGCGGTCTATTATCAGATAGCCACCGTTTTTGAGATTGACGCGTCTGTCAAGAAGCCCGTCTATCTGCTCGGTTATCTTGTATCTCTCCCACAGGTCCTCTACGCCCGTGTATATCTCAAAGAGCTCGGGCTTAGAGTTGTATAGGTCGGGGAAGGCTCGCACGAATTCTTCGTACATCTTGCGGTTGTTGATGACCACCTTGTCCACGTCGTTGCGGAGCATATCTCTCACCGCTCTCACGGCAAGGTCCTCGTCCTTGTACACCAAAGAGCAAACCTTCTTGGAAGGAATAGTGCTCTTGATTTCTTCCCATTTGGCTACCAATTCGCTCATCTCTCGTCTTAGTTCTTCGAGGTCACAGTCCTCTGCTTGGGTACGTAAAATAAATCCGTAGCCCTGTGGCTTGACTCCCTTGACATATTCGATAAGAGCGTTACGTTTGTCCTCATCGGTTATCTTGCGAGATACTCCTACGTAGTCTAGCATTGGCATCAGCACGACTAGTCTACCCGGGAGAGTGACGTTCATAGATATTCTCGCACCTTTGGAGCCGAATTGGTCCTTGACGACTTGAACGATAATTTTGTCGCCCGCCTTGAGATTGAGCCTGCTCTCGGTGACGTCCTTGAGTTCTTCCTTATAAGCCAAAGTATCGCCCGCATACAAAAAGGCGTTTTTTTCTAGTCCGATATTGACGAAAGCCGCCTGCATACCTTGCAAAACGTTGGTAACTTTGCCCTTGTATATATTGCCGACGAGCCCCGCAATATTTTTGCGTTCTACCCAAAACTCGACGAGTTGTCCGTCCTCGACTATACACACTTTGGTATTGGTGTTTTGAACGTTGATAAGTATCTCTTTCACGACAAAAACTCCTTGACGGATATGAGTCCGTCCTTACCTTGCACGAGTTGCTCTACCCTCGTCACGTCGTCACGGCAAATACCAAGTCCGTAGCGTGCGTTGAGGCTGTCAACAAAGCAATCTACCCTTAGATTGTCGTTGCCCGTCGCCAAAGTCGCGACTATTCCACCCTCTACGACGTCAAGGTCGTATATCAAATTTCTTACGTCCTTGCTGATAGTTTCGCCCTTTTTGGTGACTTGAATAACGTACTCTCGAGTATCCAAAATCTCCTTGACTCTCTCTAAATCTCCCTCAGCCGAGATAAAATATCGGCTAGCTATTACGATATAGGCGAGGTTAGGATTTTTGGCAACCTCTACCGACCAATCTCCCCTCAAACCGTAAGGTACGGAGGCGGTGAAGGCTTGCAAAAAGCCCTTCTCGTCTATCCCCTTGCATTCCACGGCAAAGTATTCTGCCTTGCTCGCTACCCCGAGAGGGAGCGGTGTGGTGGTGTAGGTAAGCATGTGAGGCACGAAGCCTTGAGAATAGGCTACGTCTATCTTTGCCCTCTTGAGTGCACGTTGAAGCACTCTCAGAGTGTCTTTATGCGATACGTATTTCATGTCCCCGTCTTTGGCGTGTCTTACGATAATCATCTAAAGCACCTCCCCAACTTGCTCGCTCCGCAACCGTTGCATTTGCCAATGCAATTAGGAGTGGTGACGCCTTGACGTGACTTGTGGCGTTCTGCAAGCAAGTAAGCCTTGGTGACGCCGTTGTCGACTATATCCCAACAAAAGTCTTTGCCTTCGGCTTGTTCGCCGACAAAGTCATCAACGTCGATATTGCACTCTTGTATCGCTTTGAGCCAATATTCGTAATGAAAATGTTCGCTCCAACTGTCAAACACCGCACCTTGTTTGTACGCCTCCTCGATGACGGGCGCAAGCGATTCGTCACCCCTTGCGAGCAGTGCTTCTATCACCGACGACTCGGCACCGTGCCAGCTGTATTTGACGTTTTTGATACGAAGCTTCTCTTTGAGAAAGTCTTGCTTGTGTTTCATCTCTTCGATAGTGATTTGTCGCTCCCACTGAAAAGGCGTGAGCGGCTTAGGAATAAATACCGCCGTAGATACGATAATATTGATGAGCTTGGATTTGCCGTATTGACGGTGCAGGTCCTTGACAAGATGAACGATATCCACTATGCCTTGCAAATCTTCGTCGGTCTCGGTAGGTAGCCCTATCATAAAGTAAAGTTTGACGTTTTTGACGCCGTGCTCCATTGCTCCCTTGATAGAATTGTAGATATCTTGCTCGCTGATATTTTTGTTGATGACGTTGCGAAGTCTTTGCGTGCCTGCTTCGGGAGCAAAGGTCAAAGACGAACCACTCGTCTCTTCGTATATCTCCGCCTCAAAGCTGTCAAGTCGCAAGGACGGCAAAGCAAGTTTCACCTTGCGTTTGTCGGCTTGCTCTTTGATGCCGTCTACTATCTCTTTGAGATGACTATAGTCGCTGGTGGATAAAGAGCAAAGACTGAGTTCCTCGTATCCGCTATTGTCCATAAGCTCGGTGGCGTAGCGTACCAGAGTATCGGGTTTACGTTCTCTGATAGGACGGTAGAAGAAGCACGCTTGACAAAATCTGCAACCGTTGGCACAGCCCCTAAACAGTTCTATCGTAGACCTATCGTGCACAATGTCGCAGTTGGGCACGAGCACCGAAGTAGGAAAATACGCTTCGTCTAGGTCTTGCACTACAGCTCGCTTGGTGCGATTGCCTATAGACGGAACGTAAACGCCGTCTATCTCGGTGGCAAGTCTTAGAAATTCGCTCTTGGACAAGCCCTCTTCCTTACACTTGAGATGAAGCTCGTTGATGAGCTTGAAGGTTATCTCTCCGTCGCCTATGAGTATAGCGTCGAAGAAAGGTGCAAAAGGCATTGGATTGACTGTGCACGGACCGCCTGCAACGACGGGTGGGAAGTCCTCAGGTCTATCCTTGGCGTAGAGAGGTATACCTGCCAAATCGAACATATAAGGGATATTGGTGTATTGCAATTCGAACTGAACGCTAAAACCTATGAGGTCAAAGTCTACGATATCACGCTTGCTCTCCAAGCTGAACAATCTTTGTCCACGGCTCTTGAGCTCCTGCGCCATATCGAGGTCGGGGGCAAAACTACGCTCGCAAATAAAGCCCTCCATATCGTTGAGCATATAGTACAAGATACGCACGCCGATATTACTCATACCGACCTCGTACTTGTCAGAGAAACAAAGACAAGTCCTGTGTCTACAAGGCTTGTCCATATCGGGCATATTGTATTCTCCGCCCACGTAGCGAGCAGGCTTCTCCACTCGCAAAAGTATCGATGATAATTCTCTTGGCGTCATTGCATCACCAAAGAAGCCGCACCCAAAAGTCCGGCACTGTTGCCGAGGCTTGCTCTCATCACTTCTATATGAGGCAAGAAACCGCTCTTCTCGAGATATTCGTCAAGTTGTGCTTGGATAGGTTGGAAGATATGCTCGCCTTCATGCGAGATTCCTCCACCGATGACGAACGCCTCGGGGTGAAGAATATTGCCGAGCGAAATGAGCCCCGCACCTATGTAATGCAAGTATTGCTCTATCACTTGGCTGGCAACGGGACAACCCTTTTCTTTGGCAATAAAAGCCGTCTTGCCGTTGATTTTTCCTTCGCTAGCCACTAGTCTGCCGAGAATACTGTTAGGAGCTTCTTCGGCTGCCTTGCGAGTCTGGTTGATAAGGGCGGTAGCCGAAGCATATCTCTCCCAACAACCCTTGTTGCCACAGTTGCAAGGCTCTCCGTCGTATACTAAAATCAAATGTCCCGCTTCTGCTCCCGCACTTCCCATGCCCGAGAAAAGCTTGCCGTCTATGACTATACCCGAACCTATACCCGTGCCGAGGGTGATAAATACGATATTGCGATATCCCTTGGCGTTGGCGTACTTATACTCTCCGAGAGCGGCGCAGTTGGCATCGTTGCCCGCAACGCATTTTAGTCCCGTAGCCGTAGATAGATAGTCGGCTATATCCACGTCATACCAACCGATATTGGCTGCCGCTACAACCTTGCCTTTGGCTGTGTCGACGGTGCCGGGTATACCTATACCTATACCGCCGAGCTGTTTGAAATTGACCTCGGCTTTGGAACACAACGCATGCAAATTGACGATGATGTCCTCCGCAACCTCTTCAAAAGGTCTCTCCGAACCCGTCTTAAACGACGAACTGATGATAATCTTGCCACTCTCGTCGACAAGCCCTATCTTGATATTGGTACCGCCCACGTCTACGCCTGCAAATATCATAATGATGTCCTCACAAATTTTATTCAAGTATATTCTAACAAAATATTATGCTATTTTCAAGTATTAGCGTAATTTTTTATATAATATTAGAGTCAAAAAAATCAAAAAAGTCATCGTCAGCCTTACGAGGCGTTGCTTTGTTAAGACAATCTTTGAGCGTAGTATCCGTATCGACGACGCTACACAGCTCTCTCACTTGATTTTCGGTGAGGGTGCACAAAATTTTTCCCTTGTCGTCAATCACCTCAAAGGTGACGTATTCTCGATTATTCATCAAGGCTATACACCTAAAAAGTTGAGCCTCTTCAGATATCAAAAAAGTCGTTTTTCTCAAACCGTGTCGACAATTTTTGAAAATAAAGCTTGATTGAGAGGTACAGCCGATAACCTCGTTTTCACTATTGCCGATTGCTCCGAAAAATAAAAAAAGTCCCATAACGCATATAGAGAGGTTAGGGGCAAAAAATAAGGTTGCTATACCTAGTCCGAAGATTACCACCCCCGATACGAGAGTAGCAATCTTGATTATTTTGACTGCTCTAAGCTTGTTTTTGGACCACGCCGTGACAATCCTGTATCCGTCCAACGGATATAGAGGCAATAGGTTGATTGCCCCCATAGTCACGTTGGCTATACAAATATCGAGTGTGTATACGTAGCATGACGGCAATAACCACCACGCTGCAACTACGCATATCGCTATGCAAAAATTGAATATAGGACCTGCGAGGGATATGATGATATTGTCCCTACCGTGATAGCACTCTTGCGACTCCATTACCCCGCCAAAAGGCATAAGCGTGATTGATAAGGTTTTGTATCCTCGCCAGCTTGCCGTCCGCTCGTGCGCCAATTCGTGCATAAATATGCTTATCATGTAGCCGATAAGCATATATAGTTGCCCCGTCAATGCGTAGAATGCGAGAAGTATTAGGAATAGCGGACTAAATCTGAATCTCAAAGAATGGTCATGAGCAAGCGTGATATGATAAGTCCGCAACTAACGGCTACGCAAAGTATGGACTGCACAACAAGCACGTCAAGTAGCTTGACTTTCTTTTTGATAGTGGTACGCCTAAGCACGTTTTCGTTGGGATAGCTAACCGACTGTACGGCTTGATTTTCATCGTATTTCATATTGCACCTCTCTATTAGGATAGTACAATCTATGAGTTACGAAAGAGCAATATACCTAAACTTTGACAGCTAAATCATAGTTTTTGGACTTTTGAGATTGGAGGCTTTGATCTTGATGCAAAAATTACAATCGCCCTCTTCGTCTACGTCAAAGTCTACCTCGATAGGTTCTTTGATAGTCATATAACAGCTCATCAACGTATACACGTCGCCCTTGATAACTCTCAAAAAGCCTTCGTAGGAATGAACTTTGTCTTGCAACAATACTTTTTTTAGTCTATTGAGCGCTTGATTTTTGTTGTTCATATACTCTTCTCCAACCACATCTTGAGTTTTCCCATCAAGCCTCTATAACGCAAAGTCGGATCGTATAGACGAATTTTGCCATTGAGAATATTGTCGGCTATTAGGTCGACGGCTATTCTCGACTGATGTGCGTTGAGTCCTATTCTACCTAACTGAGAATATATGGTAAGGTTGTCGTCCTCGGGCACGACTCCTATAAGCGGATATCGCAAAACCTTAGCAATATCCTCTGCACTCATCATATTGCCTTGCAATACCAGGTCGCCTCTAACTCGATTGACTATTACGCTAACGCTATTGAGTCCGTAGCTAGCTAGCATTGACAGCACTTTGTCGCCGTCCCTGATGGCGGATATATGAGGCGTAGTGACGACTATCGCTTCGTCAGCTCCGCTCACCGCCCTGTGAAAGCCTACGTCTATGCCTGCCGGACAGTCTATGAGAATAAAGTCAAAGCTATCCTCCAGACGAGAGATAAGATTGCGGAATTCCGCCGCCGATACTTGTACGTCGTTGAAAGCGTGCGACGATGGCAAAATGTACAGTCCTGCATTGTACCTATCTTGTATCAAAGCATTGGATATGGTGCATTTGCCCGCTATTACGTCCGCCATGTCGTATACTAGTTGGTTCTCTACGCCCATAACTACGTCGAGATTATTTAGTCCGACGTCGGCGTCTATGATGAGGCACCTATTGTTGCGATTAGCAAGGCTTATACCTAGCGATGCGCTGATACTAGTCTTGCCCACTCCGCCCTTGCCGGAAGTCAATACGATTTTTCTTGCCATACTTACTCCTCATACGCACGGCTAAAAGCACGACTTGCGCACTCTATGCCGTATAAAAACATTATAAATTTTCGTATATAGAGAATTATTGCTATTTTGGTAGCAAAACAACTAAGTTTGTCAAAAAAAATACGGCGTATCGCTACGCCGTGTCAAAATTCGATAATATCGTCCTGTCCCTACCTTTAGTTTAGGCTTCCTACGTTGAGTACTCTGCTCAACTTTTCTCTATGCTCCAAAAAGGTCATCCCTCCCTTGACTATATCGTTGGAAGGATCGCTCGAAACGTTGACTTTCATCTCCATTGCCATAGCTATGTACTCGCTAAGCCCCGGAAAAACCGCACAACCACCCGATAGAGTTATGCCGTTGAGATACACCTCTTGCGCACAATTTTCGGGGATTTGAAAGCTAAGATTGTATATTACTTCGACCAACTTGGCTACTTGCTCTTCTATCGCATTTTTGATATCCTTTGCCGTGATTTTGTATTCAAAAATACGGTTGGTGCCAATCTCTTGCAATTCCATATTGATGCAAGTAAGGTCGTTCTCGTATAGCGAGCCAACTTGCTTTTTTGCCTTCTCGGCATAGGCGATAGGCATACGACAACGCTTGGTGTCGGTGATATAATCTACGATTGCCTGGTTGAACGTATCTCCGCCTATATTGACGCTGCAGCCGCTGATTATTCCGCTTGGTGACACGATAGCCACTTCGCTCTTGCTTGCCCCCACGTCCACTACGAATTGGGTAGAAGAGTCGTCAACGCTTGCCGCAACGGCGATAGGAGATTCGAGAATGATGACTTCTCTCACTCCCGCCTTGATAAGGCACTTTTCGATTTGTTCTTTTTCGGTATTGGTGAGCCCACACGATATGCAAGCAATGGCTTTGAGTGGCTGACGGAAAATCGGTCTTGGGGCAACGAGTCTGTTGATAAAGTTGCGCATCATCAGCACAAAGGCGTTTTCATGCAAAATTATCCCGCCCTTGACAGGGAAGATTATCTGTTGGTTTTCGCTCGTTTTGCCACCTATAGCACCTCGACCGCACTCGACCAATACGTGTTTTCCCCTGCGTCCCTCAACTAAAGCTACGCAAGGTTCCTTGAGTACAATGCCTTTGCCTTTTTGGCTTATCGTTATAAACTTTGTGCCAATATCTATGACCAATTCAGCCATTTTCATACTTTTTCTCCAATACTTCGATTACCTCTTTGACCTTCTCTATCGGCAAACCTATTATGTTGGAATAACTACCGCTAAAGCTTTCTACCACTTGCTCGTCCTGTATGCCGTACGCACCCGCTTTGTCCAGAGGGTTGCAGGTATCGATATATTCGTCTATTTGACTATCGCTCAAGCACTTGAATTTGACGGTGGACTTGACGTAAAACACCACCCTTTCACCTCGATAGGACACGCATACGCCCGTGTAAACTCCGTGTCTTCTTCCGCTAAGCTCTCTAAGGTAACGCCTTGCAATCTCTTTGGTGTGGGGCTTGCCGTAGACCTTGCCGTCGTAATATACTATAGTATCTCCGCTGACCACACACGCATCGGGATAGAGCCTGTCTATATCAGCCATCTTGACGTTGGCAAGATAAGTGACGATTTTGCTAGGTCGCACGTATGAGCATCTTTCTTCAACATCCTTAGTCACCACTTGCACGTCTTCAAAGACGGTGCTCATCAGCTCTTTTCTGCGAGGTGACTTGGACGCCAAAATTATCCGCATATTACGCCTCGGCTACCTCCTCCGTCTCTATCTTGGCTTTTTTGCCTTTGTTTCTCTTGAGTTCTTTGAGCTTGGCTTTGTCTCTTCTTACCACCAATTCTTTGAAGTCCCAATTGCCGTCCATATCCTTGGCAAACTTGGACAATTTGTTGGCGGACTTTTCTCTCTGATCTTTATCTTCGCTCTCTCTGGTGCACTTAGCGTACCAATATGCAGCCATCTCGCCGTCAGCCTCTACGATGCCCTTGACGCCGCTCTCGTAAGCCTTAGCCAAATCGAAGTAAACTTTGCTATCTCCGCACTTGCCGAGATTGACCTTCCATTCAAAGGCTTTGATAGGATCCTTTTCTATGCCTGCCAAACCTTCTTCGTATATCTTGAACAAAATGCTCGTTGCACGAGCGTTGCCCGCCTCTGCCGATTGCATATAAAACTTGATTGCCGTGTCGATATCTTGAGCTAGACCGCACTGTCCTTCGAGGTACCAATTGCCCAAAGCGTACATTGCGTCGGCGTTGCCCTGTTGAGCAAGCTCGCTCATCTCTCTATAAGCCTTGTCGTTGTCTTGCGTTACGCCCGCACCCGTAAGGTAACAGCCCGCAAGTCCCGCCTTGGCTTCTTCATAGCCCGCTTCCACAGCCTTAGAATAGTATTCAAAACACTTGTCAGGCTTGTTGTTGTCTTCATGAATTGACTTGTCGCACAATTTGCCAAGTTGGAAATAAGCAGGAGTATATTCTGCCTCCGCAGCACTCATAAGATATTTCTCCGCCTTAGCAAGGTCTTTGTCTACGCCTAAGCCCTCGGCACAAATTATACCGATATAGTACATTGCGATAGGGTTGTGACGCTCCGCAGCTTCTTTGAAATAGGCAATGGCAGTAGGATAATCTTGGTCGCAACCAAAACCGCTCAATGCGCATACTCCGAGTGCAACCGTAGCTTGAACGACGCCCTCCTTGTGCGCTTGAAGGTAATACTCGTATGCCTTCCAATAGTCTTGCTCTACGCCAAGTCCCAGATCATACATATATCCCTTGCAGTAGCTTGCCATAGGCAAAACTCTTTCGTCTATCTTGTTGAGGAAGCCCCACGCTTTGTCATAGTCTGCCCTAATGCCGTCACCCTTGATGTACTTGATAGCTAGTGCAAGCTGTGCGTTTTGGCATCCGCTTTTGGCTGACTGAGCAAATTTACGTATTGCGTCCTTTTGCAATAAGATAGCGTATGCCCTATTATCTGTTGCGGACTTGTCCTTGAGCATCCTCTTGGAATCTTGCTCGAGTCGCATACCTTCTTGGAACAAGCTGTAGCAGTTGTTCTTGGCTTTGGCTTTGTCAAAATACTCGTCGGCGATATTTTCCTTTTTTCTACCCTTTTTACCCAAAATACCACTGCTGTACATTACGCCGAGGCTGTACTCGGCAAGTCCGTCTTCTGCCTTGACGCCTTTGAGATAGTACTCTTCGGCTTTTTTGAGGCTGACAGGCACGCCGTATCCTTGCAGATAACTGTAAGCAACGAAATTGCAAGCCTCAGGATTGGTCTTAGAAGCTTTGATAGCAAGCTTTAACCCCTTGATGTCACTTTGGGGTACACCTACGCCTTCATTGTACATTCTTGCAAGCAACAAGCCTGCTTTTCCGTCTTTTTTTGCAGCTTTGGTAATCTTTTTTACGTCCATACACAACCTACTTGTATTTATAATATTATTATTTTAGCATATTTTTTCGTTTATATCAATATGCTTTGTATAGCTTTTTTATTTATTTTTGCGAGGTTTTTTAGTAAACAAAACGGACCTTACGGTCCGCCGTGTTGGTATTAGCAATTACAATATTTGCAAATTCTTCTTATAAGCTCTTCTAAAGTCGCTGACAGCCGTCATTGCGTCTTTGATTTCCAACGAGCAGTCGCCGTCGCTCTCAGTCTTCATAATTACGCTGTCGCCAAGCACGTCACACGTGATATTGGTGATGACGCTACTCATACTTCTGTCAAGACTCTCGGCTATCCTTACGATTACGCCGAGTTTGAGTATTGCGTCGAGGTCCTCTTCGGTAAGCATGTCACGATATTTCATAAACTCAACCGTATCGATATCGCCCTTACGGTGCATTGACGCCACGAAAGCCGCCATTACCAAGTCTTTGTGCGCAATGCCGTATAGGTTGCTGTTGAGAATGATATAGTTGGAGTGCTTGTGGTGATTGTAATATTTGATATGATTGCCACAGTCGTGCAACATTGCCGCCGTTCTCAATACTTTGACGTATGCCCTTGGCAGTTTGTGCAACACTTTGAGTTGTTTGAAAAGTTGAATAGACAAAGTGTAAACTTGCTCGGCATGCGTGATATTCTCGCCAAAGAAGTTGAGTAGCGAATAGATGCTGTGTCCAAGCACGTCGCTGATTGGCTTTTCGTTGGTGGAAGGCACGGCGTATTTGAACATCGTTCCCTCTCTAAGTCCGCTGCCCGATACCACCAATTCCTCTGAATTGGTAAACGTAGCTATGGCTTTGATTGCAGATAGAGCGGCAGGGAAAATATCGGCTCTTACGCTGGACAAACCTTTGATTTTCATAGTTTTGTCAAGGTCGAGAGTCTTGATATTGTTGTAGATACTATTGAATTCGGCAATTGGAACAACGTAATTGTGCGTCATGTCTAGCGGATATTTTTTGAGTTTTCTACTTATCTTGCCGATGTTGCGGAAGGCGCCGCCTACACCGATAAGCTTGGTGTCAGGCAAAAGCTCTTTGAGCCAATCGTACTTGTCGAGCTCTTGCAATACGTACTTCTCGACTCTATCGGCTCTCTCGGCAGGAGATAGCTCCATATCCTTGAACATGTCCGTCAAAACCACCGAGCCGATAGGCAACGTGGCGTGAGCCAACAAGCTCTTGCGATTGTAATATATTATCTGCGTACTGCCACCGCCGATATCAACGATGACGCCTCTTGGAATGTCCATAGAATTGATGACGCCTTGATACACGAGTTGAGCCTCTTCGTCACTGTCAAGTACTCTCAACTTGATGCCCGTGGTAGCTTGGACTTCGTCAAGAAAGCCCCTCTGATTTTTTGCTTTGCGCACTGCCGCGGTAGCATAAGCGTAAATATGCGTCACCTTGTTGGCATCGCATAGCCTTCTAAACATTTTGAGCGTTTTGATTGTCTGGGTAACTCTCGCAGGTTGCAAAAAGCCGTCCAGCTCCATATCTTGAGCTAGACGTACCGTCTCTTTGAGTTCGTCAAAAACGGTAAAATAACCGCCTTCCAAAATGTCAACCAAAACAAGCCTGAGCGAATTCGATCCTAAATCTATTATCGCAATTTTTTCCATATACTCTCTACCTCTAAATTTATTCCGCTATTATTGTATCATACCTTTTTTATTATGTCCATACCCTATTTTTTGACAAAATAAATTTTTTTAATTATTTTTAGACAAAATTATAATCAATCATTGTATTTGGAAAAGGTTTTTTTGTTATTTTTGCTCAAGACTCAGCAATCAACTTTTGACTATACCTCTCTAGATAATCTTTGAGAATATCCATCACGGCATAATATTTGTCGATATCTCTCTCCAAAAACGGATCGGGAATAGCCTTGTATTGTCCGTCAACCAGCTCGGATAGCGTGATAAACTTTTTGCGGTATTTGCAAGGCGTGACGAGTTTGTTGGTGCGTGTCATGCCGACAATTACGTCCGCCGTCTCGAACAAGTCTTTGTCCGTCCACTTGAATGCAGGCTTATGTGCATCGATATACGCTTCGTCAAAGCCCTCTCTCAGCAAGGCTAGCTTAGCTTTCGGGTGGATTTTGGCAGACTTGTTAAACACCGCCGCACTGCGTATCCACGTGACTTTTTGGGCAAGTTTCGGCTCCGACTGCACTATTCTCTTGAAGACGTATTCACAATACGGGCTACGACATATGTTGGACGAGCATACGAATAAAATTTTCATTGTTTTCTCCTATGGTTTTTGGGCAAATTCTATCATCTGAGCTATCATATCGTCAAGAAAATCAGAGATGATTTTTTGGTCTTTTGCAGAACATTTTTGGGCAATACACAGTCTGCCCTCGCCCGCAAAGCCGTTGAACGTCACTTGTACGTATGGTTTGTATTTGGTTGCACCCGTCATAAATGCGTCCGTCATCTCTACGCCGTCAAGTTTCAACTTTTGCGGTTCGACAGTGCCGATATTGGACATGCCGATAAGCGGATTGACGTAGCCGATTCTTATTGCCGCCTCGGCTATGGCGTATGGGAATATGGTAAAGGCAAGCTTGAGTAGAGGCAAGCCGTATAGCCCGAGATTAGCGTCGGCTTTCGCCTTCTTGGTCTGCTCCATAACTCTCGACAAGGTTGTAGCAAAATCGTCGCCGACACCCGCAATCTTGCAAGGCATAAAGCCCGTCATATTGGTCATTCCCAGCGTCTGCCTATCAGGTAAATGGCGACGTAAATCTACCATTGAAGTAACGTTGACGGTTTCGTCGGCTCCAAGCCCAAGTTGCTTCACGATCGCCCTCAAATAACCTGCGAGCAATACGTCGTTGAGGCTTGTGCCTTGGCTTTTTGCCTTGGTTTTGATAGCCGTCAACTGCTCTTCCGTCAGCCTTTTGACGGTAAAGCGAGTGGCAAGGTCGTGCTTGTCGTCACTAAAGGCAAACTTGTGTTTGACACCCGTGTGAGAGACGTTCTTGTACAATCCTTTAGCTTCTTTGGCACGCTCCGGCGACATGCCTTGATAGAGCTGGTCGGCATCTCTGCTGCCCGTCTTGATTGTCACGTTTTCGCAACTGCCGTTGCGTAAAACGCTGTTGTAACACTCGACGAATTTGTTAAGAAAATATCCGAAATCTCCACCGTCAAAACACATGTGATTGACCAAAAACGCTATTGTGCTCTTGGTGCCGTCTTGCACGATAAAAACACGCATCTGCAACTTCTCTTTGTAACTAAATGACTGCGATATGCACTCAAAAGCCGTCTTGTCTACGTTGTCAGTGTCAACAACTTGTACCAATTGATTGGAGTCATATTGCTCGTTGACAATCCATTTGGGTCTGATAAATCCAAATTTAAAGCTGCTCCTCAGCACTTCTACCTTGTCTACGACGTGCCCTACGGCAGCACGGACGGCGGCTTGGTCAACCACACCGTCAAACCACAAAATTGCGTGTATCATTCTATCGTAATAATTGCGAAAAATATACTGCACCATGTCCCATAATTGGGCTTTGCTCTTTTTCATAACGCTCTCCTAATTGGTGGATTTTCCCCAACTAAAATAATATCACAAAGAAATCTCCACTTCAATACGTTGATAAAAATAAAACAAAGTAAAAGCGAAAATTGTTGAAAATTATGGCAAAAATTTAATTTTTATAAGCAATAGCTTCAATATTCTTGATTTTTTCGGAGAGAGTAATTATAATTGTATAGCAAGCGTGGAGACGTATCGAAGTGGTCGTAACGAGAACGACTCGAAATCGTTTTGTCACTAGCGTGGCACGAGAGTTCGAATCTCTCCGTCTCCGCCAAAAGGGAATAATACGAACACCGAGAGCGAAAAGGAGTTCGTATTATTCTTTTTTAATGACTTTTTTGGTATCAAAGTTCAGAAATGAATATATATAAAGCATATTGCCGGGCGAATAGAATCGCTCGGCTTTTTTTATTGCTATCTTCTATTACTCCATATTTTTGCCTTTCGTCTTTGCCGTTGTAGCACAGTAAAAATCGGAAGTAAACGGGATAAATTGTTACTGAAAACATATAGATTAGGGATTATAAATAAAATTTAATAGAATGGCGCTTTTAAGCTATGATAAAAGCTCACGGAAGATTTCCGTGAGCTTTTTAAGTTTAATCTTATTTATTCTGTGCGCAGGGCAACCACAGGGTCTTTCTTAGCTGCTATCTTAGACGGGAAGAAACCTGCTATAAGCGTTAATAGAACGCTCACAGCAATGAGTGCCAACGCCCAATAGGGTTGAAGAAGAACCGTAAAGCTAATACCGACCATACTCGTTATAATTGCCGATGCAGGGATACTTAATAGGTAAGTTAATAGAACGCCTATTAAACCTGCGGTAAATCCGATTATGATTGCCTCCGCATTGAAAATACGGGATATATCCTTTTTCCTTGCGCCTATTGCCCTCATAATACCTATTTCTTTGGTTCGCTCTACAACTGAAACGTAGGTTATAATACCTATCATAACGGTTGAAACTACAAGCGAAATTGCCGCAAATGCAATTAAGATTACCGAAACCGTATCTACCATTGACGAGATTGCTGACGACATAGACTCCGATAAATCGGTATAAACCACTCTGTCATCTTCTGCTTTACCGCTGTTATATGCGTCCAAATACTTTTTTATTTGTGATTTCGCCTCGAAGTTAGCAGGGTAAATCTGTATTCCCGTAGGAGTTGAGTCTCCGCCCAACTTTTGCATAACCGAGTCGTAAGATACCGAACCAAAGAAAGGCGCACCTGTAAGAACGTTTATCGAAGGGCTTTCTTCCTGCGCTTTGACAATAGCAGAGCTTTTATTATCTTCAAGCAATTTCTTTGTCAATGCAGGGGTATAATTCACCCCCGTAGCAAGCAATTCACCTGAACAATCTTGCTTAATTCGCATAATTGCCGACACCGTAACCGTTATTGACTTTTCGCTTTGACACATCACCTTATAGTCGTTACCTGCCACATAGCGGTTTTCAGTTTTTTCGTAATAATCGTCGTTTAAAATTATCTTAAACGTCCTTCCGATAAGATCATCTGCCGTGAATGATTCAGGGATTTCTATACCGAACTGCTCTAAAATAACCGTATCAATGCGGTTGTTTTTATCCACAACGAGAGCTACCTGATTATAACCTTCAGGGTAATCACCTGCAAGAATATCGTACTGTGATTTAATAAAATCTTTATTATCGGGCATCTGCGAGAAAACGCTCGATGTGGAGAATATATCCGAATTACTTACCGAAGTATCCACAAGCTTATAACTCCCGTCGTCTGCTATGCATACGACGTGCATTTCTACGGCGTAGTTATATGAAATTGCGCTGTAAAGAGTAGAGTCCATTGCCGAAACGTATTCAATATATTCGTCCGTCAGTTTATTCTTATGCAAGGTGGTATTTCCACTCTTATCATATGGATAGAACACGCCGTCGTTGGGGAACGTACCCGTATTCATTCCGCTCGGATCGGGCATAGTCATATCAGCGGCAACCGTCTGCGTAATGCTTAAAGGAAAACCCGAAAGCGTTTCCTTTTCGGTCCGATTTAAAAAGTTGGTCATACCATTTGAAATTGCAAGCACAAGCGCAACCCCAATAATACCGATTGAACCCGCAATAGAGATGAGCGAGGTGCGCACCTTTTTAGAGAGTAAATTTTTAAACGAGGACTTTAAAGCCGTTAAAAAGGACATCTTAGTTGATTTATTAGTCATCTTTTCGACTTTAATAGATTGAACTTCTTCAACGGGGTTATTGTCACCTACGACCAAGCCGTCGTTCATTTCGATAATTCTGTCGCTATATTTTTCGGCAAGTTCCCTGTTGTGCGTAACCATAATTACAAGTCGGCTTTGGGATACTTCCTTTAAAATATCCATAACCTGCAAGCTGGTTGCACTATCCAATGCGCCCGTCGGTTCGTCTGCAAGAATAATAGACGGGTTATTGACCAAGGCTCTGGCAATGGCAACCCTCTGCATTTGCCCACCCGAAAGCTGGTTTGGGCGTTTGTCGAGATGAGCCGAAAGTCCTACGGCGTCGAGTGCCGCTTTTGAGCGTTCTTCCCTCTCTTTCCCCGATATGCCCGAAAGGGAGAGAGCCATTCCCACGTTTTCCATTATGGATAAATGAGATATTAGATTATAGCTTTGGAATACAAAACCGACTTTTGCATTACGGTATGCATCCCAATCACAGTCCTTAAAGTCCTTTGTTGATTTCCCATCGATTAACAGGTCTCCCTCGGTATAATGGTCGAGTCCACCTATGATATTTAATAGCGTAGTCTTACCGCACCCCGAAGGTCCGAGAATAGAAGTAAGTCCTTTTTCCGAAAACTCAAGGTTTACGCCCCTTAACGCTTTGGTAATTTCTTCACCGCTACCGTAATTTTTAATAATATTATTAAGCGTCAGCATTGTATTCCTCCGTAGTTCGATTAAAAGTTGATTTCAACTGCGTGATTACGTCTGATATTTTTTTCTTCTTTACACCGAAGTAATAGACGCACAAGCCAATTAAACCGACAGCCAAAAGACAGCCGAGAATAATGGTTGCAATCGTTGCACCGCTCATTCCGCTCTGCGCCGTACCGTTTATATATTGGTCGTAATAGCCGTGATCAGGGAATATGAACGAAGAGTTTTCGTCCTTTAACAACATTTCAGGTAGGTTTACGAGCAGAAAAGAGAGGACGACCAAGGAAATCAAACCACCCAACCACTGTTTCCAATTTGGCTTTTTTTTGTGGAAAATAAAGTATAAAAGATAGGTTATCGCAATTGGTAAAAAGCCGAATAATGCGGTATTAAGTCCGGGGGCGTAGAACGCCGTCTGCCCCATAGCCGAAAAAGCGGAAAGAGATTTATTTGCCAATACTAAATGTATAACTGCTTCAAACAGGCTAAATAGGGAAATGGCAATCCCTGCGCCCGTATTTAAACCCCAAATGAGCAAAATTACCGTGCCAATAATTGCTCCTCCGAGATTGGTAATCATATCTGTAAGCTGATTCATAGGATACCTGTCTGGCGCAACCGAGCCTTCGTTATAAATATAGTGGAAACCTCCCGGTAAAACCCATTCTTCAAAGACGTGGAATACCAGCACGATAATTGCAAGCGTTCCAAGCCTGTTTAGCCAATCATATTTTTTCCAATGTGTAGCGAGCCATATGGTGAGAAAAACACCCAAGCCTGCCATCAGATATAACCAGCCCTGACCTACGAACCAATATAAGAAATTCATAAACAACCTCCTTTTTTGGAAATTTTATTATGAAACTATTGTATCATATCTTATTTTGTGATACAATAGTTCCACAAGATTATTTTTGCCAATGGAACAGGAGGACGAAAATATGTATCATATCGCACATGACAAGAGAGCAATCAGGTCGGCGGAGAAAATCGGAGAGGGGTTAATGAAGTGTTTGCAAACAAAATATTTCACCGAAATTACCGTAACAGATATTCAAAAAGTAACGGGCGTGGGCAGAGCTACTTTTTACAGACTTTTCGACAATACCGCAGATGTACTTTATTGGAAATGCGATACATGTTTTCGCAAGGCGCTTTGCGACTGCACGCCTGATATGTTTTTAAACGAAGTTGACTTTGCAAAGCATTATTTCAAATATTGGATGGAGCATAGCGATATTTTAGAATGTCTGATAAAAATCAACCGACAGGACATTATCTATTCCTGCCATATGAAAAATGCCGATATTCTGCAGAGCAAATACGGAAATTTATCAGGATTGGGAATTAAGCATGGGGAGTATTTTATGTCTATCCGTACGGGATTCACTATCAGTATTTTGACTGTATGGGTAAAAAACGGAAGAAAAGAAACACCCGAGGAAATCGCAGATATTATCAAAGAACAAATCAGCATTATAGCAAATAACAGCTTCCATAAGATACAATAAGTTTTGATAAGCTCCAATTACCTACCGAGCAAACGAAAATCCGCTTGAAAGAACTTGAAGCAAAGATAGCCGGACTTGACTTCGATATTGAGCAAGAGAAACAACGCAGTTATACGTTTCTTGACGCCGACAAGATAGAGAGTTACTTAAACTCGGTTATTTGCGGCGATATACAGGAAATGCCCGTGCGAAAACTGATTGTAAAAACCTTTGTACGCGAAGTCATATTAGATAACGACAGCGTAACGATTACCTACAACTTTACCGAAACACCCACAAAGTACAAAATAACGCCGGAAACCCTACAGCAAATAAAAAGGCAGTCCGTAAAAAAGACTGCCAATAATAAAACTCTGTGTTCAAACAAGCTCCCTTCGCTTCCGCCAACACCCCGAGTTATGTCGGGGTTTATTTTTTTGGAGAGATTTGGGCGCTACGCTCCCGACGGCTACGCCGTCCGAACCCTCTATTTGCATATCTTGAAGACAACAGAAGTGAAATAATTTATATATTTTAGCATTTATTATTTCACTATATTGACTATTTGCGAAATAATGGCTATAATATAAACAACGTTATTTCAAGGAGTGTTTTATGAATAGAGCAGGAAAATACGTTAACGCGCTTAGCGGTGTTGCTCAATACAAAACTTACAAACCAAACCCGTTGCCTCCATTTCCTCAACTTGAAATGGATACGGAAATGGTAGCATTGCTTTCTAAGGCTCATAATTATCTCGGCAAGTTGGATATGACGTCCCAACTCATCCCCGATATGAACTTGTTTTTGAGTGCATACGTTAGAAAAGAAGCATTGCTCAGTAGCCAAATTGAAGGCACTCAAGCTACGCTCGAAGACGTCTTAAATCCCAACGTTGACGTAGCTGTCAATCTTGAAGTCAACGACGTTGTTAATTACGTCAATGCTCTCAATTTTGCTATAGATAGAATGAAAGAATTGCCTCTCTGCAATCGTCTTTTATGCGATACTCACAAAGTCTTGATGCAAGGTGTTCGCGGACAAGAAAAAAATCCCGGCGAATTCCGTCGTAGCCAAAATTGGATAGGTTCTACTAATAGCAATTTGCAAACTGCCAGATACGTTCCGCCTACTGTTGAAGATATGCAGGTTGCAATGAGCAATCTTGAAAAATTTGTCAACGATAACGATATGGATATTTTACTAAAAACAGCACTCGTGCATTACCAATTCGAAACAATCCATCCGTTCTTAGACGGAAACGGTCGTATTGGAAGAATGCTTATTACACTTATGCTACTTGCCGATGGAATATTGCGTCGCCCCGTATTGTATCTATCACTATATCTCAAATCCAATCGTATCGAATATTACGATAGATTGAGTGAAGTTCGCGTTAAAGGCAACTATGAGCAATGGATAAAATTTTTCTTGCACGGTATTATAGAAACTTGCGACGACGGCATAAAAACTATTGAAGCGATAAACAATCTAATTAAAATAGACGAGGCAAAATATTGTGCAAAAACCCAAACTCAAAAAGCCATTTTTGATTATCTAAAAGAACACCCTATTATCTCTATCGGAACGACTGCAAAAGCTCTGAACATGTCATATAACGGCGTTTCGAATGCCATCAAAAAAATGGTTGAGTGTGGGATAATTCGTGAAACGACAACAAAAGCTCGTGATAGGATTTTTGAGTATTCGGGATATATAAATATTCTAAAATCAGGCACGTGATAAAATAATAGATTTACTTTATATTGTCCATTTATAGACGAATTCCACTCGCTATCAATCTTGAATTAAGCAACAGCGTATGCTATACTAAAATCATGAATGAAACTATATTTACAATACTAAATAATCATGAAATGGAAGATGAACAAGTTGCAAAATCGAGAGAAAAACTTATTGCGACTATCAAATACGAATTTGCTAATGCCGATGAAGTTTTAGCAAAGGCTTTTGAACTTGTAGGGCAAAATATCAATCCGCTAAAAATGGAGGACGGCGTTATACGTTTCCCTATAGTTCCTATACGCAAAGATGAAGGGCTGCACGTTCGCAAGCATACCATGAGTCAAATTCCATATATTCATTCGCATACGTTCTATGAATTGATATTTGTAAATAAAGGCAAGTGCATACAACTAATCGACGACAAAAAAGTAATATTAAATCAAGGCGACTTGTGCATTCTCTCCCCTCAAACAAAGCACGCTATAATGCCAAGCACCGAAAAGGACGTTATCATAAAAATTGTAATGCCTATTGACGTCTATAATCATATAAATGCGAAGGTACGCTTTGACGAGCCAATTACTATAATAAACAGCGTGAGCACGGAAACGGAATATTTATTATTCAAAATACTAAAAGAAAGTTTTGCTAGTGACGACTTTATTGACGTAACTATAGAAAATTATCTTGCCTTATTGTTCGTTGAATTGGTAAGAAGTAAGAATATTGATAGCATTTTTTTAGAAAAAATTACGCAATACATCTATGCAAATACAGAGAATGCTACCCTGGACAATCTGGCAAAAAGTTTAGGCTATAACAAATCATACCTAAGTAGAATTATCAACCAAAAAACTAACAAATCTTTTAGTGACTTGCTGACGGAAATTCGTATGCAAAAGGCAGGTCAAATGATATTCGATAATATACGTATCGACGATATTGCACAAGCCGTTGGGTACAAAAACACGTCGGGATTCTATAAACAATTCAATAAATATTATGGTATGACGCCCAATGAATTTAAGCAACTCTTGTAGTAAACCTAGGACACATAATGGTAATCACAGGATATTGTGGATGTCGCTAAACTCTATTATAATGAATTTGTAGAGGTGACGTTATGAAAGTTGAAAGAATTATCCCAATAAGAATAACAAAAAGCGATGCCGAAAAATATATCAAAATCATAGCCCGAGAGCGAAATTTTGACGTCGTGAAAATCAAATGCCTTGGCGGCGGTTCGTTCGGTATGGCTTATCTTGTCAAGACGTATGATGATGAATTTGTTATCAAATTTTTAAGAGCAACCGATATGCTCGAGGGTGAGGTTGCTTCACTCGATATTCTATCCAAAAACTGCCCTATCCCATTCCCAAAAGTCTTGTTTGCTCGAAAAGCCGATAAAAATATCCCGTTGGATATGTACGCTATGACTAAAGTTGCAGGTAAAAATGCATTTACCAGCTTTGGATTTTTACTCGCAAGCAAGAAAAAACGTATGCAGTTCGCCGATGACGTAACTACGGCTCTGCACCAAATACATGAAGTTAAAAACGATAAGTTTGGCAGTATTCTAAAAGCGACCTACGGCACGTGGTTAGAGTTTTATAGAGAATTTGCCATAACCATACTTGAAAAAGCAAGAGAGTTGCACTCAAACAACCAATTGAGCAACAAGATAATGCAAACCATGGAAAAAGCGTGGACTTGTTTTGACATCATATTTAGTGAAGAAGTGAGTGAGGCTTGCCTTATACACGGCGACCTTAATTTAGCAAACATATTTATTGACAATGGTAAACTCTCTGCATTTATCGATCCTCTCAATACCATGTATGCCGATAGAGAGTATGACCTATTTCAATTCGACCATCTAACGGGTAAAAGGTTCAAACTCAGCCAGACGTACATTGATAAATATGGCGCAAGTAAATATTGCAGGGAAAAACTTGCGTTTTACGGTTTGTGGAACGAAGTATTTTGCTACATAAAGTCGGGAGTGCTCATAAACATCATTATGAATCCGCTTGTTAAGAATATGAATAAGGTCGTCAAATCATTATGACATCACTGCTTACATGTCTTACAAGATTAGGTATCAAAGCATATACCTACAAATATAGAAAAAAACATATTTCTCTATCCAAAAACGTTAGACTAAAAAATAATCGATATAATCCTAAAAATTTTAGTTTAGAAGTATTGAAAGTCGATGACAGATATAGTATTGAGAAGTTGTCATCCAAATACTCTAAGAGCAATATCAATATCATTCTTTTTCATGGTGGCGGTCCATGCCAACCCATGAGCAACTTATATCACAAAGTTGCCGAAAAATTAGCAAAGCTCACCGATGCAATAGTGTATAGTATTGACTACGTGCCTAATGCCGATTACGTTTATCCGGCATTACACGATATTTGTTATGACGCTTGCGTTAGACTAGAAAAAATAATTGATTTTGAAAGCACAATTATGATTGGAGATAGTTACGGGGCTAATCTAATGATGTCGACTTGTCACAAGATGCAAAACAATGAATATAAGATACCTCGCAAACTTATCTGTATATCTCCTTACGTTGACCTTGCAGCAACGGGCGACTCGTATGAATTTAATTGTCATAAAGATCCAACTTATTGTCTACCCAAAAATCAAAGTTACGAGGAGTATGGTCATTATTTAAGAAAAAAGAGTTCTTACGTTGGAGACGCTTGCCCTTATGAACCATATCTATCTCCCGTATATCTTGAATATAAAAACTTCCCGCCTCTACTTATTCAAGTAGGGAGCTACGAGACGGATTTGTCCGATAGCATTATGTTGAAGTCTGCCCTAGAGAAACACGATAACAACGTAACGCTCTCCATATACGACGGGCTTTTCCATGATTTTCAGTACTTCGCCCCATTCCTTAGGGAAAGTAAAGTTGCGTGGAGGGAGATTGTGAATTTTATTAGACAATGATTGGCATATAACAAAATCAAAATATATCTATGGGCACAAAAAAGGCACGTATAATCGTGCCTTTTGGTGTGTTTAGTCTTGTCGGTACTTGTGGTAACCCTTGATGACTTTGTAGTCATTGCGTCTACTCTTCATTGTCCGCTGTAGGTTCGGATTTTTCCACGGTGACCTCTGTTGTTGCTATATTATCTACGTCAACTTCGGCGGTGTTTGCTACGTCAAAAGCCATAGCGGCGTCATCTTGTGGATTAGCGTTTTGTTGGTCGGCGTCCACGTTGGTGATGATACCTCTAGCCAATAGGTTGTCAACAACCTGTTGATGTTTCTTCCTGGACAGCGGATAGAATAGCATTACTAACGCCAACAATATGCCGCTGACGGCGGAAATTATCGCTACCAAATCGAACCACTTACATGCAGTTGCTTGTTGAGCGGCGGTATAACTACCGCTATTGAGCGAATAGTCTTTTATCTCAAATCCTACTGCCTTTTGCAAGAAGTAAGAGCAAATCATTAGCAAGTTGGTCGCAACGCCCGGCACTACGAATAAACAATTCTGGAGGTGTCCGTCTAATCGTTTGCCCGTCAAATATTGTTGATAATCGGCTATCTCGCCCAGCATAATAGGTATCAATAGATACAAAGGATTGACGCAACTGATAAAGTAAAGTATAGTCAACAATACCAAAGACGCGGTACCTATAGGAATATTTTCGTATCGTATGCAAGCAAGAATCAAATTAGGCAAAGCACTTGTCGCTGCAAACAATACCACAATCCACTTTTTGTCCATCTTGCGAGTAACGAGAGGTAGCAAAAACATAGCTACAGTCGCCGAAAAACCAATGATAGTCTGAGGAAGACCTGATATTTGCAATGCCGTTGCTATATCCTCATTGAACCTAATCTGGATAATCAACCATCTAAATTGACCGGTGAAGTCACGAAGAGAACCAAGTACCAACGCTATACACAAAACGATGAGCGGTTTGTTCTTGGATAACATCTTGCAAGATTCTATAAAAGTAACCTTATTTTCTTTGCTCTCGTCTACTTTTGGAGCTACCTCGTATACTCTTTCTTTTACTTTGAGAATAAACAACATGCTCGCTACGCTGACTACGACGCTGACCGCACCGATTATACGCATTGCAAGATATTCTTGATTTGGAAAAGCCGACCTGATAGGTCCTACGATAAGTTGCAACAAGCTTGGCGCAAATCCAACGACTAGACCTATTGGCGTCATAATATCTGCCCTCTCTTGTGCATTAGGTGTGATAACCGTAGGCATGTTTTGATACATATTGTTGCAGAAAGTAGCCATTATCTGCACAGGCGCACAAGTCAAATATGCATACGCTATACGACTTGCCTCTTGTTCCAATTGTGGCACCCACATAGCAAGCATTGCAAATATGACGTACAAAGGAATACAACCTATAATGAACGGCTTATATTTACCTATCTTAGTCTTAGTTCGCTCTATCTTGTTGCCGATAAACGGTAAAAATAACATATTGGTTATCGATGATATTGCAACGATTATGTAAGCATGAATGGTATCGATTTGGTAAAAATACGGAATAAACGCAACTGCCGCAACGTAATTGATTGCACTCATTAGCCAACTGTTGCCGAGAGCAAACATTCCAAAATAGCACATTTCTTTAAGTGCTAAGTATCTGCCCTTGGGTGGCGTCTTCCACATGCTTTTTACTGTCAATGCTAAGCTCTTAACTTTTTCCTTGACAGCGCCCTTTTGTTTAGGTTGTTTGTCTTTCCCCATAATATCCCCTTTTTTGGTGTCCGCCTTGGCTACTACAATAATTGGCTAGATTTTGCATTATCCAAGGCAAATTTACCGTGATTTTAATTATTATATCACTTATAAATAGATTATTCAATATAAAGACGGTATCACGTTGAAAAAAATTCTCCTATTTAGAATCGGCATGCTTATATGCCCAACTAAAAAGAAGAATTTTTGTATTCAGTAATATCTAATGTGACACCTGCTAAACTACTTATTCGGCAATGCTAAAATAAGGAGTGAAGGTGATAACCAATGCTGAATAAGTCGGAACGTACGTTTGCGTCACTTCGTCCCAATTTTCTTCGACGAAATAACCGTCTTCATTGACGACCGTCTTGGTTGGAATGGTAATAATCAAATTTTTTACTTCCTCAAAATCCATTAGGAGGCATTTGTAATCGGAATTGCAGTCGTTTATTGATTTTGGCAAGGCAAGATCAATACGACCGAGATACCTTGCAGGTTTTTCTTCGCTGATATTGTCATTGATAATACCATATTCATCATCGTCGAAGAAATTCCATTCGTCATCCTCTTGAGAAAGAAGATATGTCTTTTCGTTGATAGTTATGCTATTGTCCTCTCTATTCCCCACTTCGACCTTCCAATCTTTATATTTGGAGGTAAATTGCATGAGAGCCTCATGATTAAGAAATGAGATAAATGCATCAAAGCCAATGGAGGCACCTGGACTTAGGTTGGTTTTGATTATATTATCATCGTATAATGAAGACATTGTTGCGTTTTCAAAATCCAAATTGTCGGCCTCAAATTCTCTTTGAAGCAAAGTCTTGTATGTTGGAGCATCGTTTGAGTTATGGTCATAATTCGTACTATAAGCACCTTGGTAAGTAAACGTTTTGCCCCATGCATATACTTTGGCGGTATCTTCACAAGCAGACATATAAATAGAGCAAGGAATTAGCATGCAAATTGCAAGTATAAAAATTAAAATTTTCTTTTTCATATTTCCCTCCTTTATAGCTTTATAATATCAAATAATTAAATAATCGTCAATAATTAAATAAAAAATATCAGTTTAGTGTTTTAGACATTTTTTATCTTGATTTGCAATAGACCTAAGTTGCACTTTTAGTTTGTTTATGAATAAATCAATCTTGAAAAAATAATAAATTCGTAGTATAATATCAATAAATATAGAGATTAAGGAGATATTTATGTCAAAATTCAAAAGTTTGAAAGTCGTTGACAACTTTTATCAAAACAACTTATTCTTCCCGATGCCGACTGTAGCCGTGACCACGTTGTGCGACGACGGTAGCACCACGATAGGCAGTTATTCGCTGGTATTCCCTTACTACATTGCGGGCAAGGACTATTACGCTATGATTTTGGAGACGCGCAACTCGTCCAACACTGCGCAAAATATACTCAAGACGGGCAAATGTGCTTTGTGCTTTGTCAAAGACGACAGAAAGTACTTCAAAGAACTCGTAAGACTTGGTTTCCCCGGCAAGACGCCTGCCGAAAAGATGAAAGACTGCAATCTTGAACTTATCAAAGGCGAAGCCGAGGGCGTAAGACCGCTCATCGTCAAAGACGCTTATCAAGTGATAGAATGTACTTGGGACGACACTCTGGAAGACGGATACAAGTCCAAAGAGCATATAGGCAAGCTCGAGGGCGTCGAGCCACCGTATAACAACTTCAACGGAATAACCTCCAAGTTCGGCTGTCACTTTATACTCAAAATCGACAAGATATTGATGGAAGATAAGTATGCCGATGCGTTGAAAAACGGGCTCAAGAGCAATTCCTTCCCTAACGTACCCGTCGACTACGGCTATCACGACAGCAAGAATTTCTGGTACAAAAAATTCAAAGGCTTTAGACCTATCGCCGAACCTATCGCAGATAGCAACGCAGGCTCGGTGGATAGCGTAATGTACTGCGCCGAAAGATTGGACACCAAAGTCAAATTTACCAAAGAAGCGTGCGAAATGTACGTCAAAATCCCAAGACCTTTCTTGAAAGCTGCTCTACTGCAAATAGTGCAGATAGCCGAAGAAAACGGCATAGAGGTCATAGACAAAGAAGCCGCACTGAAGATAGCGGAACTAAGAAAAAACAAAAAATAACGTTTTGCCACGACCTAATAGTCGGGGCTTGATATTATTATAAAGACTTGCCAAAAGCCAACCTAATTTATTACATTGACTAGGATATTTATCTTTGGTATAATTGTCTAAACTAGTTGAGGACGTATTGTATCATAATTTGCATTAGTTGAGCAAAAAAATACGGAGAGAGAAGTTGAGAATAAGAAAATTTGCTATGATAATCTTGATTATAGTAAGCATTACAACACCTATATTGTCTGCTTGTACCAATCAAAATTTTGATAATTCTTTGCCTTCTTTGCAAGAGCAAGACGGTTGGCATAGAACTCTATATACCGACTTTGCCGAGTATTCTACCCTTGAAGAACTATATAACGAAACGCCTTGGTCGCCTTCTCCACACGGATTGAGGAAGACCGAATATTGGTGTGACCAAGCCATTTCTCTCGATAATGAAAACGGTGTGCTTGTCATATCGTCTAGTATCGAAGAAAACCACGCATGCGACGTATGCGGTGTATCCTCAGGCATATTTACGGGAGGAATAGAGACGAGAGCGACCGAAAACAACGAAGGGTTCGAACAGGCTTTTGGATATTTTGAAGCAGTTGTAAAAGTGCCCGATGCTCCCGGAATGTGGTCTGCGTTTTGGTTGCAATCGAGCGGAACAACGCAGATTGGCAATCAAGGCAAGGACGGCACGGAAATAGACGTGTATGAGTCGTCTTTTCATCAAAAAAACCGCACTAACACGGGCAACGCCCTACATTACGATGCCTACGACACGATTTGGTATCGCTGTGTAGACAACGTAACCGACGTAGGCTACGACCTATACGACGGACAATATCATAAATACTCGTTGTTGTGGACTCCGAACTATTACGTTTTCTTTGTCGATGACTCCCCCGTATGGACTACAAATGCGGGCGGAGTATCACGAGTAAGAGAATTTTTGAGACTGACTGTCGAAATACGAGATACAACTTACGGACCTTACGGACAAAAGATAGGAAACTTTGAAAACCGCACCGACGGCTCGACTGACTTTTGTATCAAAAGCGTGGCGGTATGGCAAAACGACGACTTTATTCCCGATATAAAAAATCACCTAATCAATTCAGCAACTTAGAAAAAACGTATTCCATTGCAATAGCAGTAGGAATAATATCGGTCGTAACGCTGATTGTTGTTGTCACTGTGATTGTCGTGGTAAGACTTAAATCTCGTAGATGACTTTTGAACTTTTGGAATACGATAAATAAACAAATAATCGACATAGCTTAGTCAATAATATAATTGGGGAGAAAATAATATGCAACGATTTGTTCCTCGTTTACTGTACATAGTACCCTACTTTGCCCCGTGGGCAAAGATAAAAAAGCCTTTTACAGTCCCTAAACACACGGTAGATACGGACGGATTGGGTATCGTATACGACGTCAAACCCAACACTGCTTACGCCAATCACGTAGAGATGTCGGGATTTTTTTGTTCGTCCATTATCAGCTACGGCGTAAAGAAAAACGGCGAATTGCGTATGCTTCGTCACACCGTATACCCTACTCTAAGAAAAAAGCCAAACGTAACTATCGGCTCTCTCGACGGCAATTTTAGAGGAATAAAAATAATCGTTGACGGCAAAAATCGCCGAGAGATAGTAGAAAGATTTATCTTCGACGGGACTCTCACCATATTATCAAAAGTGGGCGACGTAAACGTAAAGAGGACGCTATTCCCCGCCAACGAGTGCAAGGCATTGATAGAAAGAATTACTTTGACCAATAACATCGCCGACAACGTCACCGTAACCTTGAAAAGTTGCGACACACCGAAAATCACTTTGGCGTGTTTCGGCAACAATGGCGAACGTTATAAGTTGTTTACCCTGCAATCAACCAATCAAATCACGTTGAAAAGCAACGAAAGCGTATGCGTTGACGTCGCCTATATGGGGCAAAGATTAAACGAAAACGAAATAGTAGATTTTGACAAGGAGCAATCGCTACGCTCGCAGTTGATCAACACTCTTGACGATACCATGATTGTCGAGACGCCCGACAACAATATAAACCTCATGGCAAGATACGCCAAAATAAGAAGCGCTGAGAGTATATATAAAACCAAATCGGGCTTGATGCACTCCCCTGGAGGCGGTAGTTATTACGCCGCCCTTTGGACCAACGACCAATGCGAATACGTCAATCCGCTGTTTGCCTATATGGGCTACGAAACGGCAGTAAAACAAAGCGTAAATTGCTACGATATGTATCGAAAATACGTCTCCTCCAACAAGGCGTTGATAACTAGCATTATTGCCGAGGGCGACGGCATTTGGCACGGAGCGAAAGATAGGGGCGACAGTGCTATGTATGCGTATGGACTTTCACGCTTTTTGTTGGCATACGGCGACAAAAATCTTGCATTGTCGTTTGTTGAACCGATAGACAATTGTATGGAATATACCTTATCTCAAATCAATGAAAACGGCGTAGTGAGGTCTGACAGCGACGAGTTGGAAAATCGCTTAGAATCAGGCAACGCCAATCTTTGTACCTCTACCCTCGCCTACGACGCATTGATCTCCGCATCATATATACATAAAGAACTAGGCAACCAAGAACAAGCGGATAAATACGAAAAAGTGGCTGCCGAATTGAAAGAAAACATAATCAAATACTTCAGCAAAAACGTGGAGGGCTATGAAACTTACATGTATTGCAAAGAAGAGCCTCGCCTACGTTCTTGGATAGCCATGCCTATGGTCGTTGGCATATTCGAACGAAGCGAGGGCTCCAAAGAGGCTTTGCTATCGTCTAACTTACGCACTAGAGAAGGGCTTTTGTCAAGAAGCGGCGACAAAACTTTTTGGGACAGGTCTACTCTATACACATTACGTGGTTTGTTCAATGCAGGCTATAGCAACGAAGCCTTGGAATTGCTGGAAAAGTATAGCGAGTCACGCCTATTGGGAGAGCATATCCCCTACGCCGTTGAGGCATTCCCAGAAGGCAATCAAGCGCAACTGTCTGCCGAAAGCGGATTGTATCTGCGCATATTTACCGAAGGCGTATTGGGAATACGTCCAATAGGTTTAGGTAAAATAGTCATCACACCTCACTTGCCTGACAAGTGGACTAGTTGCTCTATTAGAAAATTGAGATTTGCGGGAAAGCAAGTGGATATTACGGTCAATAAGCAAGCCGACGCATATGGCCTAACGCTTAGCGTTGACGGAGAAAAAAGCGTTGCCATAGGAAAAACCTTTGAGGTGGACTGTAAGTCGCAAAATCCGATTGTGGCTATAAATTAAATCTTCTAATAGCGTTTTATTGTACTTATATGGCAAAATTGCTCACGAAAACAAAACTCAACAACGATTTGACAAAACAACCATGTAGTTATATACTATAAAAGTCATTTGAGTAATTTGAACGGGATAAACGGAGGAAAAATGGACGATTATCTATTGTTTATGGACGTGTCGGGAGACGTGGACAAAACTTACGTAGAACAAGGAAAGGTTACGCTATTGCCTATGGACTTTATCGTAGACGGTGAGTTGTATCAATACACAGACGACGAAAGAGGCTTTGACGCCAAGGAATTCTACGGTTGGATAAAGACAGGCAAAGAATGCAAAACCTCTCAAATCAACCCTGCCGTATACGAAGAATACTTCGAGCCTTATCTCAAAGAGGGGCGTAGCGCGCTCTATATATGTCTATCTAGCGGATTGTCGTCGTCTTATTCCTCGGCACTCAAGGCAAGCCAAGCCCTCAACGAAAGATACGACAATGCTAAATTGGTGGTAGTCGACTCTCTCCGAGCTACGGGCGCAATGGGCGTGCTATGCGAAAGAATGATTGTCAACAAGCAAAATGGCTTGAGTATTGACGACAACGCCAAAGACCTTGAAAAATATCGACTCGACACTTGGGCGTGCTGTTACGTGGACGACCTGACCTCTCTGCAAAGAGGCGGAAGAATAAGCAAGAGCGTAGCCGTGGTGGGCGGATTGCTGAACATTAAACCCCTCATTACCTTCACCGACGATGGCAAACTAGCCGTGTGGGGCAAACAGCGAGGCGTCAAGCCTTCTATCAAAAAGTTGATAGAATACTATTGCGACAACGCCGATATGAGCAAAGACTGCATAGTATATCTCTGCCACGCCGACGAGGATGACAACTCTGACGACGTGATAGACAAGCTAAAATCCATCAATCCTACTTGCGTGATAAAGAAGCGTTTGCTCTCCCCTATCATAGGCGCACACCTCGGTCCGGGAGCAATGGTACTGTGTTTCGCCAAGAAAGTCGATTGATGATTTTTGATGACACGTATTGAGTTTTTGATACAATTTTATAAAAATCGAGTGGTATATTGCCACTCGATTTTTGTTTTTACAATCATTTAGTTGGATACTCAATCTATGATATTGTCGTTGTTGAAAACGGAATCGGAGAAAAACTCCGATAGGTCAATGCCTAAACCTTGACATAACTCAAAAATTATGCGAACGTTGACTGCGGTATTTCTCATCTTCTTGATATCTGCAATAGTCGCTCGCCGTCACTCCGACTCGATTGCATAGGTTTATGCAATCATCGTTTATCGTTTGGCTCGCTCCCTTAACTACGACCAGTCGTAAACCTGCGGTGCGTGGCTGTCGCCACTTACGCAGCTTTAGTCGTACTCTCATAGGATAGAATTATATAACAACCCTTCCACCACTTCGTGGTTCCCCTCCCCTTGCACAGGGGCGGCTTTATACGGTTGAGATTGCCACGCTACGGCACACAGGTGCCTACACCTTTGCTAACGCAAAATGCAAGCAACGCAATGACATAATGAGTTGTTTGGCAACGCCTCTCTCGGTATAAGTGCGAATTAGGCGAGGATAGCAGTGATTGAGCGTGTCACCCAAAAATATAGTCTGTTAGAATAGTTTTGACGGCATAGGTGCGAGTAAGACGCGAAGAGCGGAGTTTTTGCGACAGGAGCGTACTTAGGCGTACGTGACCGAACGCACCCGCAAACTCGACACAGTATAACGACGCATATCCGCCGTCAAAGCACTCTTCCAATGTCAACATTATCCTTAGTCCTATCCGTCAACTCCTCGACAGGATTTTTGCTACGCTCGCTACGGTAGTCCTTGCCGTACTTTTTGATATATTGCTCGATTACGACGTGGCTGGCAACCTTGCCGAGATTTTTGTTGACCATGCTGTTATAGCGATAGAAGTCGCTCTCTTCGGTGAGGTCGTCCACTCTGATAAAGCCCTCTCTATCGGCGGTAATGGTGACGGTATTTTTGAGCACGTCTTGAATATAGTCGATATTGCCTTCGAACTTGAGCAGTTGCGGGAAGTCGCCTCCGCAAGTAAATACCGATTGCCAAGGCTTGCCCTCGTACTTGTACAAGAGCTCGGCTACTCTCTGCAAGTGTCCGCACTCTTCGAGATAGAATTGGTGCCACAGCTCCTTGATAGTAGCGTCGGTTTCGTCCTCGTAGCAACTGTAGTATAGATAGCACTCGACGTACTCGTGCATGAGCCAACACTCGAGCCAACTTGCCGTAGTGTCGATAAGTCCGCCGTATTGCGATACGTGTTGCTCTTCTATCATAGCGATTTCGGCATACAACTGTCTGCCAAGCATTGACGGATAGATATTGCCCACGTTCATATAATAGTTCATAGTCTGTTGCTCGGCGGCGGTGATTATGCTAACGACGAGTTTGGTATAAGGATCTGCGATATTGTTGCAAATCCACTTTTTGATATCGTCCTCGGGATAGCGATGCTCGGCTATGGTTGGTCTGCCAGGGGTGATTTCGGTGTAATCCTTGACTATATCCTTGGCGCTGATGCCGTGCTCCATTTGCAAAAGGTTGGAGTAACGATAAAGGTGGTCAAAGTCCTCGAGCAAGGCAAAGTTGAGAGCATTCTTGACGTTTTCGTCCTTGACATGCTTGGCTAGTATTGCCGTGAGGTCAATGGCTAGTTGTTCGTAGCTAATCGTCGTCTCCAAAATACTCTCGTCGAGAGGCTTGAGCGATGCGATGATTTTTTGTTGTTGCTGTTCTCTACGTCTGACCTTGGCTAGTTCTCTTCTTATCTCGTTGTTGGGGCAGTGTCTGTGAAAGTTGTGCGTAAACCAAGTAGCTTCAAACTCCGTGCCGTTCATAAGAATTACACGAGTTTTAGTGTAAGGCGAAGCCGTCTTTTTGTCATAGCTATATGCGCTCATTTTGCTCCAAGAATCGTAACTCTTGTCGATATCTACGGGTTTCTCTTTAAAGGGATTGATTTTCATATATTCCTCCGTTTATTTGATAATAGGATTATTGCACTAGTTGGCAAAATTATTCACGCAACCGCCAGCAAACGTAAAGTCAACGTCTACCGAGTGTAAAAAGACGCTTGCGCGGGCGTATATATAAAAAAATATATTGCAAAATACGGCTTTGTTTGATAGAATAAAATTATTATGGATAATATCAAATCTTTTGAACTCGATCACAACGCTATGACACCCGGGTTTTATTGCTTGGGGCAAGCTAACGGCGTATTTACCTACGACTTGCGTTTCAAAAAGCCTAACGGCGGTGATTATATCAGCTATAAGGCTCTGCATTCGATAGAGCATCTATTTGCCGTAGTCATTCGCAATAGCGATATCAAAGACCAAGTCGTTTACTTTGGACCTATGGGCTGTCGCACGGGCTTTTATCTTCTATTGTTCGGGATAGAAGAAGACGATGCCAAAGCAGCTACTATCGACGCTGTCAAAAAATGCCTAACCCTCGACTACGTGCCCGGCACTAAACCAATCGAGTGTGGCAATTACCTCGAACACGACCTTGTAGAAGCACAAAAAGAACTCAAAGCATATCTAAAAGTACTGACAGGAGAAAATAATGAAAAGTAACGAAAAGACCGACAAAATCAAATTTGGCGAAAAAGCGGCTTTTGCGGTGGGTGAGATTTATGGCAGCGGCGGCGTTGCGATACTATCCATACTCTACCTCAAGTTTTTGACGGATATAGTAGGTATCACCCCTGCTGTTGCGGGCACGATATTGATGATTGCTCGTATTTGGGACGCAATATCGGACCCTCTGATGGGCGTTATATCCGACAACACTCGTACCAAACTCGGCAGACGCCGTCCGTTTATTTTGGCTTCGGGCATTTTGATATTCGTGGCGTTGTTCGTGTTGTTTATGCCGTTCCACTCCTCTATCGTAAGTCAAACTGCCAAGGTGGCATACTTCATCTTTGCGCATATCTTTTATAGTACTATATCTACGGTCTTCAACGTGCCTTATCTATCGCTTACTTCCGAGATTTCGCAAGACACCAAAGAGCGTAGCCTTATGAACTTTGCCCGCACGGCTTGCGGAATGTTGGCTTCGGCGTTGATATTCGTCGTAAGTTCCGAGCTATTCGGCAAGGCGGCAAGCATGTCTACGCAGAAGTTCTCCTGGACGATAATCATCGTATTTGGTCTGATGTTCTCAATTCCTATCCTATGCTCGGCTATCTTCACCAAAGAAAGAACGCCGTTGCCTGAACATAAGTCCAAATTTTCCGTCAAAACCTTTACTAAAACATTCCAACTTAAGTGCTTTAGAAGGTTGCTTCTTATGTACGTATTCAGTTTTATCTGCAACGAAATTATCGCATCCATCATCATCACTTACGTATACAACGTAGCCGGCGGTGCAGATATCACGGTGCTTGGTTTCCAACTGCCCACCGTGGTCAACATTTGCATGTTGGGCGGTGCAGGTCTTATAATGCCGGTAGTATTGATTATGATTGCCAAAAAAGTACCGAAACCCGTCATCTTCATGTGTGGCGTGCCAATGTTCCTTGGCGGAGCTATCGGCTTAGCTTGTTTCCCTGCCAACTCCTCGGATCCAAGACTGATGATGCTCCCCGCACTAATTGCGGGACTCGGCTTCGGTATGGCGCAAGTTATCCCTTGGCTTACCTTCCCCGACGTGGTTGACGTGGCAGAGCTCAAGTCCAACGACCGCAACCCAGGCGCTTACAATAGCACGATGACCTTCTTCAAAAAGTTTAGTTCGGGCTTGGCAGTTTTCCTCGTAGGTTTGGTTTTGGAAGCAACGGGTTACGACGAGAGTCTCGGTACCAATAATTTGCAACCGGACAGTGCAATTACAGGTATGAGATTGATTCTCGGTATATGTATTTCGGTATTCTTGATTATTGCCTTCGTGGGAGCGTTTCTTATCAAAATCACTACTCAAAAGAGTGAAAGAGTTACTTACTTTATATCCAAACAGCGTGCGGGCGAGCTCGATACGCTAGACGAACAAGAACAAACCGAACTCGAAAACCTCAAAAAGGAGCTTTTCTAATGGAGAAATTCAATACCATTCCTCTTACGACTTTGACGGGTACTTTTTGTGCTTGCATGGGAGTTGAGCCTCCCAAGTACGCCACGACCAAAATCGACGACCTCGTAGAATACGTCACTTCTCGTTGTCAAAACGGCAAGGTGGATAGAGTCATCATCTACAACCCCGACGCTATCGGCGACTATATCTATCGCAAGTATTACGACAAATTTGCAATAGTTAGAAAGCACCTCAAGAGAGAACAACCTATGCTCAGTATGATTCCGCCTAAGACGCCAGTGTGCTTTGCGAGCATATATTCGGGAGCAACCCCCGAGCAACACGGCATAACCAAATACGTCAAACCCGTACTTACGATTGACACCATATTCGACGCTCTCATAAGGGCGGGCAAAAAGCCTTGTATCGTGTCTGTCGCCGGTCAAAGTATGGACAAAATATTCAGAGAGCGTAATATGGATTATTACTCTACCGCCGACGATAGGTCGGCTGTGGATAAGGCGATAGAGCTAGTCAAAGAGGATAAATACGACTTTATATGCGTATACAACCAAGAGCACGACTCGGTGATGCACATCACTCACCCTCAATCTCGTTCTGCTCTCAGAGCCCTCGACCACTATTGCGAAAACTTCGATAGACTAGCTACGGCAGTCAAGGAAAATTGGAAGAGTCACGACACGTTGGTGGGATTTGCAACCGACCACGGCACGCATAGAGAATGGTACGGACTAGGACAACACGGCAAAAATATCCCTAAGGATATGAATATAACTCACCTATACGATATCTTCCCTAAGCAAGAATAAGTAGTTGATACAATAGTCACTCGAAGTGATGTGAACCCAAAAGTTTGGACAGAAAACATTAAATTATTTGAGATTGAGT
>JBJETR010000043.1:0-11376 GCA_051883415.1 Christensenellales bacterium | reverse complement strand
AAAAGATAGGAAAACCTGTCTTGGTCTACCGCCACGACCTCGTAGTCGCGATAATTGACGCTCAAATAGTCCTCTATCGCCATAGCCGATTGGTCGTACACCCCGCTTTGATACAAAATCAAAACCGTCCCTTTCATCTCTTTACCTCTTTGCGTAAAATATCTTTTGGCTCTAGCCTATATTGGGTAGGAATATACAATACTTGTTGAACGATTTTGGCGTCCTCTATCTCCTCGCCTAAGCTATCGTATATCTTATCTACCTTGATAATCTTATTCCAACAATCGCCGTCCGCCGACAAAATTTCCAGCTCGTCGCCTACCTTAAATCTATTGCGTTGCTCGACTATAACGCAACCTCTCTCTTCGTCGTAGCCTATAACTTCGGCAATAAACTCGTAGTCGCAACTAGGCTGTGACGTAGACAGACACACGCTATCCGACGAGTCGAAGTAAAAGCCCGTAGTGTAATCTCGATGGCTATTTTTGTACAGTTCGCCAATTAGCATATCACCTGGCTTGTAATGCTCGGGATCTTGATAGTACAAGTCGATTGCCTTGCGATAAGCATTGGTGACGCTTGCCACGTAGTATGGCGATTTCATTCTGCCTTCTATCTTGAAGGAATATACTCCACACTCGATTAGGCGGTCGATATATTCTATCATATTGAGGTCCTTGGAATTGAGAATATAAGTTCCTCTATCCCCCTCTTGACCTATGGTGAGCGGATTACCGCCACGGTTGGCTTCTACCATTTGATATTCCCACCTACATGCTTGTACGCAATCGCCTCTATTGGACGAACGTCCCGTCAATGCGTTGGAAAGTAGACACCTTCCGCTGTACGATATGCACATAGCTCCGTGAACAAAAGCCTCTATCTCCACGTCACTAGGAAGAAAATCGCGTATTTCTCTCACGTCTTTGAGCGACGTTTCTCTCGCAAGCACTATCCTCTTGGCACCCAAATCAGCCCAAAACTTGGCAGAGTATTTGTTGGTGGTGTTGGCTTGGGTGGAGATATGTATCTCCATGTTAGGAGCGTAATGTTTGCAAATCGTCATCACGCCGGGATCGGATATGATAACCGCATCGACTCCGATATTGTATAGAAAAGCAAAGTATTCGCCAAGTCTGACAAAGTCGTCGTTTTTCGCCAAAATATTGGTGGCAATATATATCTTCTTGCCATTAGCATGGGTGTATTGCACCGCCTCGATAAGTGCGTTGTCGTCAAAGTTCTTGGCATTGGCACGCAAACTGAAGGCGTTGCCACCCGCATATACCGCATCTGCACCGAAGTGCAGCGCCGTCTTGAGTTTGTTGAGGTCTCCCGCAGGAGATAATAGTTCCGTCTTGTTCATTTTTTCCTTATTATTGCAACTCCGTTGCCGGATCTAACTATAGTGCATTCTACGTTGTCGTCGTTTTGCACCGTAGCTAAGAATTGCCTTAGATTGACAACTATAGTCCTATGCTTGTGCGGTACAAATTCTTCGCCCTCTACCATACCGAAGTATAACACGTCGTCGGCAAAGACCACTCCGCCTTTGGATAGGTGAGGTAAGCAAGTAAGATAATGCGACAAATACTTGCTCTTAGGTCCGTCAATGAAGATAAAATCATACTCATTGCCCGCTATAACGCTCTCCAAAATCTCGTCCGCATTGCCAAGATATGAGTGTATTCTATCGTCAATGCCAAGCCTCTTCCATAGAGCCAGGGCCTCCCTGCGTCTGACGTCATCCATCTCGATAGTATCAATAAACGCCTCACTGTTGAGTGCCATGAGCGACGCCGAATAGCCTATTGCCGTGCCTATCTCCAAAATTCTGCGAGGCTTGACTCTCTCTATCGTTCGGATAAAAATCTCCCGGCTCTCGTCGTCAATGACGGGCACGTGTCTATCTCTCGCACTTGCGAGTACTTGCGATAAAATCGGGTTCATTTTTCCATTACGATAGGAAGAACCATTGGCTTTTGGCGAAGCTTGTTGTTGAAGTATCTATTGATTTTTTTACGCACGTTGCCCTTAAACTCTTCCCTTATCTCCGGTTTGTTGTAGTTGGTGTCGTCGAATACCTTCTCGACTATCGACTTGATATAATCGGTCTGTTCTTCGTCCAGGCTGATGCCCCTAGCGATAATCTCGACGGGTGCGCACATACTCTTGTCTTGTACCGATACGCTGATAAGAACTATCACTAATCCCTCTTTGCTGAGTTGGTGTCTGTCTTTGAGTATAGAGGCATCGACTCCCGCTAAGCCGTCCACGTAAGTGTTGCCGGCTACTACGTTGTCTAGCCTCGTCAAGCCCTTTTTGCTAACGGCTATGCAACTGCCTATCTCGGCTATCATAGTATTGTTGGGATTGACTCCGAGTGATATCGCCAATTCTCTATTCTGTTGCATGTGGCGATACTCGCCGTGTACGGGGATAAAAAATTGCGGTTTGACAAGTGTAGTCATGAGTTTGATCTCTTCTTGACAAGCGTGTCCCGATACGTGCAAGGCTTCCAAAGAGCCGTACAATACCTTTGCCCCTCTGCGATAGAGGTTGTTGATGACGTTGTACACCGCCTTTTCGTTGCCGGGGATTGGCGACGACGATATGATGATAAGGTCATTCTCACCCACTACCACTTTGTCTTCGCCGTTGCACATTCTCGTCAAAGCGCTCATCGGTTCGCCTTGCGAGCCCGTGGTGATGATGCAAAGCTTATGCGGTTCTATCTCCCCTATCTTGTCTATGTCTACTATGGTCTGCTCGCCCGCCGACAATAGCTTGAGCTCCTTAGCCATAACGGAGATATTCTTCATACTCCTACCGTTGAAAGCTACTCGTCTACCTAAGTTTTCGCAAATAGATATGATTTGCTGTATACGATTGATATTGGACGCAAACGTGGCAATGATAATACGCTTGTCGGTATTGTTGCGTATGATTTTGTCGAGCGTTTCGCCTACTTTGGTCTCGGATATCGTCGAGCCTTGCTTCTCGATGTTGGTGGACTCGCCGAGCATAAGTCTGACGCCCTTGTTGCCTATCTCGGCAATGCGTGACAGATTGATGTGCTCGCCCGATATCGGCGTATAGTCAATCTTGTAATCGCCCGTGTGGAAGACCACGCCCTCGGGAGTGGTAATCGAGAGGGCAAATGCACCGCTGATTGAGTGCGTAACACTGATAAATTCTACGTCGAAACAGCCGACTTTACGCACCTCTCCACCCTTGACGGTATTGAGCTTGGGGATAGATATCCCCTTTTCTTTGAGTTTGTGCTTGACGAGCGCAAGCGTCAACGAACTGCCGTATACGGGGATTTGACGACAGTCGTCCAATAGATAAGGTAGACCGCCGATATGGTCCTCGTGTCCGTGAGTAATTACTATGCCTCTAATCTTGTCATAGTTGTCCTCCAGATAGGTAAAGTCGGGTACGATTACGTCGACACCCGGCGTGTCAACGGTGGGAAACGTACAGCCACAATCTATGATAATTATATTGTCGCCGTATTCGAGAGCAGTCATATTTTTGCCAATCTCGCCCACTCCACCTAAAAAGACAACTTTGAGTTGTTTTTTCTTTCTTGCCATATATCCTCCAAGGCATAAAGCCTAAATTCTAAATAAACGTCTACAAAAATCGAAAATCTTGCTACCAATAATTGTAAACATACTACGTTGATTTTATTATATATAAAAATAAGTAAAAAGGCAAGGGATATATCAAAATATACGACTCAAGAACATGCAACAATATCTTTTTGGAGGTTTTTTGCAAAATATTTGTCGATTATTTTGATTGCTTGCACTTTTTGGGTTGATAAATGCAAAATAGAGTGCTATAATCATACTAATATAATAAAATCTTATAGGAGATCTATATGAGAGTTTACAATTTTTCGGCAGGTCCGTCGATGTTGCCTCTCGAAGTTCTTGAGCAAGCGCAAAAAGACTTCGTCGATTACTGCGGATGCGGTATGAGCGTGACGGAAATGAGCCATCGTAGCAAATTTTATGACGAGATACATAACGAATGTATCACACTGATTAAAGAGTTGATGAACGTACCTGACAACTACGAAGTTTTGTTGGTACAAGGCGGTGCTTCTACCCAATTCGAAGCTATCCCTCTCAACCTACTCCCTGACACCAACGGCAAAGCCGACTATATCGTTACGGGCAACTTCGCAAAAAAGGCTTATAAGGAAGCTAAGAAATTCGGCGATATTCACCTCGCCGCTTCTTCCGAGGACAAGACCTTTACTTACATACCAAAAAATCCTGACCTGAGAGATGACAGCGTATACACCTATATCTGCCAAAACAATACCATCTTTGGTACGAGATACACCACTCTTCCTACCCTCAAAAGCGGTATATTGGTGGCTGACGTATCTTCCAATATTCTCAGTGAGGTGATGGACGTAAATAAGTACGGCGTACTGTATGCCGGCGCACAAAAGAACGTTGCCCCTGCAGGCGTGACTATCGTCATCGTTCGCAAAGACCTCATCGGCGACGGTCAAGCAATTTGTCCTACTATGCTCAAGTGGAAAACTCAAGCCGAAGCGGGAAGCCTTTACAACACCCCTCCTTGCTTCTCTATCTATATGGCTATGCTCAACCTCCGACATCTCAAAAAGTTGGGCGGTGTGAGCGAAATCCAAAAAATCAACGAGTATAAGGCAGGTCTTTTGTACGACTTTATCGACAACAGCACCTTCTACTCCAACCACGTCAACAAGGAAGACCGCTCTTTGATGAACGTGCCTTTCGTGACGGGCGACAAGGATATGGACGCAAAATTCGTCAAAGAAGCAGGCGAAAACGGTCTGCTCTCTATCAAAGGTCACAAGCTCGTGGGCGGTATGAGAGCTTCTATCTACAACGCTATGCCTGTAGAGGGCGTAAAAGCTTTGATAGAATTTATGAAAAAATTCGAACTAGCAAATAAATAAGGAGAGATTATGTACAATATTCTTAAACTCAACGAAATTAGTCCAAAAGTCGGTTCTATCCTACAATACAAGGACTACACCGTTTCAGCCGACTGTGCTAACCCCGACGCTATAATCCTAAGAAGCTTTAATATGCACGAATATCAAGTGCCTGCTTCCGTCAAAGCCGTGGCTCGTGCAGGTGCAGGCGTCAACAATATTCCTCTTGATAAGATGACGGCTCAAGGCGTGTGCGTATTCAACACCCCGGGCGCTAATGCAAATGCAGTAAAGGAATTGGTTATTTGTGCCCTACTTCTCGGCTCGAGAAAAATCTACGACGGTATCAAATGGACGCAATCTCTTAATATTGACGAGGACGTGGCTAAAGCCGTAGAAAAAGGCAAAAAAGCCTTCATAGGTAGAGAAATATACGGCAAAACTTTGGGCGTAGTCGGTCTCGGCGCAATCGGTAGACTCGTTGCCAACGCTGCAATCGCTCTGGGTATGAAGGTTATCGGTTACGATCCTTACCTCAATGTCAACGGTGCAATGTCTATAGATAGACACGTAGAATACGTCAATGATTTGAGCAAAGTCTACGCAGAGAGCGACTATATTACTTTACACGTGCCTGCTACTCCAAGCACCAAAGGTAGTATCAATGCCGACTCTATCGCTACTATGAAAAAGGACGTCGTTATTATCAACTGCGCTCGTGCAGAGCTCGTTGTCAACAAAGACATTGTTGAGGCTCTCAAAGCAGGCAAAGTTGCAAGATACGTGACCGACCTCCCTCAAAACGATTTGATTGGCGTGGAAAACGTCATTACCATTCCTCACCTCGGTGCTTCTACACCTGAGGCGGAAGACAACTGCGCAGTGATGGCAGCTAACCAGCTCAAAGATTACCTCGAAAACGGCAACGTAGTCAACAGCGTAAACTTCCCTAACGCAAGCGCACCTAGATGTACTAAGTATAGAATTACCGTACTCCACAAAAACGTTGCCAATATGATAGCTACCGCTTCTTCCTTTATAGCAGAGCACGGAATCAATATCAACAATCTCGTATCTGCTTCTAAGGGCGAAATCGGCTATATGATTATTGATACGGACGAAGATTTGCCTAATTCCGCTCTCGAAGAGATGCGTAAGGTTGAAGGCTTCTTGGCAGTCAATAAATTCTAAAAACTCGATACGTATCGACAAAAACAAAATACTCGCTAAAATTTAGCGAGTATTTTTTGTCCAAATTATATCAGGTTACCTTACGTTATTCTTTACTCAAACCTCTGCACTCTTTTCGGCTTCTTGCGCCAAAGCCATTTTTTCTTGTCTTTTGAGTATTTTAGACGCACGCTTACCTGCTTTTTTGAGTTTTCGATTGCCCGTGGTAACTACTAGCAATGCAGGCAAAACCAGCATAGTGAGAAGTCCGCTGATGATAGAGCCTCTAGCTATCATGAGAGTAATCTCTCCCACGATACGGTTGGACGTGACGAGGGCAACCGACAGGCAACAACCTGCCATTATCGCCACCGACGTAAGTATCGATACTCCACTATCTCTAAGCGCTCTGTACGAGGCTTCCTTGGCAGGCATAACGTCAAGATAGCGTTGATATTTGACGGTATACAAGATTGCATAGTCTACCGTTGCACCCAACTGAATGGCACTGATGATAATGTACGCCATAAAGTTGACGCTCTGTCCTAACACGTAACTTATCGAGAGGTTAATAAATATGCCAAGTTCGATGACGGATATCAACAGTATAGGTAGTTTGATTGATTTGAGTGCAATCATCAATACTACGAATATAAGCAATACTGACACAACGTTGACTATCATATTGTCAATTGGCGTAATAACTTTGAGGTCCTCGACAGCTTGCGACATGCCCGTGATATAATAGTTGCCACTGCCGAAGTTGTCGTCAAGCATATCGCGAATTTGTGCCAATGATTGGCTTGCCTCTTGACTCTCAGCCTCGCAGTTGACCATTATGGAATACATCGTGTAGCCGTTGTTAGCAAAATTGGAAACCATATCAAAGCCTTGCGGAAGCTTGATGTTATTCTCCAACAAAGTACCCAACACATTGCCGTACGACGAAGGTATCATAGAATACAATCCAAGTGTCGCCGTCACGTTGTCCATATCTTGAAGGTCCTCTAAGAAAGCGTAGTTCTTGGAAGCATTGACAGGCACTATAGCAATGACGGAGTTGCTCATAGAATCTACCATCTGCTCTATCTCGGTCTTTTCGCCCTTGTCGTAGGTGAATTTGATATAACTCAAATCGAGTTTGCTCTGCATAATAACGCAAGGCACGATAAGCAACAACGCTATTACTACGATAACTTTGCGATTGCGCACCGAGAAGCTGGCAACGGATTTGAGTTTTGGAACAAATATACGATGAGAGGTCTTTTTGTGAAGTTTGGTCATCATCAACATAAGACATGGTTGGACTATGATGACTGTCACTAAGCTCAAAAATACGCCCTTGGCAAGTACTACACCTAGGTCTGCGCCTATCTCGAATTTCATAAAGAATAGCGCAAGAAAACCAAACACAGTGGTTAGCGCCGACGACGATATAGTGGAAAAAGTCTTAGGAATTGCCCTCTCCATTGCCAACGTTTCGTCCAAAGTCTTGGTGCACTCCTCCGCATAAGCGTGCATGAGGAATATGGCGTAATCCATCGACAAGCCTAGTTGCAATATGGCTGACGAGGCAAAAGTGACTACCGATACGCTAGGCAATATGAGATTGGTGCCCATATTGATGAGTATGGATACCCCCAATGTAAGCATAAAGATAAAAGGCTCGACAAGCGACGTGGTGGTGCAAAGTAATATGATAAACATTACTAGCACTGCTACGAGTATGTACTTCCAAATTTCACCGATTGTGGAGTCAAATATCTCTTTGGTCATCTGCGTGCTACCGCCTATGGCGTGTTCGTAATCGGCAAGAATAACCGTGTCAATCTTCTCTACCAGATCCAATGCTTCAGTGCTAGACGTAGGCACGTTGAGCTGAAGCATTATCATATAGTTGCCCTTTTGAAGTTTGGTTTCTTCGGTAAAAGGCTCGCCTGCATTTCGCTTAGGATAGAACAAGTTGAGCACGTCTTCGTTGCTAGCAAGCCCTGCAACTACGTCCGACATTGCCCCTCCGCCTTCTGCCATCTCCAATATCATTCCAAGCCAAATAACGCCACCCTCTTTGATGCCATTCTCCTTTTTGATTTGGTCGGTTATTGCAACCATAGTGGCATAATCAACGTCAGCCACGCCGATAATCGCATCGCCCTGCATGTCAAAGTTTTGACGCATAAAGTCCATGCCCTCGGTCATATCGTACCCGTCGGGAAGATAGGACAATATGTCGGAATTGACATTGACGTAAAGCATGGCTACGACTGACGCTATCGATATAAGCGCCGTCAAACCTAAAATAAGTATCTTGTGCTTGACGATAAATTTGGCAAACTTGTTCATATTGTTATTTTATTATAATTATCTATCTTTGTAAATGGTAAATGCGTCATAAAAGACTACCTTTACAAAGAATTTACACCTTGCGTTATGAGAGAAATAAATGTGTAAAAAGTCTATAATAAGCAAGCCTTAGAAATATTGAGATTGCCATCATACACAACGCAATGACAAATGTAAACAACCCTTCCGTCTTGCCATTCGGCAAGACACCTTCCCTTACACAGGAGGACGGCTTTTTGGTCGTTCGCCGTCACTTTGACTCGATTGCACTTTCTGTGCAATCATCGTTTATCGTTTGGCTCTCTCCCTTTTCTACGACCTATTTGTAAACCTGCGACACACTCTCACGCCATATCTACTACGCAATACTGTGTCGAGTTTGCGGTAGCGTGTCGGTCACATACAAAAAAGTATGCTCCCTCACGCCGTCCTCACTCTCCTTGTCTTACTTGTACCTATGGCGTGAGATGAGTATTATTAGGCAGATTTAGTCGTACTCCCAAAGGATATTATAGGATTTGACAACCCTTCCACCACCTATCGGTGGTCTTTCTCACGGTGTAGATGCTAGTAAGACAAGGAGTAAGCGGATTTTGTGCAGGGAGCATACTTTTTATTTTGATGGTGTAGATACGAGTAAGACGCGAAGAGCGAGGATTGTATAAGGGAGCATACTGCTCCGTATGTGACCGCAATACAACCACACGCTCGACAAAGTATTACGAAGTATATACGCCATCAAAACGTATGTGACCAACACGCAAACGTAAGTTACGACACAGTATTACGACGCATATACACAGCCAAAGCGTAGCGAGCGTACTATAATGCGTACGTGAGCAAGAAAAGTTGCCCAAAAGTAAAGTTTGGTAGAATAGTTTTGACGGCATAGGTGCGAGTAAGACGCGAAGAGCGGAGTTTTTGCGACAGGAGCGTACTTGGACGTACGTGACTGAGCAAAATCTCCGCTCGACAATGTATTACGAAGCAGATATGCCGTCAAAAGGCAAAAAAATATCCACCCCATATAGATAGAGTGGATATTAGTATTTGATATAATATTATATTACTTGTTGAGTCTGTCGATAAGCTCGTCGGCTTGCTTAGCAAGTTCTGCAGGGAGTCTGTCGCCAAAGGTCTCGTAGAATTCTTTGATACCTTCTGCTTCTTTCTTCCAAGCGTCCTTGTCAACCTTGAGAATATCTGCAAGAGTTTCTCTGGAGAAGTCAAGTCCTTCGAGATTGATGTCCTCAGCCTTAGGAACAAAGCCGATTGGAGTCTCAACTGCGTCTACTTCACCGGCAATACGCTTGAGCATCCAATCAAGAACACGCATATTGTCACCAAAGCCTGGCCAAATGAAGTGACCTTCTGCATCGGTACGGAACCAATTGACGTTGAAGAACTTAGGTTGTTTGTCTACGTCTACGGTCTTGCCCATATCGAGCCAATGTTGGAAGTAATCTCCCATGTGATATCCGCAGAATGGACGCATAGCCATTGGATCTCTTCTTACTACGCCGACTGCACCCGTAGCTGCCGCAGTGGTCTCGGAGCCCATGATAGAGCCAACGAATACACCGTTTTCCCAGCTTCTTGCTTGGTATACGAGTGGAACGGTAGTTGGACGACGTCCACCAAAGATGAATGCACTGATTGGCACGCCTGCAGGGTTCTCGAACTCAGAGCTGATGCATGGGCAGTTGACTGCAGGAGCAGTAAATCTGCTGTTTGGATGAGCACCCTTCTCGGTAGAAGTTTGACCATTCCATGGGTTGCCCTTCCAATCGATAGCGTTGACAGGTGGGTTCTTGTCAAGACCTTCCCACCATACGGTGTTGTTCTCGAGGTTGAGAGCAACGTTGGTGAAGATGGTGTTTTTCATAGTAGCTGCGAGAGCGTTAGGGTTGGACTTTTTGTTAGTTCCAGGTGCTACGCCGAAGAAGCCGTTCTCAGGGTTGATAGCGTAGAGTCTTCCGTCCGGACCTTTCTTAATCCAAGCGATGTCGTCACCTACGGTGAATACTCTATAGCCCTCTGCAAGATAGCCTTGTGGAGGAATGAGCATTGCGAGGTTGGTCTTACCGCATGCAGATGGGAATGCGGCTGCCATGTATACGATCTCTTTGTTTGGCTTCTCGATACCGAGAATGAGCATGTGCTCTGCCATCCACATTTCGTTTTTGCCTTGGTAAGAAGCGATACGCAATGCAAAGCACTTTTTGCCGAGCAATACGTTGCCACCGTAAGCACTGTTGACGGATACGATAGCGTTGTCCTCAGGGAATTGGCAGATATATCTGTTCTCAGGATCAACGTCGCACTTAGCGTGAGTTCCTCTAACGAAGTCGTTGCTGTCGCCAAGAGCGTCAAGTACGTCTTTGCCTACACGAGTCATAATTCTCATGTTGAGCACTACATAGATAGAGTCGGTAACTTCGATACCAATCTTGGAAATAGGTCCGCCTACAGGTCCCATAGAGAAAGGTATTACGTACATGGTGTTGCCCTTGTAAGCACCTTCGAGTATGCTGTCAAGTTTTGCGTATGCTTCGGTAGGATTCCACCAATTGTTGGTAGGTCCGCAGTCCTTCTCGTCTCTCGAACAAATAAAGGTTCTGTTTTCTACACGAGCAACGTCGTTTTCTTTGGTTCTGTGAAGCAAACAGCCAGGGAGCAACTCTTGATTGAGTTCTATCATTTCTCCGCTAGCAATAGCTTCTTGGGTGAGTTGGTCGTATTGTTCCTTTTCACCGGTGATCCAAACTATTTTGCCAGCGCCAACGAGTTTTGCTCTGCTGTTGACAAAATCCAAAACTTGCTTGTTTGTTGTCATTTCCATATCATATCTCCTTGTTAAAATAATATCAATTTTCGGTTATGCCTATTATATCAAATAACGCCGTAGTTGGCAACAA
>JBJETR010000042.1:0-43527 GCA_051883415.1 Christensenellales bacterium | reverse complement strand
AATTTATTCTTTTTCATATCTCCTCCGTTCACTTTTTATTATATGCGCTCATATATTGAAACGTGAGGAAAATGATATGGATATGAACGATATGCTCAAAATGATGCTTGGCTCGCAAAATAAGGACGTACCGAATATCGATCCGTCCAACCCTATCGCCAGCCTTTTGCCAATGCTGCTTGCCAGCCAAAAAAAGAATAAACCTACCGTTTCTCGCCACGGCGAAAATAGCAAAAAAGCCGATAGAGAGTTCAACTATACTCTGCACAAGCTCTATAGCGACGACTGAATTTTTGTGTATTCGTTTTCGTTTAGAATGCTCGTATAGTTTTGTTTTGACGTAGCTATATGGTGTGCATATCGCACGTTACACCCTACCCAATCTTGATACGACTCTCAACATGAGGGCACTTTTTGCTTTAGTGCGTATTGATTAACTTTGAGTCAAAAGCGCATCAAATACGCTTTGGCGTATATTAGAAAGTCTGCCGTCGCCCACTCGTCTGCTATCTCTATCGATATCGATAGAATGGTCGTATATCACTTGGGCACCGCAGTTTGATTGGTTGGCACCCAAAACGACTATCCTATCACTCACCAGCAAAGCTTCGTCCACGTCGTGAGTGACGAAGACTACGGTGGCGTTTTGCTCTTGCTTTGCCTTGACAAAATCGGCAATAATATCGTATTTTAGTCCCACGTCAAGCGCCTTGAAAGGCTCGTCCATGAGCATCACGTCGGCTCCGTAGCAATACGCTCTTGCCAGCGAAACCCTGCTCTGCTCTCCTCCCGACAAGCCGTAGGGATAGCGTTTTTCGTAGCCTTGCAACTTCATTCTGCTAAGAGCCGACTTGATTTTGGCGTCCTTGTCTTGGTCTTTGCCTAGCACTAAGGCGAGATTGTGATACACGTCGATATTGTCTATGAGTGTAGGCTGTTGAAAGACGTAGCTCAGCCTCTTAGGGCGAGGGGTGATGCTTCCGCCATACTCGATTTGAGAGCAAATTGCACGCAAAAGCGTGGTCTTGCCACAACCCGACTTGCCCATAATACACGTTATTTGATTGTCCTCGATATCCAGGTCAAAGCCGTCGAAAACCACCTTGTCGCCGTATGATATCTTTAAATCTTTTATCTTCATTTTTTCCTACTAATATATATCTTTTTGAAAGTAGCAATCAAGCCCTCGAACACTCCTCCGAGCAATATCGCAACTATCGTCCACGCTAGCAAAATAGGCGTGTCAAGATAGATTTTGCTAAGTTGCATACCAAGTCCTATACTGTCTTTGGTCTGCGCCAAAACTTCGGCGGCGATGACGAGCTTGACAGTCAAGCCAAGAGTTGATTTTACCGTGTCGAACAGAGAGAGCGCCGTACATGGAAGATATAGGCTCTTCACCCTTTGCCACGCACCCACCTTGTAAATTTTGCACATATCAACAAGGTCCCTGTCTACCCCGTCGATTGCCGACAAGTACCCGCCGTATATCAGCGGACATATCACCACGAAAGCTACCAAAATCGGCGATACGTACGACGATACCCACACGAGCGCAAGCAGTATGACCGACATGGTTGGAATAACTCTCACTATCACGATAACGGGCGATAAAAACTTGCGAATAGGTCGACTGAGTGCCGATAGCACCGCAAGCAAAATCCCCACCACAAAGGCAAGTGCAAAGGAGAGCAAGCTTCTAAGCAACGTATGCCCCACCGATACGTAAAATTCCGCCGACTTTAGAAGCTGACCAAGCGACGAAAAAGTGGTGGATATGGAGGGAAACAACAGCTCCGTCCCAACCGCCTTAGCCGTGATGCCCCACAGCGCAAGTATTACGCCGAGGGCAACGAAAGGCATCAAAATATCAAGTATTTTCTGCGATTTAGTTCTCAACGATACAGTCCTCTATCGGGCATTTGTCCACCGATTGCATTAGGCGCAATATTGTACACGGTCTCAAGAGTTTTGTTGATATACTCATAATTGGTTGCGGAATCGTAAGTCTTGATATTGCATCTCGTCACTATCGGAGCTGCCAAAGTGTCTGGCAATGCCGATTGAGCGTATACACTCTTGATTGCGGCTACGGCACTTGCCGTGTCGTCAACGATATATTGCTCGTTGGATACGAAAGCGGCAACTACTGCGTCAAGCAGCTTGGCATTGTCAACCACGTCGCCTTTGGCGATAAGCACGGCTTGAGCATATCCCACTTGCTCGGCGGAAGTGGCGGTTTGCCACAAACTTTGCAAGTCCATAGCTCTAAAAAGACCTTTGGTAGTTGCGGCGGTGCAAGCAGGCTCGCCAATAATTCCGTACGCCTCTTGCGACTTGGTTTGAGCTGCTTTGAGGGAAGAAATCGCCTCCTGTCCGTCGGCTACGTATTTGATTGCAACCTTGCCCTCAACTACACTCTCACTGACTACAAATTCGATTGAGCTTTGAGTGAGTACCGTCTTGAAAACCATATCGGGCACACTGCCTTGACCGATAGAATAGACTTGTTTACCTACAAGGTCAGATAGCGTTGCGCTTTGCTTTTCCACGTTGGACATGATATAGAGATTGCCGTTGGTGACGCTAGCAAGCAACTTGACCTTCTCTCCGCTGTTGTACATCTTGGCGGCTAGGTTGGCAGGCACTACCGCAAAGTCGCTAGTCATTGCCTTCTCTGCAATTTGGCTGGACGCCACGACTTGCACGTCAATCTTGTTGCCGTCAATATCCTTGCCGATAAGACCTGCAACAGACAAAGCAGGCGCACCGTCGGGAGCTACCAACGTGTATTGTCCGGATACTTTTTGGCAAGCAACCAGCCCCAAAGAGCAAACTGCTAGGCACGCAATAATTGCTACAATCAATAGTTTTTTCATATATTTTCTCCTAAAATTTTATTCTTTTATATACTTTGACGGTGGATATACGAGTTTTACAACCCTTCCACCACTTCGTGGTCCCCCTTCCCTTACACAGGGACGGCTTTTAATCGGTTGAGATTGCCACAGCGTTTTGCAAACGCTTCGCAATGACATACAACCCTTTGACGGTGGAGATGCGAATAATCTTGTCTCAATCCGTAATTAGTTGCTTACTCGAATACTCTCGCGGTGGAGATGCGAGCAAGACAAGGAGAGTGAGGACGGCGTGAGGGAGCATACTAATGCGTATGTGACCGAACGCACCCACATACTCGACACAGTATTGCGACGCATATCCGCCGCGAGAGCACCGTCAAATTTCTACAGACGTAATCGCCGACTTAACGTTTACCCCGTCAAGTTTGCCGAGTTTACCGCTAAGTGCCGATATATCCTCATTGCTACCCTTGACGATGACGCTTATCGTGTTGACGCCGTGTTCCTTGATAGGCACGCCCATTCTGCCGACGATGATATCGGCATATTGACTGAGTAGGTCTTGTACCTTTTTGGCTTGTTCTTTGTCGGCTTGAAGTACAATGCCGATGACTCCTATTCTTTGCATAATCCCTCCAAATAAAATCTCCGCACGCCAAGGCGAACGGAGAATACAATCGTATATTATTGTTGCTCTTACTCGCCGAACTAACGTTGATTCAGAATGATAGTAGTATCTTGCACGAGAACAAGTCCTCATACATGATTGATTATAATATATAATAGCTTAGGCTCTTTGTCAAGACATTTTTCGCTTGCGTAAGGTTTAGTCGTACTGCAAAATAATTTTATGACAACCCTTCCACCACCTATCGGTGGTCCCCCTTCCCTTACACAGGGACGGCTTTTTATGGCAAGAGATTCCCTCGCCTTACAAGTAAGGCTCGGAATGACATAGATATTACTGCAATGACATACGAATTGAGATTGCTAATGTTCAGGGTGCAATGATAAAAAGCCACAATCATCAAATAGCGCAAAAATAGCATAGATAAACAAATAGGCAACTTCTCAATTAAGAAAAGTTGCCTTTTGCTCTATTACGATGATTGTTAACCTTTAAGCACTGCCAAAGCCCTATCTACGTATGGATCATCCTTGTACTCGTCGGCAGGGAGCGTGATATAGTTGTCGCCCTCCGGGGTAAATCCTACGCCGTGAATGCACTTGGTCCATTGCAAATTGCCGTTGTCGTCGTTGGTTGGCACGTAGTAGTAGCCGTTGGTGATATAGAGGTAGTATTTGCCTCCGCTGAGTGGGAATACCTTTTGCGCTACGCCCTTGCCGTAGGTAGTGCTGCCTACGATTGTTGCGCCGTTGTAGTATTGCAAAGCACCTATGAGTGCCTCGGAACTCGATGCCGAGCCGTTGTTGCACAGTACGACCACCTCAAAGTCCTCGATACTCTTGCCGAGATATACTGCGTTGAGCGTTTGTCCGTCATAGCCGTATTGCGACAAAGTGCTATAGTAAGTTTCTTCAAATTTACCGTTGCCCGTGTTAGAGTTGAGCATGAGCAACGGAAGCTCTCCGCTACCCTCGTTTTTGACAAGGAACTTGGCGATAAAGCCGAGAATTTCGGCATCTCCGCCACCGTTGCCACGCAAGTCAAGTATGAGTTTGTTAGGATGAGCGGGATCTTGACGGAACTCTTGAACACAGTTGTAGAAGTCGAGACAAGCGCTTTCGCTAAACTCAACAAGCTTGATAAGCCCCGCGTTTTTTCCGGCTTCGGCGTCAACTATTCCGTCTATCTCTTCGCAAGAATAGTAGTAAGCGTATTTGGTTGCAATATTGTCTTTGACAATCATATAGTCGTAACAATATTCGACGTCGGTCTTGACAATTCTCACACCGACTACAGTGCTCTGAGCTGTAGCAAGCAAGGCTCTAAGGTTGCCGTAAGACATATTCTCTACACGAGTCCAACCTTGTCCGTCAAGATTGAGGGCGTAGAGTCTGTCTCCTATCTCAATCCTTACGTTGTCGCTCTCCGTCAACGGAGTAATATTTGACTCGGTAATTCTATCAACCTTTTGGTAAGCAAAGGCTTTGGATGCGGGAGAATCAGGGATAACGAAACTGATATAATGCCTGTTGTACAAGTCGGTATTGACGTTGAACCCCATGGACGGTCCGCTCTCTTGCGGAGTTGCCTCTACTATGCCCGTAAAGTTGTCGACGCTACCCGTCATTGCTTGAGTGGCTATCTCTTGGAACTCCGACCAGGATATGTCCTTGTAGTAGTATTTGTCTAGCAGCTTGTAAGCTTGAATGAGCATAGGCATATCGCCGTTTATGCCCATAGAACTAGCGTAAAATACGCCACTGACAAACATGGCAACTGCGAGCATTATCACCAAAACGCTAAACAAAATAGGCTTGACTAGCTTCTTCTTTGGCTTAGGCTCGGGTTGCTCTTGCCTAGGCATCATCAAAGGTTGTTGATTCTGTTCCTCCGGAAACTCTTGAAAAATATCGTCCATTATTCTCCTCTATCGGCTACGTTGTATTGACTTGACGTGTCAAAGTAATTATTGACGTCAATCGCTCCGTTTATCAATCTAATAGCCGTAATTTTTTTATCTTGGTATATATCGTCTATCGGCTTAGCGCAACGATAGAATTGGTCATCCGTATCAATAAGCCACTCGCCGCCTCTATATCGCAAAATCGCCGTCTCGGGTTCTCCGCCTCTGATTAGCGCAGTGGCTACGTGCCTTGGATAAGAATTGCCTACGATAGTATCTACAATCGAGCAACCACCCATAACGTAGATTTGCTCGGATAGCATAGTCGCTTCGGCAAGGTCATCGGTGAGCCAAAGCACGCTTTTACCCTCTAGCAAGGGACGTATGCGTTGCAAATACTCGTATCTATCCTCGCCTAAAACCGTGAGCGGATTGTCCGCCACGTATAACGTGCGACTTGGGGCTAATAGCCTAGCCACGCTCACTTTGGCAAGTGAGATATCGTCTATCGAAGATATCGGCATATCGAGTAAGCCTGCAATATCGGTGACCTCGGCTACTTGGTCTATCTCGTCAATGGTCTGCCCCCTAAGCATAAGAGGCTCGATTATACTTGCTCTAACCGTAGACTTGCGTCTATAAGAGTCTCTACCGAAGGTCATACCAAAGTTGCGACGTTGCAAAGACATAGCAGTCAAATCTTGTCCGTACATGGTTATCGTGCCATTGCTAGGTCGCTCCAAACCGCATATCGTACGTGCAAGATTGCTCTTGCCCGAGGCGCTCTCTCCCACTACTACGGTGATAGTGCCAAGAACCACTTGCATTGTTACGCCCGTCAGCCCTACGTAGCCACCCGCATAGTTCATATCTACGTCTCGCAACGACAACAAAATATCTTCCATATACTTATTATATATTTATGTGTAGGCAACTGCAAGTATTATTTTGGTAAAATGTCTATTAAGCCGAACAAGATAAAATAAATTTAATATAAACTTATTCAATCAAGTGAGTATAAAAAAACGGGCGAACCCGTGTTTTTAGTTAATCTTCAAAATCATTAAAATAATCTTTGTCAAAAAATTCCGATAATGTAATACCTGCGCCCTGACAAAAGGCTTTAATCGTTGATACTTTGGAGCATTTTGTTCTACCCTTAATCAAGTCATAAATTGCCGATGGTGATTTGCCACCGTTTAGCGTTGCTTCGCACACGTTGATATTCTTTTCTTTACAAATTTCAGCAATTCTCATTATTATTGCATCATTGATATTCATATTACACCTTTCGTGGAATTTCTTATCGCCGTTCCACGAAATTATTATATGAATTATCAAAATATTCATCTCGTGTAATTCCACGATATTGACATGTTCAAGTATTTCGATTATAATGTTTCACGGTATTCCACGAAATATGAGGAGCTATGCGAGTTTGTTTTGTAGGTCATAGAAATTTTGAAAAATCTGACAAACTAATATTTTTATTAAAGAAAACATTAGTAACACTTATAAATAAAGGGGTTACAACGTTCTTTTTGGAAGCAATAGTAAGTTTGACAAATTCTCGTGGGAAGTTGTTACCGAACTTAAGAAAAGCTATCCTTTTATTAAAAGAGTGTATGTTAGGGCTGCTTATCAATTCATTGACAAATTAAAAGAATACATATACTATTACAACAATGAAAGAATATCACCAAAATGAAAATGAGTCCGGTACAATACCGAACTCAATCTCAAATAATATAATGGTTTTTTGTCCAAACTTTTGGGTTCACATCAAAGTGCAGTCGGTCTTGTTAAATCCGTAATTATGCTTAGATAATTTGATTAAGCCTCGGTGGCTACGCTATCTTGAGCCTTATAGAGCTCAGGCAAGGTGTTTGCCACAATAACAAATGTCACTATCGTCAAGATACTTGTTCTCTCATCATCGCCCCTGTTGTTTGCAGTCACGTTGAACGCACGCACAGTGGTGCCGTTGGTAGTGGTCTTCAATTCAGGCTCTTGCGTGAGCCTTCGTTTTTATTTTGAAAGTTTTTATTCTTCAAACAAATCTTCTATATTACATCCTAGCGTTTTAGATAATCTGAATAGTATATCTGCTTGTGCCTTGTTAATGTCATTGTGGCGTTGTTCGTACATTTGTATATTACGAATTGATACTTCTGCTTTTTCTGCAAGTTGTTTTTGCGATAATCCTGCCGCAGTACGAATTCTTTTAAGATTTGTTTCTTCTCTATGAGCATCAATATATTCGTCTGCAACTGAGAAGAATTTTGTAATATCTGCTTCGTGAAGAGTATCGTATAAAGCTAATACCTTTTCAATAGGGAACGCTTTGCTTATGTTAAAGAAAGACGTTGCTTTATAATTTTGATATTGCGCTAACGCCCAACCTGCCCAATAAAATTTAGAACGACTAAAAAACGGCTTTGGCGCAAGCAATCTTCCGTTTGATGCAGTTGTATTTACAACGTGGTTTAACAAATCTATTGCAGAATACCCAACTAAAAATCTTGGATTTCCTTTTTCTATTTGTTTTGCCACTTCGGAAGAAGCAAACATATTCCAATATACTTTTGGCTCATAGCCACAGGCTACTGCATATTCAAACATTGTACCGATATTTGTAGCAACGCTATCTAAATATCTAACGTCATAAGATTTTATCGCCATTTTTAAGCCCCTTCCTAATAATATCCATTACAAATAAACCTTCAAAACCTAAGTTTTGTTTATACTCGCCTAAATAAGTTTCTCTTGCTTTTTTATCACGGCTAACACGCTTAACGTAATATTCCTTACATTCGGCTAATTCATTACTTATATATTTTACCGTATCAAACGCCTTTTTAGATTTCAACACTATTTGAATGCCCAATTCGCCAAGACGCATAGCTTCGGCAAGTTGTTCAACTGAAATAGTATTATTTATAAAGTCTTTTGCAAAACTAAAATAAGAGTCATCAGCACGATAACCTATAATTACGTCGTATTCTTCCACATCAACGTAAAAGTTTTCTAATATATATTGCTTTGCTTGTACGGCAATAGGGCTATTAACGTCAAACGTTCTAAACTTCAATAAAAGCGCCATCCAATTAAGGATAGTATATTTTTTTTCTCTTAAATCTAAAACCTTATAATGACTTAAATCAATCTCGTATTGATTAGCATACCCGTTTATTTCGTTGTTAGAACATGCCCATTCTTTTGCAAGTTCAACATTTTCAGTACAGTAAAATCCTAACCCATAATCATTCTTTTTATTGCCTTTTCCAAATTCTGGTTTTTCAATAATATCTTTTGAGCCATGATAAATAATCATAATATTTCACCATCCTTGCCAACATTGTATCATTAAAATGTCATATCGTCAATATATTATGTGATATAATATTGAAAATTATCATTAAAATGATATATTTTTTTGTGCAAGAAAAAGAACTCGAATGTTAAATCCAAGTTCTAATTTCCTTTTAGTCGATTGACGTGCAATTGCTGTTAAAACTTATTTTTAAAAATCCCTATGGAAGCTGAGCTTATGCAGTCGGTTTTGATAGAAGTTGATTGTTTTGCTGTTATTCTACCACGCAATCATTTTCGTCTTGTTGAGTTTCATTATTATCTTCGCTTTTTTGGACGTTTTCTACGTCGTTGACCGTTTCCTCTACCTTATAGAGTTTAGGCAAGGTGTTTGCCTTGTTCATAACGCCGAAGATTTGGCTTGTCATCGCTTTGCTGGCAAGAAGCGCCGCTCCGCAACCGAGAGTGATTGCTCCGTCAGGGAATACGTAGAGCGCATTATATGCAAGCGAATATACCCATGGATTGGAGAAACCGTAGTCGGCTGCATATTCTCCAAAATAAACGGCTCCCGATATTAGGTGACAGAGATATCTTGCCACTACCGCAATTAGCACGCCGAGTGCAAACGCAGGAAGAGACTTGAGGCGATCACGCAAAATGCCTGCCAAGAGTCCTACCATACCGAATGCAAGCGGATAGTCGAGCAAAAATTGGATTGGATGTACTATCCATGGATCTTGAACTGCTTGCAAAATACCGTAGACAAGTCCGCACACTACGCCCTTCTTAGGTCCAAACATATAGCTGTAAAGAGCGATAGGAAGAAGCGAAGCAAGCGTAATCGAGCCACCGTATGGGGCTTTGAATACTCTAATATACGAAAGTCCGAACGCCATTGCCACGCAAATCGCCGCATATACTACGCTGAGAGTATGCTCTTTGCTATTGACGCTAGCCTTACGGTCTATCATAACGGCAAGGATAACTACTGCAAGCACGACTACCGCAAAAATACCTATGAGCAAAGCTTGGTACTTTTGAGAATACTCACCTTCTTTGGACGTCTGCACGACGAAGTAAATCGCCACGGCAACCGCATATGCAAGTACCGTTGCCAAAGCTACCAAAGAATACTTCTTGAAGTAATCCTTACGCAAAAGTCCGATGACCACGCCTGCAACAATCAACGCTGCCAAAAGTATGAGTGCAACGGAGAGAATGATTCCTCTATCGGAATCAAAGTTGAAATAGTTGGTAAACCCTGCTGCTAAAACAAAATTTGCCATAAAAAAACTCCTTAGCTAAGGAGAACTTTAGGGAAAACATTGAAGATTTTGCTTCCTTTCACGAGTGCTAACTCGACCAAGTTCAAAGGGTATCATCTCAGCTACTTGCGTAGCACCCCTAGCCGATATAAGTATAAAACTACCCACAAGTATTGTCAACAAAAAACGTCGAAAAAGTCGATACGTATCGAAAAAATTATGTACATTGTTAAAAAATACGCAATATACAATATTGATATTTTGCCAACATTGGTATATAATGTTGTTGGAAGATAATATGAAATTACACGAAGCAGTAGCAAAAAGAATACTAGAATATTGCAAAGAGCGTAGTATTACGCCCAATAAGTTGTGTACCAATTCAGGCGTAATCCAATCTACCGTCAACAGTATCTTTTCGGGCAGGAGCCAAAATCCAAAACTTGCAACGATACAATACCTTTGCGAAGGGCTTGGCATAACGCTAAAAGAATTCTTTGACAGTCCACTCTTTGACGATATAGACGATTAGAAATTTAAGCGGTTGAAAATCCGCTTTTTGTTAAAAAAATTTATTTTTGAAAAACAAACAAATACTCGTGAGCAAGCAATAGTAATTGTACTTGATTCAAAATAACTAAATATAAAAGAAGCGGCTTGTGACCGCTTCTCTATATGCCTTGTAATATCAATTAGATGATATATTTGTTTTGCTTCTGTGGCGCATTCGCCAGCTCTGCTCTCTTCTCATCGTAGCCAGGTCTGCCGAGGAGTGCGTAGGTTGCGTTTTTGCCCTCTTCTACGCCCGGTTGGTTGAAGGTGTCGATGCCGAGCAAAGCACCCGTATAAGCCGTCTTGAGCATGAAGAACATGAGAAGTTGTCCCAAAGTGAACTCGTTGAGCTCGGGGAGCATAATGGTATGGTTCATCTTGCCCGCCTTGGTGATTGCGTACTCGGTAGCCTTACGTTCTGCTTGAATGAGCTCGTTCATAGTGTGACCGCAAAGGAAGTTGACGTTAGGGAAATCTTCGCAACCGTCGGCAATCTTGACCTCTGCACGGTACTCGTCCACTCCGATGAAGGTGATAACCTTGTCAAACGGACCTTCGGCATAGAGTTGCACTTGAGAGTGTTGGTCGGTTACGCCCAACGCCTTGACAGGGGTTTGTCCCTTGTTGCAAGCCGTGCCGTCAAGGTTCTTGTTCTTACCAAGGCTCTCGCCCCAAAGTTGACAATACCAATCGGCGATATATTTTAGACCGTCTGCGTAAGGCATCATTACGGAGATATTTTTGCCCTTTTGCATAGCCATATATTGCAAAGTACCAGCCATAAGTGCAGGGTTCTTCTTGACGTTGGCGGTTTGGCATTGCTCGTCCATATACTTAGCTCCGCCTATGAGTGCCTTGATATCGATACCGTTGACAGCGGCAGGGAAAAGTCCTACAGGGCAAAGTTCGCTAAATCTTCCACCTACTCCGTCAGGTATATAGAAGGTCTTGTATCCTTCTTTTTGAGCAATTTTGATAAGATTGCCCGTTGCCTTGGAAGTAGTGGCAATAATATGGTCTTTGGCTTTGTCGCCGAGTTTTGAGGTAAGGATATCGTTGATGATAAGGTATTGAGTCATGGTTTCGGAAGTAGAACCACTCTTGGTGATGACGTTGAACATGGTCTTTTCTACGTCGATTACGTCGAGAAGCGCCATCATTCTCTCAGGATCTACGTTGTCCTCTACGTAGAATTTAGGTCCTTTTCTCTTGCGCTTAGGCAAATCGTTGTAATGCAAGTGGCAAATTGCTTGGAATGCCGCAATTGGACCGAGCGCACTTCCGCCTATACCCAAAACTACGAAGTATTCGAAGTTTTTGCGTACGTACTTAGCCGTAGCAAGAATGTCCTCGATGACTTCGGTTTGGTTGTAAGGCAAATCCGTCCAACCCATCATATTCTTGCCTCTGCCCGCTTTGACTGCTTCGAAAGCGTTGGTGATTTCGCCAAGACGAGAGGAAAAATCCTTGTCGGTAAAGCCGTCTGCTACGGCGGTGCTCATCATATTGTTGTAATCCAATCTGATTTTCATTTCTTTTTTGTTATATCTCATTTGTACCCTCCAGGTATTATTTTTGTTGAATTTGGTTAGGCAAAGCCTATACAAATATATAGTCGATATCGTTTATTTGCTTCGCGCTCTATCTAAGCAGTCGCAAAGATATAAGTAACTGTCTTTGAGCTCGGCTATATCGTCGTAATTTTTGTCATACACTTCCATGAGGCAAGGTCCGTCGTAGCCCGCATCCATAAGCCTTGCGAAAAACTCGACGAAGTCAAAACTTCCTCTACCCGGGATTGCCAAGCCCGACTCGTTGTAGTCGCATACGTGGACGGTGCAAAGTCTATCCTTTTGCACCTTGAGAAACTCTCGCCAATCTATGCCCGACTGCATGGCTTGTTTGATATCCAGCACCGCTCCCAAATTAGGACAAAGCCTCTTGATATTGTCAAAGTACGTCGGCGTGGAACAGTACGTCCAATGTACGTTCTCGTAACAAAACTTGAGTCCGTAGCTTGCCGCAATCTCTATGAGTTTGTTGACTGTGGTAGCCAAACGAGGATAGTCAAAGGTATACTTGACAGCCCTCTTGAGTAGCGTCGGTCCGTGGAAGGTGTAATGCTTGGCACCTATCATCTGTCCTACTTTGCAAGCCTTGTTGAAGGCATCGAAAGCGTCGGCTCTTGCTCTATCTCCCCTATTGAATAGGTCGGGCTCGAATTGGTTGGTAAGCGTATGTATGGAATGCACGTCCAATGAACGTAATTCTCTCGCCTTGGCAAGACTACCCTGCAAAACCTCGCCGAACTCGCTCCTATACTCGTAATGCGAAGCCAAGAAGACCTCGCACACACCACAACCCGACTCGGCTATCTCGCCGATTGCCTGCTCGGTGTAGAGATTGGGAAAATATGATGCCGTTGATATTCCTATACGCATAATAGCATTATAACACCTTAGCCACGCTATGCAAAGTATTTTTGTAATTTTTTTGGATAATAGCTACAAAATTTTGTGTGAAATTGCATTATTTGGCTCAAACGTCGAGTTTCAAGCGTGTTTTAAAGTTTTTACTTTGCTCAAAATATTGGAAAATATTGTAAAAAAATTATTTATGTAATATTTTGGCTCTTACGCCTATAATGTGTTGATTATTTGAAATAAATTTGATATTATTATTGTTGAATATATTTACATATAGGAGAAGATTGATGACCAAACTCGCAACTTGGATTATGAATCACAAAATCGTGATAATATGCGTAGTAGTGTTGCTTCTCGCACTGTCTGTCGTTGGAATGCTGATGGTGGACAAAGAAGGCGACGTTCTCTCTTATCTCGACAAAAGCACCGATACAATCATTGCAAAAAAATTGCTTGAGAGCGAATTTAACATTATAGGAGACTGCTCGGTTTCTATCTCTTTTGCTTCAAAAGCTCAAGTTCGCTCCATTGTTGAAGCTATCGTCACTTCGGACAAGGTTATCGACAGCAAGAGCAAAGAAACTCTGGCAGACGTAATATCTAAGACGGTATGGATAGGCACTTTTGATCAGCTTAACCTGCTTAATCTTATAGGCAACGCAGGCGACGTCGCACAAGCTCAAGCACTCGTCAATTCGAAGTTCGTAAAAGTCACCGACAAAGAAGGCAATATCGTTGACGACAGCTATACGGGTGAAAAATATACCACTTATATCGTATCATTCTACTTCAAATACGCAGGCTCCGACCAGAGAACAATCAATTCTTTGAGAGAAATCGAAAATATAGTCAAGAGTAAACTACAAGCCAATATCAATAGCGGTTCGCTGACCATTCCGCAAGACATGGGCGAAAAAGCCGAAGATATCTATTTCTTTGGCGGTACTTCTACCAATGCAAGAAAGTTGGTTGAGTCTTCGGTGGGCGACATGCCTAAGTTCTTCGCCGTGGTGGTATTGGTGGTATTGGTTATTCTGCTTATTACGACCAAAAGTTACCTGGAACCATTCATTTTCCTTGCGACTCTCGGCATCTCGCTACTCCTCAATATGGGTAGCAACGTCATCGCAGGCGGTCCTCTATCGGGCACTCCGTTGGGCACCATATCAAGCATAACTTCTTCTTGTTCTACAATTCTTCAACTAGCGATTGCTATGGACTACTCTATCTTCTTAATGCACACGTATTATGAAGAACTCGAACATTCTATGACGCCAAAAGAGGCTCTTATCAAAGCTTTGCCTAAGACCATATCGGCGATATCGGCTTCTGCACTCACCACTGTAGGCGGATTTTTTGCACTGTTCTTTATGAAGTATAAGATGGGCTATGACCTTGGTTTCGTACTTGCAAAGGGCGTAATCTTGTCCTTGCTTGCCGTAATCTTTATCCAACCTATACTTATCTTGATATTTGACAAATTGGTCAAAATGACCACTCACAAGTGGCAAGTTGAAGTTAGACTCAAGCCCGTTGCCAAAGTAATGACCAAAAAATGGGCTGTAATCGTAGTCACGGTTTTGTGTCTTGCTATGGCTATACCTTGCGCATACTTCCAACTCAAAGCTCCGCTCAACTACATCACTATGACCAAGGAAAACCCTAATCCTAACTTCCCGGAAACAATATCCAAGAAGTATGACAATATGCTCATCATTATGACGCCTTACGAGGGTACGGAAAGCATAGACAAACAATATCGATTTGTAGAGGAATTGAACAAAATCGGCTATCAAACCGACGAAAACGGCAATATCGCTGTAGACGAGAATGGCAATGCTATAGAATCTAACAACGAACATAGAGTAATCGAAGTCTTCTCGCTATGCACAATACTCAATAGAGATTTGTACAACAGCATAGAGGCGTCTAATTCTAGAAATACTGTCTACGGAATACTGCACTCTAGCTTTATATCCAACGTAAATAACGACGACGTAGAAAATAAATATATGTTGTACACTATCAACCTGGAAGGAGTGTCGGAAGACGTCGAGTCCTACGCTACTCTCAACAAAATCAAAGACATAGGACAGGATATATTCGATGTAAAACTTAGTATTACCGGTCTTGCACAAGGCGCATATGAGCTCAGTCTAGTTACACCGCAGGACTTTGCATTGGTATCTCTGCTCTCCGCCGCTATAATATTGATAATATTGTTGGTGACCTTCCGTAAACCGCTATTGTCGATACTACTGTTGTTGGTTATCGAGACGGGCATCTTTATCAACTTGTCGCTCGTGTACTTTACCAACACCAAGATAAACTTTATGGCGTACCTGATAGTGACGGCTATCGAGCTGGGCGCAACGGTCGACTATGCAATATTGGTGACGAGCAAATTCAACGACGAAAAGTCTAAGGGCGTCGAATCGATAACGGCAATCAAAAACGCCATTTATCGTGCCGCTCCTAGCGTGCTGACGTCGGGCGCAATCCTCATCGCCGCTTGTATCTCGGTAAGATTGATAACTTCTAATATGATTGTCGGTCAAATTACCGAACTCATCGCACGTGGCGCATTTATGAGCCTTATACTCGTATTCACCTTCTTGCCTGCCCTACTGTATATCAGAGCCAAGGCAACACGAGCAATCTCTATCAAGCGTGGCAAGGGCGATCCCGAAGAAGGGCTTGGTACGCAAGTGATTTTTGAAAAGCCCGTAGCCGTGGTAGCTCAAGGCGAGGTAGAACTCACTCCTATCGTCGGCGTGGCGGAAGCTACCGAAGATAGCGTGGATAATGCTGAGCAAGACGCCTGCGAGTGTGCTACAACCGACGAAAATCTAGAGCAAGTCGTACAAGCTCAAGACGCTGAGGCTGACGAAAAGCCTATAGAATAAGACAAAATAACGATAATCAAAAGAGCGAGAAGAAAAATCTTCTCGCTCTTTGTATGTTAATAATTTTGTTATTTGTCCTTAACTAAATATCGTTATTATCCAATCGTATGTATTATTTGTCCGTAGCTAAATATCGCTATTATTCAATAATGTATTATTTGGTATTAGCTATAACGTCTTGACTCATAGATACGGCTATGTTGTTAAAAAAGCCGTCAGCTAGATTATTTGGTCTTGGCTATGCAGTCAATCTCAACCAAGACGTTCTTTGGCAAGGTCTTGACAGCCACGCAAGAGCGTGCGGGACGAGATACGAAGTATTGAGCGTAAATCTCGTTGAAAGTAGCAAAATCGCCCATATCTGCAAGGAAACATACCGTCTTGACTACCTTGTCCATACCGCTACCGCTTGCTTCGAGCACTGCGGTAAGATTTTTGCACACTTGGTGAGTTTGTTCTTCTATCGTCGTAGCCTCCACCGTGTTGGTAGCAGGATTGATTGCGATTTGTCCCGAAGTGTAGACGGTGCCGTCCACTACTATAGCTTGAGAATATGGTCCTATCGCCTTTGGCGCGTTGTCAGTAGATATAATTTGCATAATTCCTCCTAAATTATCAACTAAAATAGTTTGAAGCCTTCGCTGGTCAGCCTATTGCGAATTTGTTGAATATGGTCGAAGTTTCTCGTCTCGATTTCTACCCTCAAGAAGCAACCCGTGACGTCGCTACCCTCGTTGGAACGCTCATGGTGAACTGCTATTACGTTGGCACCCAAAGAGCTGATGATAGCGGAAACGTGAGCAAGTTGTCCCGGTTTGTCGGGGAGTTCGATGGACATTGCGTGATTTCTACCCGTCATCAACAGTCCTCTCTTGATAACTCTGGACAAGATAGTCACGTCGATATTACCACCCGATACGAGTGCGCATACGTTTTTGCCTTGTACGGGCACTTTGTCAAACATTACTGCGGCAACCGCAACGGCACCCGCACCCTCCGCAATCATCTTGTGTTGCTCGATGAGGGCAAGGATAGCGGTAGATATCTCGTCATCGTTGACGCTGACTATTTCGTCCACGTATTTTTGACATAGCTCAAAGGTCAAATCACCCGGTTGCTTGACTGCGATACCGTCGGCAATGGTAGACACGCTGTCGAGCTTTTCGATACGGCTGTGAGCCACCGAATTGAGCATACTAGGCGCACCCGTCGCTTGAACTCCGTACACCTTGATGTCGGGACGGAGCGACTTGATTGCAAAGGCAACGCCCGATATAAGTCCACCGCCACCGATAGGCACTACTACAGCATCAAGGTCTTTGATTTGGTCGAGTATCTCGAGTCCTATCGTACCTTGACCAGCAATGACGTCGGGATCGTTGAATGGGTGAATAAAGGTGTATCCGCACTCTTCTTTAAGCTGCAAAGCCCTATTGTAGGCATCGTCGTATACGCCCTTGACAAGGCATACTTGAGCGCCGTAGCTCTTGGTTGCCTCTACCTTGGATATCGGTGCGCCGTCGGGCAAGCAAATCAAAGAACTGATACCGCTCTTGGTAGCGGCAAGCGCAACGCCTTGAGCGTGGTTGCCTGCGCTACATGCGATAACGCCACGTTTCTTGTCTTCTTCGCTGAGTTGCGAGATTTTGTAATATGCTCCCCTCACTTTGAACGAGCCCGTCACTTGAAGGTTCTCGGTCTTGAGGTAGAGGTTGCAACCACTCCTAATCTTAGGAGCGGAGATTACGTCGGTGTTTCTGATGACCTCTTTGAGTACGTAAGAGGCGTGATAAACTTTGTCTAAAGTCAGCATATTTTCCTTATTTGAGCACTGCGCCCTTGTCGGCACTCGTGACCATTCTTGAATATCTTGCCAGCCAGCCTGTCTTAATTTTTGGCTCAGGCATAACGAGTTTTGCTCGTCTTTGCTCCATTTCTTCGTCGCTTACGGCTACGTTGACGCTTCCGTTAGGAATGTCGATAGTGATGATATCGCCCTCTTGAACGAGTCCGATTTCTCCACCCATAGCCGCCTCCGGAGCTACGTGACCGATAGACGCACCGCGGCTGGCACCGCTAAATCTACCGTCGGTGATGAGTGCTACGCTCTTGTCAAGCTTCATGCCCGCAAGTGCGGAGGTAGGATTGAGCATCTCTCTCATGCCAGGTCCGCCCTTTGGTCCTTCGTATCTGATGACTACCACGTCGCCCGCAACGATTTGTCCGCCGTAGATAGCTTGGATAGCGTCGTCTTCGCTATCGAATACACGTGCAGGTCCGCTATGCTTGAGCATCTCAGGAGCTACGGCACTTCTCTTGACTACGCAACCATTCTTGGCAATGTTGCCCCAAAGAATTGCGATACCGCCGTTGGCAGAATAAGGATTGTCAATCGACTTGATAGTGCTATACTCTTTGAGCTCTATACCCTCGAGGTTTTCGCCCAAGGTCTTGCCCGTAGAAGTGATTGCGCTGCAATCTATATAGCCGCCACGCTTGAGTTCGCTGAGTACGGCTTGCACGCCGCCTGCTTGATTGAGGTCTTGCATGTGGGTAGGTCCCGCAGGTGCAAGATGACAGAGGTTAGGCGTCTTGGCACTGATTTCGTTGATAACGTTGAGGTCAAGCGGATAGCCTGCCTCGTTGGCAATAGCCAAAAGGTGCAATACGCTGTTGCTAGAACATCCCAAAGCCATGTCGCAAGCGAGTGCGTTGCGAATGGACTTTTCGTTGATGATATCCCTTGCTTTAATATCCTTGTTGACAAGGTTCATGATAGCCATACCCGCATGCTTGGCAAGTGCAATTCTTGCGCTGGATACGGCAGGTATTGTTCCGTTGCCAGGGAGTGCGATACCTATCGCCTCGCATAGGCAGTTCATAGAGTTGGCGGTGTACATACCGCTACAAGAACCGCAAGTAGGACAGCAGTTTTGCTCGAAATCAAGAAGTTCTTTGTCGTCGATAATGCCCGCCTTGCGTGCTCCTACCGCCTCGAACATCTTAGACAGCGACACTTCGCAACCGTTTACAAGTCCCGCCATCATAGGACCGCCACTAACTACTACGGCAGGAATATTCATTCTCACCGCTGCCATTACCATACCAGGTACGATTTTGTCACAGTTAGGTACTAGCACCAATCCGTCAAAGCAATGAGCCATAGTCATTGTCTCTACGCTGTCGGCAATGAGTTCTCTCGAAGCGAGACTATACTTCATGCCGATATGTCCCATTGCGATACCGTCGCACACGCCGATTGAAGGCACCATTATAGGCGTACCGCCCGCAAGTCTTACCCCCGCTTTGACAGCCTCGGTAATCTTGTCAAGATTGATATGTCCCGGCACGATGTCGCTGTGAGCCGAAACGATACCGATAAGCGGTCTCTCTAATTCTTCTTTAGTAAAACCGCACGCATACAACAATGAACGCTGTGGCGCAGTCTCTGCACCTTCGGTCAAATATCTGCTTCTAAGTGTCATAAATACTCCTTTTGTCAAAAATGCAAAAACACAATAGCTATTTAGTATTGTGTCCGACCATTTTATTGTGGCTAAACGCCGTAATTCCTATATGGATATATGTCAAGTCGCCCTATGATAGGGCGACTTGAAAATAGCCTTTATTTCTTGAGCCAGCTCATCATCTCACGCAATTCTGCGCCCACTTTCTCAAGTGGATGCTCTGCTTCGAGACGACGGGTTGCGAGGAAGTGAGCGCATCTACCGCTCTTGTTCTCGGTCATCCATTCGCTTACGAAAGTACCGTCTTGAATCTCTCTAAGTACTTGCTTCATCTCTTTACGAGTAGCCTCGGTGATGAGTCTCTTGCCGGTACGATAGTCGCCGTATTCTGCAGTGTTGGAGATAGAATATCTCATCTTGCCGAAGCCGCCGCTGTTGATGAGGTCAACGATAAGCTTCATCTCGTGGATACACTCGAAGTATGCCATCTCAGGTGCATAACCAGCCTCAACCAAGGTGTCGAAGCCTGCTTTCATCAATTCCGTTACGCCGCCGCAAAGAACTGCTTGCTCGCCGAAGAGGTCGGTCTCGGTCTCTTCTCTAAAGGTGGTCTCCAAGATACCTGCTCTGCCTGCACCGATACCGCTTGCGTAAGCCAAAGCGTAATCTTTTGCCTTGCCGGTGTAGTCTTGTTGGATAGCGATAAGGGAAGGAACGCCCTTGCCCTCTACGTATTGGCTACGAACGGTGTGACCAGGTCCCTTAGGAGCAACCATGATTACGTCGATATTGGCAGCCGGTTTGATGAGGTTGAAGTGAATAGAAAGACCGTGTGCAAACATGAGCACGTCGCCGTCTTTCATATATGGAGCAACTTGCTCGTTGTAGATATCTGCGCAAAGTTCGTCTGGAACGAGCATCATTACCAAGTCGCCTGCCTTAGCTGCTTCTGCTACAGGCATAACCTTGAGTCCTGCTTTCTTAGCTTTTTCTTCGTGCTTGCTACCAGGGCGCAAACCAACTACTACGTTGACGCCACTTTCTGCAAGGTTCATTGCATGAGCGTGTCCTTGGGAGCCGAAACCGATAACTGCTACGGTTTTGCCGTCAAGAACTTTGAGATCACAATCTGTATCATAATATTTTTTAATCATTTATTTATCCTCCAATAAATGTTTAGATTACATAATAATTTCGTCTATGGTCTTGCCTGCGGGAATCATAGGCAATACCTTTTCGTCCCTGTCGATTACCGCATCGATAACGCAAGGTCTGCCCGTAGCAAAAGCCTTAGCGAGCGCCTCTTGCAACTCTTCTAAGGTCGTAGCTCTAAATCCTACCGCACCGAATGCCTCGGCAAGCGCCACGTAGTCGGTCGCTCTCTCGAGAGTCGTAGAAGAATATCTCTTGCCGTAGAATTGAGTCTGCCATTGTCTTACCATACCCAATACTTGGTTGTTGAATACGACGGTGACTATAGGCAAATTATACTTGACGCTGGTGCAGAGCTCGTTGAGGTTCATGTGGAAACAGCCGTCGCCCGTGCATAGTGCAACCTTGCGATTAGGGAATGCATACTGCGCACCGATAGCCGCTCCGTATCCGTAGCCCATAGTGCCGAGACCGCCCGAAGTGAGGAAGGAACGAGGTTGTACCCTCTTGCCGTATTGAGCAGCCCACATCTGGTGTTGACCTACGTCGGTGACGATAACGCCGTCTTCGCCGATTGCCTCGTTGATTGCTTGCATAACCTGGTGAGGTCTGAGCACGCCCTCGATATTCTTAGGCTTGTAGTCAAACTTCTTCCATTCGGCTATCTGCGCAAGCCACTCTTGGTGCTTAGCCTCGTTGATATTAGGGAGCATAGCGTTGAGAGCGTCCTTGACGTCGCCTATGACAGCGCAATCGCACGGTACGTTTTTGTTGATTTCCGCAGCGTCTATGTCGATATGTATGATTGTAGCTTTGGTGGCAAAGTGCTCTTTGTCCGTGGCTACTCTATCGCTAAAGCGAGTGCCTATGGCAACGACAAGATCTGCATTAGCAAGCATCTTGCCCGCCGACATAGAGCCGTGCATGCCTACGAGTCCGAGATTGAGTCTCTCGCCGTAGCCCAAAACGCCCGCAGCCATAAGGGTGTGACAAGCAGGAATCTCTGCCTTGTTGATAAACTCGAGGAGCACCTTCTCCGCTCCGCTGAGTCCTACGCCACCGCCAAACAAAACGGCAGGTCTCTTAGCTTGATTGATGAGCTCTACGGCTTGCTCGATAGACTTGGCGTCGGGTGCCTTGGCAGGGGTTGGCTCTACCTTAGGCATAGGTGTAAACTCCGTCATTGCGGCGGTGATGTCCTTAGGAATATCCACGAGCACAGGTCCCGGTCTGCCACTCATAGCAATGCGGAAGGCTTCTCTCAAAGTCTCGTGCAATTCGTCCACGTTCCTGACGACAAAGCTGTGCTTGGTGATAGGCATAACTATGCCTGCAATATATACTTCTTGGAAAGAATCTAGTCCTATCAAACTTTGACCGACGTTGCCTGTAATGGCAACCATTGGCACGCTATCCATATACGCCGTAGCTATACCCGTAACGAGGTTGGTAGCTCCCGGGCCCGAGGTAGCAAGACAAACGCCCACCTTGCCCGTTGCTCTTGCATAGCCGTCTGCCGCGTGCGCAGCGCCTTGCTCATGAGCAGTGATAACGTGAGTAATACGCTCGCTGTTGAGATACAAAGCGTCGTATATGTTGAGTACCGAACCACCCGGATAGCCAAAAATGGTATCTACGCCTTGCTCAATAAGCGTTTCGACAATAACTTGAGAACCGTTGATTTTCATAATTACTCCTAATTTACTTACATAATATGATAAAATAAGTATAAAAAAATGTCAAGGCTATTGCGACATTTTAGCACAAATTTCCCAAAAAACCACCTATTATTATTTTTTGCAGTCGTTATGCCAATAATATGCAAGCAAAAATGCTCAAATAATAGCAATTTCGCCCCGTTTTGGGGCGAAAAAACATTTATTATCGAGGTGTGTCGTCACGTCGATTGGAGGGTTCTCGACGACTTACCGACTACTCCTCCCGCTCTCATAGCGTTGGCGATAGCGACCAGAGCCACGCCTACGTCGGCAATGACGGCTATCCACATGCCTACCAAGCCCAGCGCCGACAAAATCAATGCCAACGCCTTGACAACCAAGGCAAAGATGATATTTTGTCGGGCAATACCCGTCACCTTGTGAGAGATATTCTTGGCTTTGACTATTGCGCCAAGGTCGTCGTGCACCAGCACTATATCGCTGCTCTCTATCGCACTGTCGCTACCTATTCCACCCATGGCTATACCTACGTCGGCACGCATAAGCGAAGGGGCGTCGTTGATGCCGTCGCCCACGAAGGCTACGACCTTGCCGCCCGAGGCAATCTTTTCCATTTCTTCCACCTTGTCGGCAGGCAATAATGAATATCTACAATCGTCCACACCCACCGCCGCAGCCACTTGTGTAGCGGAATACTTTGAATCACCCGTCAACATAACCACGGTGATACTATAGGCGTGCACGTCGTCTACGAACTGCTTGGCATTGGACTTGATAGTGTCTTTGACGACGATTTTACCCAAGAATTTGCCGTCTATGGCTACGAATATTTCGCCAACGTTTTCCTCTTGAGGTAGTCCCGTCACGCCTTGCTCGGCAAGTAACGATAGCTTGCCTACTACGGCGGTTTGCCCCTCCTTATGAGCCAACATTCCTTTGCCGGCTATCTCTTGCACCTGCCAATCGCAAGAATTTTGTCCGCTTGCCTTGGTTATTGCCCTAGCAATGGCGTGGTTGCTCACGCTCTCGATTTGCCCTGCAATAGCAAGAATTTGCTCGGCTTTGTCCTTAGGTTCTACCGCCATTACGCCAAACTCGCCCGTGGTGAGCGTGCCCGTCTTGTCGCACACTACTACTTGCACTTTGTCTAGTGTTTCTAAGACGTTGCTACCCTTGACCAGCACCCCGCATGACGAGCAAGCGCCTATGCCCGCAAAGAAGGTCAGCGGTATGGATATGACGAGGGCACACGGACACGATACCGTCAAAAAGGTAAGTCCGCGGATAACCCAAGTCTTCCACTCTCCGTCCACAAGTGGCGGAATAATCGATATGAGCACCGCAAGCCCCACTACTACGGGGGTGTAGATGCGGGCAAATTTGGAGATAAATTTCTCCGTCTTTGCCTTTTTGTCGGAGGCGTTTTCTACCAATTCCAAAATCTTGGCTACGGTACTATTTTCAAAGACTTTGGTGGCTTGCATGACGAAGGAGTCACCCAAATTGACGCTACCGCTGAGCACCTCGGCGTCACGAACCACGTCAACGGGCACGCTCTCGCCCGTCAAAGCCTTGCAATCTAGCATTGCGTACTCGTCCTTGAGCACGCCGTCCACGGGTATTGCTTCGCCCTTGCGTACGAGTAGCATATCGCCTATCTGCACTTCTTCGCTATCTACGATGACGTACTCGCCGTCACGTATCACGGTGGCTGTATTACTCTGCACGGCGACAAGATCGCCTATCGACTTGCGAGCTTTGCCGACTGCCTTGTCTTGAAAATACTCGCCCACTTGATAAAATGCCATTACCGCCACGGCTTCGGCGTAGTCGCCTATGATAAACGCACCTATTGTTGCTACAGTCATCAAAAAGTTTTCGTCCAGCCATTGTCCTCTAAATATCCCTCTGACTGCTCGCCAAACGACGTCTATACCTACGAGAATATAGGCAACAAGATAGCACAAAGCCTCTATAATGGCGCCCACCTCAACAAAATGCGTGAGTATCATCATAACGGCAAGCAAAACCACCGCAACGATAATTCTCGCAAGTTGCTTTTGCTGTTTGGTCATACTATTTCACACTCCGGCTCTATCTTTTTGGCGATTTTTTTGGCGCCAACCAATACTTCGTCCTCTCTGCCGTCCTCGCTGACTATGGTAAGACGCAAAGTCATAAAGTTGAGTCTGCACTCCTCTACGCCGTCCAAAGCGGATATCTTTTCTTCTATTTTTCTTGCACAATTACCGCAACAAAGATTGTTGACACGATATACTTTTTTCATAGTTTTTCTCCTTTGAGTGTAATTTTATTCGTTGATATGCTCTATTGCAAGGGCAAAAATGCTCTTGATATGGTCGTCTGCCAAACTGTAAAAGACCTCTTTGCCACTCTTTCTGCTCTTGACGAGCTTGGTCTGTCTGAGCACCCTAAGTTGGTGCGATATAGCCGACTTGGTCATGCCGAGCAATGAGGCAATGTCGCATACGCACATCTCTTGACTGAATAGTCCCGCCAATATCCTCACCCTCGTGCTATCGCCGAATACCTTGAAGAGCTCCGCTACTTCGTAGAGATTGTCCTCGTCAGGCATATGGCTCAAAGCATTGGCTACCGCCTCGTCGTGCACGTGAGAGCATTGACATACTTCTTCTTCGTTAAATTTTTCCATTGATATACTTCCTTCCCTTTATTTAACAAATAGTTGAATAACTGTTCAACTATTGATATTATATGTCGCTATTTGTCACTTGTCAATAGTTTTTGAAAAAATTGCAAAAAAATCCCCACAACTTGCGCGGGGACACTCTCAATGTAGTCTAATATACGTCACTTTTGCGTAATTTAGTACGTCAGGATGTACGTATCGCATCCATACATTGTTCGTATATGCAGTTCCATTCTTTATCAAAAATCTTGCATTCGTTAACCCAATCGACTGTCTCCTTGATACTCTCCAAGTCCTCGCGGAAGTGGTCGTACCTGATGAGATAGTTGGAATAAGTGATATTGTCAAGGTCGTTGCAGTCGCTTATAACCACGTAGAGATTGCCGTCGTCCTTATTGATATAGGCGCTCATCAACTTGTAATCTTTGTAACTTGGGATAGTGTTGAGTTGTACTATGTCGGCACATATATTTTGCTTGACGTAGTCGTATGCATCATCTATGTAATCATAGTATTTGAAGCCCTCGTGGGTATCGAGCAACTCTCTATCCATCAAGTGATAAGGATAGCCGAAAGACACGTATTGGTCTATCGTTGCGGACAGTTCTTCGCCCCAATGATTGTCACTCAAGAATTGCCTAAACTCTTCGGTGTCGGTGTTGTCTTCGCACGTTACTAAATAGTACACGTTAGGTAGATGCTTGAAGTATTGATAACCACCCGAGGGCAACAAAACCATATATGCCACTACGGTGTCTTGCGTAGCGATAGAGTTTCGCTCGGCGATATTGCCCGAAGATATAAGTATTCTACCATATTCGTCTTGGTCGATAATATTATTGTCGTCAATATCTTCGCAAAAATCTAATATGCAATTCTCCTCTATCTCACTTGTCAAATCGTGATATGACAACTCATCACTATATCTCGGTTCCATACCAATAATAAAGAGGCAAGCAATGCTGATGACAATAAAAAGTATCGAGCATACTGCGCCAATCCTTGCAAGTTTCATAAGAAATCTAAATACTTTGTTTGCTTTTTCCGACATAAACTCACCTTATTACTTAGTTTAGACTATCGAGCCACTGTAGCAATTTCTTTTTTCTATATCGTAGATTAAGAATATCTTGCTTGTCTCCGACAACGGCTTTAGTTTTGTCATAGCCAATATTACCATCTCCATCGACAATATTTCCATTGTTATCTAATTTAGGTTTTACACCGCCGAGTTTATTTGCTCCGTTTTCCCACGGCTGATCGGTATAATAATTCATACTATTGCCGTCTCTATCAACCAATTCGCCACGAGCATCTTTTAGCACTCCGTTCATAGACGGAAAGGCAACGTCGAGCAAATATCTTTTTATTCCCATATTATCATATTGTCTATTATGCCCATACTCATGGTCTAATGTCTTTTGTCTTTCGTCAACATCTTCATCATCATTACTTAAATCATAAAATATCATATCACCGATTGCAAAAGTAGGACCAAGTTTTTCTTTGATTACGTTGTCGCCTTTGTAGCCTTGTATATAATGCGCATCCCTGACTTTATCGGGATTATCATTGTTCTTGTCATAGTTAGAGATATCTTCTGCCAAATTAGTCAAGAACTTACCTTTTTCATGACTGTCGGCGTATTCCGTGGCTTTTTCTCTAATCTCTTCACTAAGTTTTCGGGACAACTCTTTGGTCTTTTCGTTTACTCTATCGTACAGTTCTCCTGTCTTATTCAATACCTTGCTCATAATAGAGCCGTCTGGATTATTGTGCACCTCGTCTGCAATCTTTTCAAAGCGTTTGTCAATGTAGTTAACCTTATCTGTCACTTTTTCTTTCAAATCATTGGCAAAGTCTTTTAACGGACTAGGCTGATTAATCGCTTCTCTTATATCTTCATATACTTTAGTTGCACCCCTACCAAGCGTTTTCAAGATAGAATCGTCTTCTTTATTAGTAGGTTGCAAGGTCGTTTTCCACTCTGCAATCCCGTTTTTGACGTTGTTAAAAAAGTCGCTTGCTTTATCCTTTGCCTCATCTATCCCCGATTTGACTTTATTTTTGGTTTGTGCTAAACCCGATTTGATATTGTTGCCGATATTATTAAATTTGCCGGCTATTATACCACCAATGTCTTGCAACTTTTCTTTTGCATTACTTGAGAAGTCCTTTACATTTTGTCTAGTCTCATTGCCAAAAGTTCTTAGTTTTTCTTTGGTTTCATTGGCAAAGTCCTCTATTTTTTCTTTGGTATTGTCAAAGGAATTGCGTATCTTGTTTCCTATACTCTTAAACCAATTGCCACCTAAAGCATATGCTCCTATGGGCAATCCGTCAACCACGGGGATGTCGCATATATGGTCTACTCCGCACGGATCTTCCATATATTCTTCCGTGTCGCTTACGGCTTGCAAAGCTTTGATAATATTTAGCAGATTATTTTTGTTGCAAAGTTTTTCTTTACACACATTATACTGCATTTTATTACAAGTTGCAATATGTTCTAAAATTTCGTTCAACAAATTATAGCCTTGCGGGAATTTATCTCGATAAAACAAGCATATTGATTGTCCGTCTTGAAGATTGTCTATAGAGTCATAATCGTCTAAGATTGATTCTACGTCTTCAAAGTCGTTATTCAATATGCTTGTCAAGAGATTACTTGCTAAGATTTGCTTTTCGTCTTTGTGCTTCGATTTAATTTTTGCTTTTACCAATTCTTCAATTGATTTTATTTCCCCCTCCTCTTTTAATAACATTCGCATTAAGCGATTTTTGATATCGTCGTCGATATCGTTTGACGTGAGTAATGTTCCAAAAAACTCATTTTTGCTACCAAATTTTTCATTGTGCATTTTTACCTCCTTGCTTGGTTTATTTAATTATAACACCCGTTTTGGCTAAAATGCAAATTTTATGGACATCAATGTTGAACGTTTGTTCGCTAAAAATGCCTATTTTACTAGGGGAAAAAGCAAAAAATTTTTTTAAAAAAAGTGAGCCTTTCGGCTCAGTTTTTGTTGGCGTGACGGTGCCACTTGCGGGCGTTGCCACATAGCTTGAAGTCTGTTTGAATGCACTCTTCGAGGCGATTAAGAAAGTCAATTTTTGATTGCTCGTCGACGAGGCTTGGCGGTAGATTGTCTAATACGTATTGCCACAATAGGTCGCATTGTGCGGGTGCTGAGATTGCCGTTTGCTCGCCGCGGCGAGTGGCGATATACTGTCCGAGAGAGTAAAAGAATGAGTACGGCGAATAGTATTTAGGTACCAAAAAGTCGATACAGGTCTTAAATCTTGAACTATTGTGATATCTCTCCAACGCACCCTCGCAGGTCTTGAGTTGCAAAATTTGGTCGTACGTCAAGCAAGGCGAAGAAAGTATCTCGTAAGGAGGCAAAGTACCCACAATATACCCATCTCCCTCGCTTGCCAACTTGGAGCCTTTGAGCACCTTGAGGAAGCCGAGCTGCAAGCAGTCTCCACCCATCTCAAAGAGTCTGTCAAAGCCCTTGACGAAGCTGTCGTAATCCTCGTGAGGTAAGCCTGCGATAAGGTCGGTATGGATATGAATATTGCCCATTGCCTTAAGCCGAGCGAGATTGTGAGCAATCCTCTCTACGTTGGCGTTCCTACCCACGGCGGAGAGCGTCTCGGCGTTGAAAGACTGCACCCCTATCTCGAATTGGAACAAGCCCTTTTTGGCTCTAGCAAGGGTGGAAAACATCTCTTCGTCAAAGAGTTCGGGTGCCATCTCGAAGTGAAAATTGGTATTACTCTCACCGTAATTATCTATGAGCCAAGCAAAAATTTTGGTGGCTCTCTTGACGTCAAAGTTGAAGGTACGGTCAACCATTTTGATTTGGCGAGGACTATATTTCATCAACTTGCGATAGTCGTCGAAGGTCCTCTCCAAAGAAAAGGTACGAGGTTTGGTCCCGCCCGACATGCAATAACTGCATCTATACGGACAACCTCTGCTACTCTCCATATACAGTATTCTCGTGTCGCCCATAGAGGCGTACTCATCGTCGTAAGGACTGACTATATCGTCGAGATTGTCTACTTGCCCCGCTTCGATAATCTTGGGATACTCGCCTCGTCCGCTCTCTATATCTTGCAAGAGTCGTCCGAATACAAAGTCACCCTCGCCCTTGATGATATAATCGGCTACGCCTAAATACTTGTCGGTATCGAAAGCAACCTCATATCCGCCCAATATTATCTTGACCTTAGGCAAATACAGCCTGATATCTTGCAAAAGCCTGTCTACGAAGGCAATATTGAAGATATAACAGCTTATCGCCACCACGTCGGGCTTGAGCCTGTACAACTGCGCAAAGAGCGTAGATAACTGCACGTTGACGTTGGTCTCGATAATCTCTACCGGCAGCGGGCTATTGGCTTTGAGATACCTAGGTGCAAGCAAGGTGTGCACGTATTGAGAATTGATGGCAAGAAAGACTGTTTTCATAGCTATATTATAACACGGCTTTTGCTTTTGGCATAGCGATATTTGGAGTGTAAAGGGCATTTTTGTTGCCAATTATGAGGGGCAAAATACGTTAATTTTTTGGCAATAAAAAAATATCGCAAAAATTGCGATAATACGCCCTTTATTCTCTATATTGATATTGACAAACGCACGTTTTATTTTTATAATAAAAGTTATAGGAGGGAGCCGTGAGAACTAACAATACTGCGTATCGAATAGCACTCGTTGCACTTTTGACGGCTGCGTCCCTCATCGTATTCGTGGTGGAGAACGCCTTTCCTCCCCTTATTCTTCCCGGGGCAAAACTTGGACTTGCCAATCTATTTACCCTACTTGCATTGGTCATTTTGACACCGATAGACGCATTGATTATATTTTTGATTAGAGCCGTACTCGGCAATATCATTGTGGGCAACCCTTCCGCTCTATTGTACTCTATCCCCGCAGGGCTGATTGCTTTGGCGATGAGTGCGATTTTGGTTAGGCTATGTATGGACAAGCTGTCTATAGTGTCCATATCTGTTGCTAGCGCAGTGATACACAACGTCGTACAAAACCTGGTATTTTGCCTGACTTCGGGTAGTACGGCAGTGTTGACCTACACTCCTTATCTCGCTTTGCTCGGCGTGCTTAGCGGAGTCATTGTCGGACTAACTGCCTATTTTATACTGCGATATTTGCCTACTAGCGTATACGAAAAGGCTTGGATAAATTTGAAAAACAATAAAAACGATATAACTATCAATAACGGAGGAACAACTGTTGAAAGCAATTAAAGGAAAGCATTTTGGGCGAGGTATTCATATAGCCGACAAAAAGCAATATGCCGCCGACGCCTATATTGAGGTCGCTCCCGTACCTCAAATCCTGTCGATAAGTATGAGCCAACACATCGGCAAGCCTTGTCAAATAGTCGTGCAAGTGGGCGACGAAGTCAAACAAGGTCAACTTATCGGAAAAGCCGACGGTTTCGTCAGCGCCAACGTGTATAGCGGCGTCAGCGGAAAGGTCATCGGCATAGAAAAACGTGCCAATCCGAGAGGTATGGTCAGCGACTACGTGGTAATCGAAAACGACGGTCAGTACGACAGCGTTTGTCTAGAGCCTCTAGCCGACAGAGAGCCCGCTACTATCAAAGAGCATATAAGAGAAGCCGGCATCGTGGGTATGGGTGGCGCAGGTTTCCCTACCGCCGTCAAACTCTCCCCTTCTACTCCCGTTGACACGCTGGTCATCAACGGCGCAGAGTGCGAGCCATATCTCACTTGCGACTATAGATTGATGATAGAAAAGACCGAAGAGGTGGTGAGCGGTATAAGATTGCTTGCCAAGGCTTTGGGCGTTGATAAAATAATCGTGGGAATAGAAGCTAACAAGCCTAAAGCCATAGAGCTATTGGAGAGGTACGACGACCTCACTATCGTCACCCTCAAAAAAGCCTACCCTATGGGCTCGGAAAAACACCTCATCTACTGTTGCACCGGTCGAGAAGTGCCTGTGGGAAAGCTCCCTGCCGACGCCGGTTGCGTAGTGCAAAATATTGCAACGGCATTCGCCGTGTACGAGGCTGTAGAACTAAACAAGCCTCTATACGAAAGAGTGCTGACGGTGTCGGGCGAGTGCGTCAAAGAGCCTAAAAACTTGCTGGTCAAATTCGGTACGAGTTTTCAATATCTCCTCGACTACTGCAAGTACGACAACACCAATCTTGCCGCTCTCATTGCAGGCGGACCTATGATGGGCTCGACAATGATTTCGTCCGACTATTATACTCGCAAGACCGACAGCGGAATTTTGGCTCTCGACGATACGCAAGCAGACTTTATCGCTCCTTCGCCTTGCATAAGTTGCGGTAGATGCGCAAGCGTGTGCCCTATGCACCTCTTGCCTATGTCTATAGACTTCTACACCCAAGCGGGCGACTACCAGAGCGCGGCAAAATACGGCGGCGTGCTCAACTGCATAGAGTGTGGTTGTTGCGCCTACGTCTGCCCTGCAAGACGCTCGCTGTTGCAAAGCATTACGCTATGCAAATCACAACTGAGAAAAAAATAAGGAGGAGATTATGAACAAAGTTTACGTATCCGATTCTCCTCACGTAAGGGGAGCAAGAACTACCAAAGGCATTATGATTGACGTGTGCATTGCCCTATTGCCTGCTTGCATTATGGGCTGTGTGTACTTCGGTTTCAAAGCCTTGCTCGTGCTGGTTTTGTCCTGCGTGGGCGCTGTGGGTAGCGAAATTGTCTACAACCTAATTTTGCGTAAAAATATCAAAGCGATTTTGCGTAACTTCGACTTTACGTCGCTGGTATCGGGAATGCTACTAGGTATGTGTATGAGTAGCAACGTGCCTTGGTACGTGCCTATCATATCTTCGATATTTATGATAATCGTCGTCAAAATGCTCTTTGGCGGAACGGGCAAAAATATCGTCAACCCCGCTATCACGGGTAGAGTCTTCGCATTTATCGCCTTCCAATCGGTGATGATAAGCGGTTGGGCTGTGCCTAACGTAGGAGCAATAATCTCGGGAAGCACGGAAGTGACTTCGGGTGCTACCCCACTCACCGTTATGTTGTCCGACGGCGTGGACAAAATGGGTATTTCTTTACTCGACCTATTCCTGGGTACGGGAGTGACGGGTTGTATAGGCGAAACGTGTAAGCTCGCTCTAATCGTAGGCGGAATATACCTGGTATGTCGCAAAGTCATAGGTTGGCAGTGGCCTGTCATCTACGTTGGAGTTACGGGCTTGATGAGCGTAGCTCTCAACGGCTGGAATTTCGGCTATTTCTTACCATCTATTTTGTCGGGCGGACTGATGCTCGGCGCAATCTTTATGGCGACCGACTACGTAACCTCTCCGTTTACCGACAAAGGCAGATACGTCTATTATATCGCTCTCGGTATCGTGACGGCACTACTTAGAAAGTACACTCGCATAGAAGTCGTATCCTTTGCGATATTGTTGATGAACCTATTTGTACCACTCATCAACGCTCATATCAGACCTAGAATATTCGGCGCGCCTACACTGCTTGACAAAATCAAAGCTCAAATAGCCAAAATCAAGAGCAAGAAGCAAGCCGACAAGGAGGTGCAACAATGACTCTAAAACAGTTTTTTAAGTCAAGTGCATTCAAGTGTATACTCGTGCTGACTTGCATTGCGCTGATTGCGGGCGGTGTGCTGGCAATTCTCAACGACCTGCTATACGTGTCGGACGAAGAACGCACCCAACAGGCTATCAAAAAGATTTACGGTCAAGCCGTGGAATATCAAGAAATCGAGGTAAGCGAGGATAGCGCCGTCAACGAATACGGCACTATAGACAAAGTCTACAAGCTGTCGGACGGCAACTACCTATTCAAATCGACGGGAACGGAAGGCTATAAGGGCGGTACCGTTACGCTGTGGATAGTAGCTAACTTTGAGCAAGATACCTTTAAGGGGCTTGATAAGGTTAAGGTAGCAGGCAACGAAAAGCAAACGCTGATGTCGTCCTTTAAGTCGTCCTTTACCGACTACTACACTAACAACGACGACCTGCTTCTCGAGGGCTACTACTTCGACAAAGTGGCAAGCGAAGGCAATATCCAAAACGTGACGTCGGGTGCTACCCGTTCTTCCAATGCCTTCAATAGAGCCGTCAACTGCACGCTCTACTTTATTCGCAACAATATGGAGGTGGCATGATGAAAGGCAACAAATTCAAAGGAATAGCCCTTGACGGACTGCTTCGCAACAACCCAACGTTGAGATTGGTACTAGGCACTTGTCCTACCCTCGCACTCTCTACCACGGCAATGAACGGTATCGGTATGGGACTAGCGGTAACCTTTATATTGATATGTAGCAACACTTTGATTAGTTTGCTCCGCAAGGTCATTCCTAATGCCGTGCGCATACCGTCTTTCGTACTGATAATCGCTACATTCGTGACGGTAGTGAGAATGGTGATGGAGAAGTTTATCCCCGACCTATACGAGTCGCTAGGCGTGTATCTACCACTGATAGTCGTCAACTGCGTCATCTTGGGTAGAGCCGAAGCCTTTGCAAGCAAAAACCCTGTGCTAGACTCGGCTGCGGACGGTCTGTTTACGGGACTTGGCTTTACTTGGGCGTTGACACTCCTCGGCGTGATAAGAGAGGTGCTGGGCAGTGGCAGTATCTTCGGTATGGAATTGTGGTCATTCCGCATAGAGTTCTTTACTTCGGCGGCAGGAGCATTCTTCACCTACGGCGTAATGATTGCGCTATTCAACGCACTCTTTGCCAAGATAGACAATAACAAAAAGCGTAAGGAGTTTTATGAGGCATATCCCGATAGCGTGCAACCTCAACAACTCGAAACTAAAACCGAGGAGGTAAAGTAATATGGGCAACTTCCTTATGATTATCATTATGGCGGTATTCGTCAACAACTTTATTCTCGTACAGTTTTTGGGTATATGTCCTTTCTTGGGTGTGTCTAAGCAGACGAGCAACGCATTAGGTATGGGACTCGCCGTAACCTTGGTTATGACGATGACGTGTCTTATCACCTACCCTATCTATCAATTTATCTTGGTGCCTCTAGGTCTGCAATATTTGGAGATAATCGTGTTTATCTTCGTCATTGCGTCTCTCGTGCAAATGATAGAGAAGTTTATCAAGAAGTTTTCGCCTTCGCTCTACAACGCAATGGGCGTATATCTACCTCTCATCACCACCAACTGCGCAGTGCTCGGTGTGGCGGAGCTGGTAATAGACAAGGGACAAATGCTCTCCTTGCTAGGCATAGAATCTATGAATATCGGCGTTGCCGTGGGATACGGCTTCTTTGCCGGCGTGGGCTTCACTCTCGCTATCGTGCTGATGAGCGGACTAAGACAAAAGATAGACAAACTCGACGTCGCCCCTGCGCTAAAGGGCTTCCCTATCACGATGATTGCGGCAAGCTTTATGGCAATGGCTTTCTATATCTTCAATATGATTTCGATAGGTTGAGGTGAGTTATGCAAAGTATGATTATGTTAAGTGCAAGTATTCAATGGAGCAAAGTGGGTATGGTGCTAGGCATTATCGCAGGTCTTGCGATATTGTTCGGCATACTCATCATAGTTGTCACCAAAGTGTGCCATATCGAAGAGGACGAAAAAGTTACGGCAATCCTCAGCCACCTCGCAGGCGCCAACTGCGGAGGTTGCGGACATTCGGGTTGCTCGGGCTTCGCCGAGTCGCTGGCGTGCGGTAAGGCGTGCATTGGCGACTGCAAAGTGACGTCAAAAGAAGAAAAAGAGATTATATGCAAAATCGCAGGTATCGAGATGAGCGACGACGAACCTACCGTTGCCGTCGTTCGCTGTGGAGGCGGTGTCAACGCAGTGGACAAGTTCGACTACGTAGGCTACGAGGACTGTATCAACCAAGTGGTGATTATGGGTGGAGATAAGCTCTGCTCTACCGCTTGCCTCGGTGGCGGTACTTGCGTCAAGGTTTGTCCCGTAGGCGCTATCAAGATAGACGGCAACGGCGTGGCACACGTGGACAAGTCTATATGTATCTCGTGCGGAGCGTGCATAGGCAAATGTCCTAAGCTAATCATCGACCGTATCCCTGCCAAAGCCAAAGTCTACGTGGCGTGCAACAACCATTGTAAAGCCAAAGAAGTGATGAGCGTGTGCAAAGTGGGTTGTATAGGTTGCGGAATGTGCGCAAGAAGTTGCCCTCACGGCGCAATCACTATGGTGGACAACGTGCCTGTCTTTGACTACGACAAATGCACCGGCTGTATGACGTGCGTAGAAAAGTGCCCGAGAAAAATCATCAAAAAACACTAGAATTATAGTATACGAGAATGATACAAGAAACGCCCGCAAGTTGCGGGCGTTGTTTGTAAGGGAGTGGTGTTATTTAGAAATGTTTTCTCAATTCCAAGGGCGTTTTTGTATATTTCCGTCGGTACATTGAATAGTATATTTGCCTGTACATGCGTCCCAATTTTTTACTATTCCAATACGTGAGCAATCAGATTTTGTGCCCTTGTATATAATTGTTTTTAATTTTTGACATTCTGAAAAAGACTCTTCTCCCAAAAATGTCACACTGTTAGGTATAGAAACGATATTAAGACCATAACAGTTGTAGAAAGTTCTATACTCAATCTTTTTCACACCATTAGGAATGATTATACTTGTTAGTTTAATACAATTAGAAAAAGCACTTGCTCCAATCTTTGTCACATTATTAGGAATCTTTATACTTGTTAATTTACGACAACCAGAAAAAGCCCTCGCACCAATCTTTGTCACCCTATCCGGAATAGTTATACACTCCAAGTTGTGGCATCCTGAGAATGTCCCCTCACATATTTCTGTTACTTCATTTGGTATAGATATCTTTGTCAAGCTACTACAACCAGAAAATGCATTTAAGCCTATCCATCCTACTCCATTCGGTATGTTGACACTTAATAATCCACTACATGAAGCAAAAGCATAGCCAGAAATACTCGTCACGCTGTTAGGTATAATAATAAATGTCAAGTTACTGCAACCAGAGAATGCCTCCCATCCTATACTCGTCACACTATTAGGTATTATAACGCTATTTATATTCTTATTATTTTTAAATGCTCCGTCTCCTATTTTTTTAACGCCGTCAGGTATTATGACACAACTCCTATCCCCTTTATATTTTTTCAACGTCTTGAAAATCGAGATTTCAAACTCACTCTTGTCGTAGTTGTCCAAAGTGACCTTTACAGTTTTTTTATTTATGTCACTTGACGTAGACGACTTATCTTGTTTTTCGGCTTGGCTTGTCGTTACACTGCTCGACTTGTTCTCTTGCTCTTTTATAGTACCATCTGCACATTGGACAACAAATTCAGCGGTTTTATCCTTCCAATCAGATCTTTCGGCAATCGCATTCCACTGCGCTTTAGTGCCTTGGAATATGATGCTTGTCAGGTTACTGCATCCGCAAAAAGCCCAATATCCAATATGCTTCACACTGTCCGGTATGGTTATGCTTGTTAGGCTACTGCAATTACGGAATGCACTATATCCTCCTATACTTGTCACACTGTTAGGTATTGTTATGCTTTTTAGGCTACTGCAATTACGGAATGCAGCATTGCCTATACACTTCACACTGTCAGGAATGGTTATGCTTGTCAGACTTTTGCAACCATAGAATGCACCCTCTCCTATACTCGTCACGCCGTTAGGAATATTTACACTTGTTAGGCTACTGCAATCATAGAATGCACGCTCACCTATACTCGTCACTCCATATGGAATTACTACATCCTTTTTGCTTCCTATATATTCTTTCAGCTCTGTTCCATTGATTTCAAACTCATTCTTGTCGTAGTTGGACAAAGTAACCGGCTGTTGTGCAGGTCTTTCTGTCTTCACAAGTGTTTTCTCGCTTTCTTCGCTAGTTTTCTTAGTAGTTTGCTCTGCCTTTTGGTACTGTGCTAGTTGCGACTGCAATTTAGCTTGCTCCAATTGCGTTTGAGCAAGTTGCACCTCCAATTGTGCCTTGGCTAGCTGCGCCTTCAAGGCTTCCATTTCTTTATCCTTGTCGTCAACAGAGCTAGGTGCAACTTGATTTTTGTCAAGGGAGTTAACCGGGCTAGTTCCTACTTTCTTCTTGTCAAGGGAGTTGACTACGTTAGATTTGCTTACTCTTACTATCTCGCTACTTGTCGCTTTGTTTTCTTTATTTTTATCCATACTTACCCCCTGCGTGTTTTTGTATTATAATTATTTTTCTATGGTGTGTTGAAATTTCAGAATACTACTTATTCTTGAAAGAGTTACTCGGTATATTGGACAACAAATTTACCTGCACCCGACTTCCATTTAGTTCCTTTAGTAATCGCATTCCACTGGGCTTTGGTGCCTTGGAATATGATACATTCTAGGTTAATGCAATTAGAGAATGCACATACTCCTATACTCGTCACACTGTTAGGTATCGTTATGCTTGTCATACTACTGCAATCGCTGAATGCAAATTTTCCTATACTCGTCACACCGTCCGGTATGTTTATACTTGTTAGGCTACTGCATTGAGAGAATGCTCCATTTTCTAAATGCGTCACACTGTTAGGTATCGTTATGCTTGTCAGGTTAGAGCACCCGCCAAATGCATAACCTGCTATACCCGAAGTCCCCTCTTTGATAACTATTGAAGTATTGTCAGGCATTGTTCCTTTGTATTTATACGCCACTTTACCTGCATAGACCAAACCATCCGATTGGTTATTATACCAAGCAGTACCATCGAATGCCCACGCACCTATACTCGTCACACTGTTAGGTATTGTTATGCTTGTCAGACTACTGCAACCAAAGAATGCTTCCTCATCTATACTCGTCACACTGTCAGGTATGGTTATGCTAGTTAGGCTACTGCAATCAGAGAATGCACCCCACTCTATACTCGTCACACTGTCAGGTATGGTTATGCTAGTTAGGCTATTGCAATTATAGAATACACCACTCCCTATACTAGTCACACTGTCAGGTATGATTATGCTCTTTAGGTTAACGCAATCGGAGAATGCCCAATATCCTATACTCGTAACACTGTCGGATATGATAATGTTTGTCAAGCTGCTGCAGTTAGAAAACGCCTTCTTTCCTATACTTGTCACACCGTATGGTATGACTACTTTCTTACTTTTTCCTTTATATTTTGTCAGCTCTGTTCCGTTGATTTCGAACTCTCTCGGCTCATAGATGTCCAAGCAAACCTTTCCGCTTGTGTTATTTACGTTACTTACACGGACTAATTGTACGTTTTGGTACAGTACGTATTGCAACTGCAGTTTAGATTGCTCTAATTGTGCTTTGGCTAGCTTTGTCTTCGTGCTTTTAAGAAAGCAAGGCAACTTATCAGGGATATTGCCTTGGTCAGGTGCTTTTTCGCTAGCCTTCTTGCTGATTTTTTCTTCGTTATTATCGTACATAATTACCCCCTGCGTTTTTGTTTCCCTACGTTGTAGGTACAGCTATAATCCAAAATCATATATGATAAATGGGTTATATCAATTCTTCTTGGTTGATTGTTGCATTGTCAATTGGCATCCTTGTTATCTAAATCTTGCAATGCTTGCTCGGCTTCCCAATTGCCTTGCTCGGCTGACCTTGTCCACCAATACTTCGCTATGTCAACGTTCTTGTCAACGCCGTAGCCGTTGTAATAACATTCCCCGAGTTGATATTGTGCTTGAGCGTCTCCGCCCTTGGCGGCTTTGGTAAACCAATAAACCTCTTTGTCGTAGTCTTTGCGTTCTACCGTCTCGAAATGATAAAATAGACCAAGCTCGCATTGTGCCGTGGTAGATCCCGCCTCGGCTGCCTTGGTGAGCCAATATATCGCATTTTCGTAGTCTTGCTCTACCCCTCGACCAAACCTATATCGCGCACCGAGCATAACTTGTGCGTGAACGTATCCTTGCTCCGCTGCCATAGTGATATATTGCGTTGCTTTGGCGTTGTCCACGTCCACACCGTTGCCGTTGAAATAGCACTGTGCAAGTTCGAATTGCGCCCTTGCATTGCCTTGCTCTGCGGACATGCCGAACATTTCTACCGCTTTGACGTAGTTTTGCTCTACGCCTCGCCCCATCTTGTAAGATTCGCCAAGTTTGAGTAGTGCTCGTGCATATACTTTTTCGCCCGGCTCTTCATAGTACAGCTCTGCCTCATGACTATCATCGAGTTGGCTATACTCTTGGTCAGGTCCGTTGTCGACTATCTTGGTGTACCAATATACAGCCTTGGTATAGTCACGCTCTACGCCTACACCCCTGTCATAACAACAAGCGAGCTCATATTGAGCTTGCGCAAAGCCTCCCTCGGCTGACTTGGTGTACCAATATATAGCCTTGTCGTAGTCTTGCTCGATATTTTCGCCATAATAATAACACCACGCCAGATTGTTTTGTGCCTCGGCATCTCCTTGCTCGGCATACTTAGTAAACCAATATATAGCAAAACTGTATTCTGCCCAACCTCCGAATTCATAATCATCAAGAGCATCAAAGCCACGTTGCGCTAGTTCGTGTCCACGGCTTGCTGCCTTATCCAACCAATAACTCGCCGTTGCATAGTTTTCGTAAACACCGGCTCCCCATTTATAACACCAAGCAAGCTTAAATTGAGCGGATAAATACCCCCTATTGGCAGCCTCTGTGTAGTACTTGACGGCTTCGGACATATCCTCTTCCACGCCTCGTCCATACTCATAGCACACGGCTAAGGCATAAAAAGCCGGCACAAATCCGTTGTCAGCAGACTTGCTATACCACTCTACCGCTTTGACAAGGTCTTCCTTGACACCGTCTCCGCTATCATAACAAAGCCCCAGATTGTATTGAGCCATAGCATTGCCTTGATTGGCATACTCGGTATACTCTTCTATATCATTGGCTAGGTCTTGTATCAAAGTTTGATCGTCCATGTCGTTGCTCCTTATAACTAATATACACTCGCATGATTATTATACTATATGGTTATTATTTTGTCAATAAAAAAATCGCCTGCTCGATTGCAGGCGATTACTTAATACTCTAATTTTGTCCAAAATGCTTAGCTAAATCATTTTTCGCATCTTCGTAGCCTTGCGATGCCGACTTTTGCCACCAATATTTTGCCTTTTCTAAGTCTTTCGCAACTCCCTCACCATTATTATAGCAACACCCGAGAGAGTATTGAGCGGGAGCATAGCCCCGCTCTGCCGATTTGTTAAACCAATAAAAAGCCATGGCTTTGTCTTGTTCGATATCCTCTCCCTTTTCGTACATAAGACCTAAAATGTCTTGTGCAATAAGGTGACCTTGCTCTATCGCCGAAAAAAAGTATGCTCGACCGCATTTATATACTTGCCAAATAGCATCGCCTATTTCGTTGTAGCATTTAATAATATTCTTAGCTCTTTTTCTTCCCGCATTGGCAACTCTATTTATCAAAAATAGCGCATGTTCATAGTCTTGCTCTACACAAACTCCCTCTATGTAGCAAAAAGCAAGAAGGTATAGAGCAGTTTTGTTCTCGCTATCGAGTTGCAGAGCTTCTTGACATAATTTGTAGGCTTCTTGCCTATTATTTGAATGCCACAAACGATTAGCCTCTATAGCAATATCTTTTGCTTGTTGAACTTTCGGTGGAAGAGCGTCAAGCTCTACCCCACAATTAGGACACACCTTGATATCCGTATCTATTTGCATTCCACAATTTTTACAATTTTGCATATTATTTCTCCTATTACTTTTATAATATATCATATAGTTATTGCATTGTCAATATATAAAGCAAAAAACTCATAGTTTTTTTGCGACTGAAAAACACTCTTGTTGCTAATTAGTTATAATATTGATTAGCAATAATTTCCAACTTGAATTTTGCAAGTAATTTGACTTATTGACATACGTGATATACTCTTCTACCTCATTAGTCAAATCGTGTTGGGTATCATGTGTTATTTCACATTATTTGCTTTATAGAGATTGAATCTTATGGTTATTATTTTGTCAATAAAAAAATCGCCTGCTCGATTGCAGGCGGTTAGCTGAAAATTATTAGTTTATTCCTCGATAAAATACTTAGCTAAAGCATCTGCGGCTTGCTCGTTGCCTTGAGCTGCCGATTTTCTCCACCAATATCTTGCCTTATAACTATCGCGGACAACGCCGTCTCCCGTGTAATAGCTATAACCGAGCACGAACTGCGCACAATCATTGCCTTGCTCTGCCGACTTAGTGCACCAATATATCGATTTGGCTTTGTCTTGTGTTACACCTTGCCCCATAGCGTAGCAACAAGCAAGATTGTACTGTCCGTCGGAGTCCCCCGATTTAGCAGCCTCATACCACCAATGCGCCGCCATGTCATAGTCTTCATCATTGATGTAACAGGTAGCAAGCTTTAGTTGAGCGTCTACGTTGCCTTGCTTAGCTGATTTGGTAAAATACTCTATCGCCTTGGCAAAGTCGGAGACTACGCCTATTCCGTGTAGATAACAACTGCCAAGCGCTGACTGAGCTTCGCTGTCGCCTTGCTCGGCGGATTTTGAATACCAATATACCGCCTTGGCATAATCTTGACCTATGCCCTCGCCACTATAATAACTCCAGGCAAGATTATATTGAGCAATAGCGTCGCCTTGCTCGGCTAGTCTGATATATTGTGCTACCTCTTTTGATATTTTGTTATCCATATTCCCCCCTACTATACTATCAAAATAATACTACCTATCTTTTGCTTTGTCAATATGCAAATAATTGCGGACGTCGTCAATAAATCCCTCTCTCCATATTGACAATCAACCGGAAATAGGCTCTCGGACCTCTCCTTCTCCCACTCCCAGCACAACGAGAGCGTGCGGAACACATATTATACTATCTCCCGCCTCGGTTATGCCATCCATGTGCGTACACTCGGCTGAGGAAGAACAGTCTGCCTCCTTAACCCACACCTTTCGCTCCGTGACGTCTATGACAACAACGTTGTAGCCACCCGATTGGGAATTGACAGTCAAGTAGTACTTGTCACCCTCTCGGCGACTATCTACGGCAGCGGCTGTGACCAAACTATCGTCATCAAAATAATACTCGGCTACGACCTCTCCCTTGAGAGTGACCTCAACGCCTCTAAGACTGCTATCTTGCCTAGGCAAACAAAAAATTAGCAATAGAGCGACAATCAAAGCTACCAACACGATATATACTATCACGTCGGCAGGACGGAAAGGCTTGATATTTTTGATTTTGTCTAACTTATCAATCTTGTTCATAAAAGACGAAATCTCCGCCGTTGATTGTCATTGTGTCGGGACTGTTGCTATATACCCGATATTTGCCACCTTGCTCGAATACGAAATAGGCGTTGTAATCCAAGCCTTGGACAAATTCCATTGCCTCATTCACGCTCATACAGCATATTGCGGTGCTGAGGGCGTCGCATACGGCGGAGCTCTCTCCTACCACGCTGGCAGTGATAATTCCGCCGTCTATAGGATAGCCGTCCTCGCCTATTATGTGACAATATCTCTTGCCGTCTATCTCGTAAAATCTCTCGTAGTCACCGCTGGTGGAAAAGCCTTGGTCGCAAGCCTTAACACTGAGATAATTGCCCTCTCCCCTAGGATTGACAACGCCCACACGCCAAGCCAACGAATTGTCTTCGTAGACGGGTTTTGTCGACTTGAGAAGTGATAGCGAACTAGTGCCCACGTTGACGTAGCCAAAGTTGAAACCACTCTCTTTGATTATCTTGTAGGCGATATCGCATGCGTAGCCCTTGCCTATCCCTCCTAAAGAGAGCGTGACGGTATATTGGACGTCGTCCACGATGACGGTATCGGTTGGTTTGACAAGATAATATCTATCATCTTGTTGCACTAATTCCACCTTGTCCACTCCCACCAACGAATTGAAGGCTTCGACGTATCTATCGTCGGGCAAAGTGTGCTTGTAGTCTGCTCTATCGTATGCTTCAGTAGGTTGATAATTGCCGACAAAACGAGGAGAAAAACCCCAAAGGTCTACGAGTCTAGCCGTAGTGGGATCAAACTTGCCGCCCGTTGTGGCTTTGATACTCTTGCACAAAGACACTATATCGTAGGTGTGTTTGCTCACCTCGACTCTCTCTCCCGCCTCGGCACGATTGAACCTGTCAACGTCCGAGCCGCTTACGCTCTCGCTGATAGCCTCGTCTATCTCTCTCAGAGCTTCTTTGACCTTGTTCCAAGTCGTATCCATCAATTCTACGACTTGATTATCTCGGGTATTGCCTGCAAGCACAAGATAAGTCGCGGTGCCGAAAAACTCGATACTTGTATAAGATTTTTGTCGATAGTAGGTGTAATCTTCGCCGTCGGGCGTGGTCAGCTTAGTAGTGCAACCTACGCCGATAAGCATCGACGCAATCAATAATATAGTTATTATAACAACATACTTTTTCACAACGATAGTATATCATTTTTGACTTTGATTTACAATAGATTTGGAAAAACAAGCACAGTAGGTGCAATCATTGTCGAAAGTTGACTAAACTCTCGTCAAGTAGTATAATAAAAAAGTATGGTAAAACAAAAGCAAGTCGAAGGCAAAAAACCTCGCAAAGGACTAAAGGTATTTCTCGTACTGCTCATCTTGTTCGTGGTGTGCTGTCTTATTGCAGTGCCTTTTGCTTTGCAGA
>JBJETR010000041.1:0-116209 GCA_051883415.1 Christensenellales bacterium | reverse complement strand
CCCACGCGACCAGCTTGGAAGGCTGGGATTCTACCATTGAACTACACCCGCATATCAATTATCAATGCTTTGCAATTTTAACACACCCACCCAAGATATGTCAAGAAAAATATAATGGGTTTTTCATTTTTTATTTTTTCTATAACTATATCTTGGATTGTGTACATTATTTTAGTATTATTGTTTGTTTTTAGCTGCGATTTTGGCTCTGAGCTCTTTACTGAGAATGGTCTTGCGTAGCCTGATTGATTTCGGAGTAACTTCTACGAGTTCGTCATCGGCGATAAACTCTAAGCATTGCTCCAAAGACATCACGGTAGGGGTGATGAGCTTGAGGGCTTCGTCTGCACCGCTGGCACGATTGTTGGTGAGCTGTTTCTTTTTGCATACGTTGACAACGAGGTCGTCTTCACGAGAGTTGACGCCTACCACTTGCCCGCCGTACACACCCACGCCTGCGCCCAAGAATAGGGTAGAGCGTTCTTGTGCGTTGAACAAGCCGTATGCCGTCGTCGTGCCGTCCTCGAAGGCAACTACCGAGCCGCGATTACGCTCTATAATCGTGCCTTTGTATGGCTCGTAGCCGTCGAGAGTGTGGTTCATTACGCCAAAGCCTCTGGTGTCGGTGAGCATCTCGTTGCGATAGCCGATAAGTCCGCGAGAAGGGATTTTGAATTCTAACTTAGTGCCGCCACGCTCGTCGGGAGTCATGTTGACAAGCTCGCCTTTACGTGCACCGATTTTGTTCATAACCACGCCAACGTAGTCGTCGGGAACTTCTACCACGAGATTTTCTACGGGCTCGCATCGCACGCCGTCTATATCCTTGAAGATAACTTTTGGACGGGAAACTTGGAATTCGTAGCCCTCACGGCGCATATTTTCGATGAGAATAGACAGGTGCAATTCCCCTCTGCCGTATACCTTGAAGCAGTCGGCACTGTCGGTCTCTTCCACTCTCATACTTACGTTGGTCATAACTTCTTTGAATAGCCTTGCTCTTAAGTGACGGCTGGTGACGTATTTGCCTTCCTTGCCAGCAAAAGGCGAGTCGTTGACCATAAACATCATGGATAGGGTAGGCTCGTCTATGTTGACGAAAGGCAGTTGTTCTATCTTTTCGCTGTCGCAAATCGTTTCGCCAATGTTGAGTTGTTCGATACCGCTGACGGCAACTATGTCGCCCACTTGTCCCGACTCACATTCACGCCTCTTGAGCCCTTCGAATTGGTAGAGCTTGACGACCTTGGCGTTGTAGTGACTGCCGTCGTTGTGAATGACTGCAACGTTGCTACCCGTGTGAATGTTGCCTCTTACCACTCTGCCTATGCCTATTCTGCCGATATATTCGTCGTAGTCGATATTGCACACTATCATCTGCAATCCGTCGTCAACTTCGCCCGTAGGGGCAGGGATTTCGCTGATAATCATATCGAGCAAAGGTTTCATATCGCTGCCTTGCTCGCCGAGGGTAGTGGTTGCCCAACCTTGTTTGCCCGAGGCAAAGACAGTCTTGAAGTCGATTTGCTCGTCGTTGGCACCCAATTCTATGAATAGGTCGAGCACTTGGTCGATGACTTGCTCCGGATCTCCGCCACGGTCTACCTTGTTGATGACGACGATAGGTTTTTTGCCCAATCCTAACGCTTTTTTGAGTACGTAGCGAGTCTGTGGCATACAGCCCTCAACCGCATCGACTAGCAACAAAACGCCGTCTACCATTGATAGTATTCGCTCGACTTCACCGCCGAGGTCGGCGTGTCCCGGGGTGTCGATGATGTTGATTTTGACTCCGTTGTAGAAGACGGCGGTGTTTTTGGCAAGAATGGTGATGCCTCTCTCCCTCTCTATATCTCCGCTGTCCATAACTCTCTCTACCACGGCTTCGCCCGTGCGGAAGACGTGGTTTTGTCTAAGAAGTTGGTCGACCAAAGTAGTTTTGCCGTGGTCAACGTGCGCAATGATTGCTATATTTCTTACGTCGTTTCTAATCATATATTTGTCCTTAAAGTGTTACGATTTTGCTAAATAATCTATCGCCTTGCACGGTAACGTAGCAATAAGTTCTGCCGTAACCGAGCGAACCGGGATTGATGAGAGTTACGCCCTCGTCTACGTCTATCTGTGCATGGTGAGTATGTCCGTACAAGCCCACCTTTACACCTTCGATAATACAATCGGTGTGTAAGTCCACAGTGTCGGACTTGACCTTGTAGCAATGTCCGTGAGTGAGCAAAAACGTGACGTTCTCCACTTGCACAATCCTTTGCAGGGGTAGGTCGGAGTGGTCGCAGTTGCCCTTGACGGCAACGACCTTGTCGCCAAAGGCTTGCCTTAGCAGCTCTACGTCGCTACTGCCGTCACCCAAATGAAAGATATAGTCGCTCTCTTGCAACACCTCGAAAAACTCCTCGGTAGGACGCAAGATATTGTGAGTGTCGGACATGACGACAATGCTTTTCATAGCATTTCTCTCAAGCGTTGCAATGCCATAGCACGATGCGAAACGGTGTTCTTTTCTTCCATGCTAGCCTCGGCAAAGGTCTTGGAGAGTTGATTGCAATAGAAGAGTGGATCGTAGCCAAAGCCCTTGTCACCACGGTACTCGTCGAGAATAGTGCCTGCTACGTATCCCTCGGCGTATTTGCCCGAGCCGTCGGGGTAGCAAATAGCCACCACGGACACAAAACGAGCCTTGCGATTGATGGGTTGAGTCTTCTCAAGTGCGTGCAGTTTATCGAGTAGTAGTGCGTTGTTGGCGTCGTCGTTGCAAGGCTCTCCCGCAAAGCGAGCCGAATACACTCCCGGTTGACCGCCTAAAGCCTCAACCTCTAGTCCGCTGTCGTCGGCTATTGCGACAAGTCCCGTCATACGGCATATCGTGTCTGCTTTGATGATTGCGTTTTGGACGAAGGTCTTGCCGTTTTCTTCAACCTCGACGTCAACGCCCAATTCTTTGAGCGAATATATATACTCGAAACAGTCGCCCAAAATGGCTCTGATTTCTTGAAGCTTGTGAGCGTTGTTGCTAGCTAAAACCGCTTTCATTTTTTCTCCTTACGTGCCATAGGCAATATCTCGTAGATTGTGTGAGGGTTGTGGGCTTTGATAGCGTCTATTATGGAGTCGAAGTGCCTCTTGTCCACGCCAACTTGTAATATGTTGGCTTGAATACCGCTATGAGAGTCGACTACCTGACCTTGCTTGACTGTCTTGATATACAATATCAGCATCGTCTTGTCACTGTCTTGCCTGATGAGCAATACGTCTTGATAGCTTATCGTGTGAAAAAACACTCCGATATTGCACCGTATGCCACGCTCGGTGAGAGTGTATGCCGAGAGATAAACCATCGAGAGCAAAATTGTAGGCATGACTACGCATATTACCGTTGCTATAATATCCAGCGGATAGTTGTAGGATTGCATATTTCTTACACCGCAAAGTCTAAGAACGTTGACAATCGCACATACCAATAGTATAATTGATAGGACGGTAGAGGATACGGCAATCCACGTGTTTGGTTTGTATCTAAAGGTAGTTTTCATAAAGGAATTATACCAAATTTAGGCTGTACGTGGCAAGGAAATATATGCAATTTAGAAGAATTGAGGAGCAAGATTTTTGCGAGATAGACAAAATTTTGGCTAAGACGGAGTACAACGGTAGCGAATACTCTCCATTGTACCTCAAAGGTTGGAAGTTTTTTAATTTTGAAAGTATGCAAATCGCCTACGAAAACGGGGTGATTTATCTACGATTTTTGCCTCACGCCGAGTACTTTGACGAGGAGAGCGAGGTCGACGGCTACGTCTATCTACCGCCACTCACCACTATTGACAAAATAAAGGCGGCGTACGACGATTTGGCGAAGTTTTGTCTAAGTCAAGGCGAGAAGATGTACGTTATGAGCACGCCCGAAGAATACGTGCAACTGCTGGATAGCGACAAATATAAGTTGGTAATCAATCACGACTACGACGAATATCTCTACAATCCTCACGACTTAATAAACCTCGAAGGCAAAAAGTACCATTCTAAGCGCAATCATATCAAGAGATTTGTCCAAACGTATAGTACTTCGGTTGACGGCAAAGGCTACGTGTTTAGAGATTATCAACCTAGCGACTACGACAAGGTTATGCAACTGATATCGGGCTGGCAAAGCACCAAGTCCTTTGACGAAGAGTATAGCGACACCGAAGCCGACGAACTCAAGTTAGTCAAAATGGCTCTTAGTAGAGTAGGTGTGTGTCCTCGTTGTTTTGCCGACGTCATCGAGTATGACGGCAAGATTATTGCCTTTAGCATGGGCGAGATTACTCCGTCGGGTGTGGGGATAACGCATATCGAAAAGGGGGATATTGCCTACAACGGCGTTTATCCCGCTATATGCCAAATGTTTGCCAAAAAGCACTTTGGAAATTGTCGCCTGGTCAATAGACAAGAGGATATGGGATTGGAGGGACTTAGACGCTCCAAAAGGTCGCTTTATCCCGTGGGCTGGGCACAAAAATATGCCGTAATATCTAAACAAAACGACTAAAAAAATATCACTAAACAACTGCCTCGACTTTTCGGGGCTTTTTTATTGATTTTTGGATAGGTTTGTTGTAATATATTTTTATAAAGTCAATAATTATATGGAGTTATTTATGATAAAACTTTCTCAACAAGGTATGTATATGGTGGGCGGAAAATTCTACGACGCCGACCAAGTAAAAGGGCTTGGCTTGGACGTCAAAGCTTTGGAGAATGCCTATCAAGGTACTATGGCTTACTCTATTCTTTCGGCGCACAACGTGGGAGCAAAGACAACCAAAGACGGTGCGCTAAATATCAAATTCGACGGACTAGCTTCGCACGATATCACTTACGTGGGTATTATCCAGACCGCCAAAGCAAGCGGACTAAAAGAATTTCCTATCCCATACGTGCTCACCAACTGCCACAATAGTCTATGCGCAGTGGGTGGAACTATCAATGAGGACGACCACGTCTTTGGATTGAGCGCAGCTAAGAAGTACGGCGGAATCTTCGTGCCTCCTCATCAAGCCGTCATTCATACCTATATGAGAGAATGTATGAGCGGTTGCGGTAAGATGTTGCTCGGTAGCGACTCCCACACCAGATACGGTGCTCTCGGCACTATGGCTGTCGGCGAAGGCGGACCGGAGCTGGTTAAGCAACTTCTCAGTCGTACCTATGACATCAAATATCCCGACGTAATCGCAGTATCCCTCAGCGGAAAACCACGTAAGGGCGTAGGTCCTCAAGACGTGGCTCTTGCTATTATCGGTGCAGTCTTCTCCAAAGGCTACGTCAAAAATAAGGTTATGGAATTCGTTGGCGACGGCATTGCCAACCTCCCTATAGAATACCGTAACGGCATTGACGTAATGACTACCGAAACGACGTGTTTGACGTCTATCTGGCGTACCGACGACGTTGAGGTGAAGAATTATTATGCCGTTAGAGGCAGACTCGACGACTACAAGTCAATCAAGCCTGCCGACTTGGCATATTACGACGGCGTAGTAGAGGTCGACCTCGACAAGATTGTGCCTCAAATTGCGCTTCCTTTCCACCCAAGCAACGTGTTTGCACTCAAGGACGTGATAGAAAATCCTTACGACATCTTGTCGCAGGTAGAAGAGGAAGGCAACAAGTTACTAGGCAACCCTAAGATTAAGTTCCGCCTTACCGACAAAATCGTGGACGGCAAGGTTATGGTAGAGCAAGGCGTCATCGCAGGTTGTGCGGGAGGTACTTACGACAATATCATCGAGGCGGCAAGTATACTCAAGGACGGCGCAGTGGGTAGCGGAAAGTTTACCCTCAACGTATATCCTTCTTCTACGCCAATCTACTACGATTTGCTTAAGAAAGGCGCCATTGCCGAGCTCGTCAAAGCGGGCGCTAACGTCAAATCGGCGTTCTGCGGACCATGCTTCGGCGCGGGTGACGTGCCTGCCAACAACGCTTTGTCTATCAGACATACTACCCGTAACTTCGAGAGTAGAGAAGGTAGCAAACCCGGCAACAACCAAATTGCTTCCGTTGCGCTTATGGACGCACGCTCTATCGCGGCAACTGCTTTGAATGGTGGCGTTTTGACGGCTGCAACCGATATCGACTACGACAACACCGTGCCTACCTTCGAGTACGACGGCTCTATCTATGCCAAGAGAGTGTACAACGGTTGGAGCAAGGCTCAACCCGAGGCAGAGTTGGAATACGGACCTAATATTTGCGATTGGCCACAAGTTATATCTTTGACCGACAATCTTATCGTCAAGTTGGCGGCGGCTATCTACGATCCCGTTACAACTACAGACGAGCTCATACCGTCGGGCGAAACTTCGAGCTATCGTAGCAATCCGCTCAAACTTGCGGAGTTTGCTCTATCGAGAAAAGAGCCAAAATACGTGGGTAGAGCCAAAGAAATCTATGCCGATGAACTCTCAAGAAGAGAGAAGGGATTACCTAAGCAATACGCAGAGGCAGTAGCTAAATCGGGCTTGCAATTAGACGGTACTACCTCTATCGGCAGCGGTGTGTACGCAATCAAACCGGGTGACGGCAGTGCGAGAGAACAAGCCGCAAGCTGCCAAAGAGTGCTGGGCGGTGTGTGCAATATCGCCAAAGAATACGCTACCAAGAGATATCGTAGCAACCTCATCAACTGGGGTATGTTGCCTTTTGTCAGCGAAGACAAGTTTGAACAAGGAGATATAGTCATCGTCAAGGACGTCAAAGAAAAATTGATGAATGGCGACAGAGAGTTCCCTGCCAAAGTGGTAAGGGGAGAGCAAAGCATTGACGTAACTCTAAGATTGGACGCTTTGACCGACGACGAAAGAGAGATTATCAAGCAAGGCTGTCTTATCAACTATTACAAGAGCCAACTGTAATGAATAAACAACAATTGCGCCAAGAGATTAGAGCACGCCTAAAAGCAATGAGTATAGCCGACAAAAAATCGGCGAGCGAGAGGGTGACAAGCAACTTGCTGTCTTTGGGGTTCGAACCAAGGTCGGTGTGCATATACAACGCTTTGGATAGCGAGGTGGCAACTTGCCAACTGATAAAACACTTTGTAGGTAAAGCCATCGTATACTTGCCCGTAGTGCGTGGTGAAGATATGCTCCTCGTGCAAGTGGACGAGAATACTCGGTACGAGATAGGCGACTACGGAATAAGCGAGCCAAAGGGACAAGAATTATTCCCCGAGCAAGTGGACATAGACCTTTGCATTACGCCAATGCTCGCCGGAGATAGACGACTTAACCGTTTAGGCAAGGGCAAGGGTTACTACGACAGGTTCTTCGACAAGTGCGATTGTATCAAGGTGGGGCTTTGCTTCGATTGCCAAATGGTAGACGAGATTATTGCCGAGCCGTGGGATAAAAAAATGAATTATATCGTCACCGATAAGGAAATTGTAAAATGAGAGTTGTCAGCGGAAAATACCGTGGAAAAAAGATAGAATCGCCCAAGGGCAACGACGTCAGACCGACTAGCGATATGGTCAAGGAAAATATCTTCAATACCATTCAATTCGACGTGGCGGGAAGTTGCTTTTTGGACTTGTTTTGCGGTAGTGGCGGTATGGGCATAGAGGCATTGTCGAGAGGAGCAAAGCAAGTGACCTTCGTCGACAAAAGCAAGACGAGTATTGCACTCACACAAAGAAATCTTGCAGGTATCAAGGATGATTATCGAGTCGTCAACAGCGACTTTGAGAGTGCGTTGAGAAGTGCCCACAAACAAGACTTTATATTTGTTGATCCGCCGTATAAGACGGATTATATAGGGGATATTTGTTCAATCGTTGTGGAAAAAGACCTGCTAAAAGATGGCGGATATATCATTTACGAGCACGACAAGGACAAGAAATACACCTTGACGGACGAGTGGTGGATAGCTAAACGCAAAAAATACGGAAGCATAATTGTGGACTTTATCGCTCGTACCAACAAGATTGCGCTAATACCGGGTAGCTTTGATCCGATTACCAAAGGACACACGTGGCTGGTCGAAGAGGCCTTGCAAGAGTGGGACAAAGTGGTGGTTTTGGTGGCTGACAATCCCGACAAAAATTATCTCTTTGATAGAGGCGAGCGTAGACAAATAGTAGAGAAAGCATTGGAGAATAACCTTAACGTGAGAGTCGACGACTACGGCGGAATGGTTTTTGAATATTGTAATAGTCACAATATAAGCAATATCGTAAGGGGCTATCGCGACGATAAGGACTACGCCTACGAGAAATATATGAGCGAGTATAACGAGTCGCACGGAGGCGTCAAAACGACGCTGTACAAGTCGAATAACTTGATAGACGTATCGTCTAGCGTTGTAAGAGATATGCTAAAAAGCAAAACGTCACTGAGAGGACTCGTCCCTGACGGTTGTATCAAAACTATAGAAAAAATATTGGGAGAAAAGTATGAATAACAACAATATCGAAGTTATGCTTGACAAATTGGCTGAGATGATAAGACTAGGCAAAAAGCCTCTTATCGGCAACGGTAGAATTATAGACGATATGAACGCCCTCGATATCATTGCGGCGGTCAAAGAAGCTTTACCCGATTCTATCGCCGAAGCAAGAGTGATTATCGGTCAGAGAGATGCTTTGATTGAGGACGCCAATCGTGCAGCAAGAGATATTCTTGCTAACGCAGAGAGAGAAGCCAATCGTATGCTCGGCGAAAATGAGATAATCGTCCAAGCCAGAGAACAAGCACAAAAGATTGTGGACGATGCAACGGCTTATGCAAACGGAGTCATCGACCAAAGTTATAAACAAATTGCCAACGTGATGAACGGCACAGAGTACTATCTCAGACAAACTCTAGAAGACGTGTCGGCAAGAAAACAAGAATTGTATAGACTGATGAGTGAACCTATCAACCGAAATTGACGGCAAGACAGGTGAGCATAGCCAAGCCAAACGTTACAATGGATTGAGATAACTTGGTAAGTATATAGTATCTTGCCGAGATACCGCATTTGCTCAAAAAACTCATAGATTGAAAGGTGATACAAGCACCGCCCAAAGACAACAGTCCCGCCAAATACGGCAGGGCTGTCGTTGTTTTTATACCCGCATGAGCTATATAGTCAAAGCCTCGAGTGAGTTCTATAAAAGATAGTGCAACTCCGTAGCATAAACTATCGGTCGCACCGAGAGGACGGAGAATAAAGCCGAGAATTTTGCTAGTCAAATCCACCAATCCCACGTCTACCAAAACGTCGCCAATCATGCCGAAAATGGTGATATATCCGCCTATGGCAAGTATGGTGGTGACGCTATTTTTGATGCATGCGTCAAGGAGTGAGTCTACCGATTGCACGGTAGGCAAAATAGGCGAAAAAGTTTGCTTTTTTGGTCTAAACATTATGCCGTTGATAAGTGCGCCTAGCACGTGACACGATAGTAAAACCCACCCTAGATATGGAGATTGGAAGAGCGTTGCACCCACCGTGCCGAGTATAAACAAGGGCCCCGACGTGGAGCAAAATGCAGTGATATGCTTGGCGTCCTCTCTCGTAAGCATGCCCGACTGATACAGGTTGCATATTATTTTGCTCCCCATAGGATACCCGCTGACAAGACTCAGAATCATAACGTAGCCGCTGATAGGCGGAGCGTGAAAAACTTTTGATACGGGCTTGGCGAATACTACCCCGAGCAAATACCCGCCACCCACGCAAGTGAGTAAGCCTGAGAAAAACAAAAAGGGAAAGAGTGACGGCAACACCGCCTTGGCAAAGAGTATCAAACTACGCGATACCGACGCTATATAGCGTGAAGGATTGATTACGAGAAAGGTAATAAAAAAGCCCGCAACCAACGATAGGGGCAGGGCTTTTTTGAGATTGATACTGCGCTCCATATTAGATTATATTAGATTGGGATTAGTTTAATAACGAAACAATCGATAGATTATATAGAGCGTGCGATTAGGGAGTTTTTGGCAATTGATGATAGCTATGTATACAATTTAGATGCTCGATAAGCGACAATGCTAAGATTTGACTATCGACATCACCGAGGAATAATGATATTTTACGCTGGCAAAGAGCAAGTCGGCATTACGTTGAACGTCGCTTTTTTCTAAACGATAGGCGTCGCTTTGTTTGGTAGTGACTGCACAATCGAAGAGCGAAAGAAGTGATTTTTTGTCTTCTTTGATTGCCAGAACGTTGACGTATTCGACAGCTTGACTTTTGAGCTCATCGTAGGTCAACGTGTTGTAAGTAAGGGCGTTGAGCAGTAATCTTTTGATATACGCCATAGGGTAGCGCTTGGTCTTGACGGCTTGCAAAAAACTTGAAAAATCGTGGCACGTATCGAGTTTTTGAAGTATTCTGTTGTCAATTCCTTCTTTGACGCCGCATATTTTGCTAAGGTCTTGGCGTGGTAGCTGGTAGGAAAGAAGGGAATAAAGTCTATCGTCGCAATCGATATAATTTTGCAAGCAATCGGCTACGTAAGGGGGACAATACTTTTGTAGGATTTCTTTGTTGTCAAGGTTGTTACGAATTGCCGTAGCGGAAGCAAACTCTCCCGCAACGGATAGGTCGTTGTAACCGCCTTGACGCTTGATTGCGATAGGGGTAATATCAAGCTCGAGCTTATTGATTGCCTTGATATATTCTATCGCAAGGAGATTGTTGGGGCTATCGAGTAGACTAGCCAAGTCGTCGTTATCGCTTGTTTTGCACGCCTTGCGTACCGCAAGAGAATATGCTTGCGGATAGGATAGACCTTGCGAGAGATTGCTTTGGGTGAGGGTATCGACTTGTCGGTTGTCCGTCAAAATATCGGCAAGCCTTGTGATTGAATCGACGTCGGGATTCTCACAGCCGAAGCAAAGGTAAGAAGGCTGATTAAAATGCGAGATAACCTTGATAGCACCGAGGGCAAAGAGCTCGGCGGGGGTTTGACTATATACGGCAGGCAATTCCACTACCATATCGGCACCCGCTCGTATAGCCCACTCGGCACGGGTGTATTTGTCTGCCACCGCCAACTCGCCACGCTGTACGACGTCCCCGCTCATAATGCAAATAACGTCACCGCCCGTCGCCTCTTTGGCTTGGCGTATGTGGTATGCGTGTCCGCTGTGGAGCGGATTGTATTCGCAAATTATGAAACAATGGGACATAAAAACCCGCCTTTTTTATTTGTATTACTTTACAATGACCAATCTTAGTTGTATAATTGGTTTGTGATATCATTATAGATGATTTTTTACAAAAAATAAAGCAATTATCAGGGGGAAGTATGAGCAAGATTATCGACTCAATCATCGCCAAAGCCAAGACTTTGGGCAAAACGATAGTTTTGGCGGAAGGTGACGAACCAAGAACCGTCAAAGCGGCACAAATCATTACCGAACAAGGCATTGCAAAAATTATTTTGCTTGCGGACGAAGAACAACTTAAGGCTAAATATCAAGGTGTGGACTTTAGCGGAATGCAAGTAGTCAATCCTATGACTGCCGATATCGAAGACTTTGCCAACGAATTGTACGAGTTGCGCAAAGCCAAAGGTATGACTTTGGAGCAAGCAAGAGTGGAGATGAGAAAAAATCTTAACTACGGCGCAATGATGACTCGCAAAGGCTTAGCCGACGGTATGGTTGCGGGTGCAATCAACTCTACGGGCAACGTGCTTAAGAGTGGACTAACCATCGTCAAGACCAAACCGGGAACTAAGACGGTGAGCAGTGTATTTTTGATGTCGTTTGAGAATACCCCATACAAGGACAAGGATATTATGGTGTTCGGTGACTGTGCGGTCAACATAGATCCGACGGAAGAGCAACTTGCCGACATAGCAATATCTTCTACTGCTACGGCTAAGGCTTTGGCGGGAATAGAAGAGCCTAAGGTGGCAATGCTATCATTCTCGACCAAGGGCAGTGCAAAACACCCTAACGTTGACAAGGTGGTTGAGGCTACTCGTCTTGTGCAAGAGAGGGCGCCGGAGATAGAGGTGGACGGAGATTTGCAAGTAGACGCCGCTATCGTGCCATCGGTCGGACAGCTCAAAGCACCGGGAAGTAAGGTTGCGGGACAAGCCAACGTGTTTATCTTTCCATCCCTCGAAGCGGGAAATATCGGTTACAAACTAACCCAAAGATTTAGCGGAGCCGAAGCAATAGGACCTATCTGCCAAGGATTTGCAAAACCTGTCAACGACCTCTCCCGCGGATGCGTAAGCGAGGATATCGTAGCCGTAGTGGCTATCACCGCCGTTCAGGCAAGTCAAAACTAAGGAGTGTAATATGAAAGTATTGGTAGTCAACGCAGGTAGTTCTTCTCTCAAATACCAACTCATCGAGATGGAAACCGAAACCGTGCTATGCAAAGGCGTGGTAGAAAAAATAGGTCTGGAAGGTTCTTTGATAACCCACAGGTACGGCGACCAAAAGGTGGTCATCGAAGATACTATCAACGATCACACCAAAGCGTTCAATCTCTTGATAGATTGCCTTGTCAATAAGGACTACGGAGTGATTGACAGTGTAGAGGAAATCGGGGCAATAGGACATAGAGTAGTGCATTGCGGAGAGGAATTTGATTCTTCCGTTTACGTAGGCGACGAGGAGATTAAGAAGTTGCAATCGGTGGCACACCTTGCTCCTTTGCACAACCCTGCCAACATTGCGTGCATACAACTGTGCAAGAGTATTTTGCCAAAAGTACCTAACGTGGCTGTATTCGATACTGCTTTCCACAGCACCATGCCAAAGAAGGCAAAGATGTACGGCATTCCTTACGAAATATACGAAAAATATCAAATTAGAAGATACGGCTTTCACGGCACTTCGCACAAGTTCGTGTCGGGTGAAGCAATCAATTATCTCACCTCTAAGGGATTGCCTTGCAGTAAGATAGTTACTTGCCACCTCGGCAACGGTAGCTCTATCTCCGCTGTCAAGGATGGAAAATGCGTAGATACCTCTATGGGTATGACTCCTATGGCAGGCGTGATGATGGGCACCAGATGCGGTGATATCGATCCAGCCGTAGTAGAAATGATTGCCGACAATACCGGTATGAGCCTCAAAGAAACTACCGATTATCTCAACAAAAAGAGTGGTTTTTTGGGCGTTAGCGGTGTTAACTCGGACGCACGTATCCTCTGTGCTGCCGCCGCCGAAGGCAATGAGAGAGCTCAGCTTGCTAAGGATATGTTCGCTTATCAAGTCCAAAAGTTTATCGGTTCTTACGCCGTGGCTATGAACGGTCTCGACTGTGTGGTATTTACCGGCGGAATCGGTGAGAACAGTTGGGAGTTTAGAGAACTTATAATGCAAAACACCGAATTTTTGGGTATTGCATTTGACCAAGAAAAGAATAAGTCCGGCGAGGCGAGAGGTAACTTCTGCGACTTGTCCAAGCCTGAGAGTAAGGTCAAGGTATTGGTTATCCCTACTAATGAAGAATTGGTCATCGCAAGAGAAACCAAAGAGATTGTCCAATCGTTGTAAAAACCAAAAATAATGCAAAAATATGTTTGACAAAGCCGATAAAATATCTTATAATGGCTAAGCAAATGTATTTGAGTAATACGGGAGGTGTCAAAAATGGCAGTACCAAAGGGAAAAACATCTAAACAAAGAAAGCATACAAGATCGGCTAATTGGAAAATCAGCGCTCCGTCTCTCGTTGAGTGCGGACATTGTCACGAGCTGAAAGAAAATCATAAAGTTTGCCCAAATTGCGGATACTATGACGGACAACAAGTTGTAGTGAAGAAAGAAAAGAAGGCTGACTAATTTTCGTTATGATTAACTTAGATATCCACCTAATTGAGGGTGGATATTTTTTCTTTTAGTTTTGATTATTTGACGACAAGTTTACCAATTTGATATTGACAAAATATAATATTTTATTTAAAATATATAATGACGTAATGTGGAGGCTCTATGGACAATACGAGAGTAATTTTGGACTGCTACGGCGGTGACAACTGCCCGAGAGCGGCTGTTGAAGGCGCGGTAGAGGCACTGAGTAAGGATAAAACGGTTAGCGTGGTTCTAACGGGCAAAAAGCAAGAGATAGAAAGCATTTTGTCGACTTGCGAGTACGACGGCTCGAGATTGGAAATAATCGATGCCGAAGAAGTCATCACCAACGATGACTCGCCTGCTATGGCAATTAGACGCAAGAAAAATTCTTCAATGGTGGTAGGACTTAGATGTCTTGCCGACGGGGGTGCCGACGCAATGGTGTCTTCGGGCAATACGGGAGCTTTGCTTGCGGGAGCGAGCTTAATCGTCAAATTGATTGACGGTGTGACGAGAGCTTCACTATCTGCCGTTAGCCCGCAATTGCAAGACGGTAAGTACGTGGTCATCGTGGACGGCGGAGCCAACGTGGATTGCAAACCTAACATGCTATTAGAGTTTGCGGTAATGGGCGATGCTTTGATGAAGTCGTGCTACGGTGTAACCAATCCGAGAGTAGTATTGCTTAGCAACGGCGCAGAAGAAGAGAAGGGCAACGCTCTTACCAAAGAGGCACACGCTTTGCTCAAAGACAGCAACCTCAACTTCGTGGGCAATATCGAAGCCAGGTATTTGATGAACGACCTTGCCGACGTGATTGTAACCGACGGTTGGGGCGGCAATATGGTCATCAAAGCCAGCGAGGGTATGGCACTCAATATGTTTGAACTCATCAAACGCAATATCAAGAGTGGCGGACTTAGGGCAAAACTCGGCTATTTGATGCTAAAGCCTGCGCTAAGAGGAGTCAAAAAGAAGTTTAGTAGTGACGAAATCGGCGGAGGTATCTTCCTCGGTGTCAAGAAGATTGTGATGAAGGCACACGGTTCTTCGAATGCCAAGGCGTTCTGCAATGCGATACTTGCTTGTGTGCAAGCGGTACAAAACGGTACGATAGACAAGATTCGTCAAGGATTGGCAGACAACGTGCATCAAAATGAAGAGGAAAACAAGGCGTAATTATGTCCAAAAAATTGGAAAAACTGATAGGATATACCTTTAGCGACTCATCGCTTCTAACAACCGCACTCACCCATTCTTCTTACGGACATAGGCACGGCGTACCCGACTATGAGAGATTGGAATTTTTGGGCGATAGCGTGCTTGATATGGTGGTTAGCGAAGAGCTATATAGACAATATCCTAACGACGACGAGGGGACGTTGACAACCAAAAGAGCCTACGTCGTCAAGGGAGAAACACTAAAAAAAGTTTCACTTTCAATGGGCTTGGATAGATATATGCTCATATTGGACAACGCTGTGCTAGACAAGGCGTACAGCGACGTGTTCGAGTCCATTACGGGAGCAATTTATCTGGACGGAGGATTCAATCAAGCCAAAGACTTCGTATTGAGGTGGCTACAAGACTATATTGACGACACTCGTCAAGACTCCAAAGAGGACTACAAATCCAGGCTCAAAGAGATGTTCGAGGGCGAAAAGATAGAATATCGGTTGATAGCCAAAGAGGGTAGCGACAACGAACCTATATTTACCGTAAGATTGGTGTTAGGCGGACAAGTGATAGCTCAAGAGAAGGGCAGTAGAAAAAAACAAGCCGAACAAAAGTGTGCAAGAGAGGCACTGAAAAAATTGGGAAAAAATAATTGATAACACGCATGCACTATATGCAAATATAATTGCGGAGGAAATAATATGTGTTTTGAAACAAAAAAAGAAAGATTAGAAAAAAACAAAAAGACGCTTGCCGATTGCGTTGTGGACGTAGATGCTTTGATTGATATCGTCGACTCTTATGCCGATACGGTTGAGAAGTTGAACAAAATCAAAGAAAAATTGGCAAATACTAATCCGTCGTCGGATAATTACGTGGTCAAAATGGACAAAAAGATAAAAAAGTATATCGCCAAAGTGTCCAAAAAGGTAAAAAAATACGTTGTGAGCGGCAAACTTTACAAACTAGCAAAAGACCTCAAAAAACTTGAAATAATGATTGTCGAAAGGGGCTGTGTAAGTAGAAAAAGCTCACCTTGCGACGAAAAAGACTTCGTTATTAAAGACGGCGTTTTGACGGCATACAAGGGCAACGATAGCGTGGTAGTATTGCCTAATAGCGTCAAAATAATAGGAGAAAAAGCCTTTTATTACAACGAAAGCATAAGCGAAGTTGAGCTTGGCGCAAGCGTGCATACTATTATGGCTAAGGCATTCGAGGGTTGTAAGGCACTCAACTATTTCGTGGCATACGAGGGATTGTCTTCGATTGGCGACGACGCCTTTTATAATTGTGCGTCACTTGCCGAGGTGGTGCTTGAAGAAGGCTTGACGACAATCGGCAGATACGCCTTTGCAAAATGTCCTAATCTATATGCAATCAAGTTGCCAAAGAGTGTGGTTAAGATAGGTGAAAAGGCATTTTTCCTAGATAGCAATTTGGTGGGCAAGACCAAGAGAAAAGTTAAGAAAATCAACAAAAAAGCATTGGGCTAAGGGGTAAAAATTGAATTTTAAGAGGATAGAAGTATTTGGATTTAAGTCCTTTGCCGACAAGGTTGAGGTCAACTTCAACGACGGAATTACCGCCATAGTCGGACCTAACGGTTGCGGAAAGAGCAACGTTGCCGATACTATAAGGTGGGTGTTGGGCGAGCAGAGCGCAAGACTACTTAGAGGTAAGAGCATGCAAGACGTTATCTTTAACGGTACTGTACGCCGTAAGCCTCTATCGTATTGCGAGGCTTCGCTTGTCTTTGACAATTCTAAACGCATTTTTCCCGACTTCGAATACGAAGAGGTCATCATCACCCGCAAACTATATCGTTCGGGTGAGAGCGAATACCTCATCAACAAGACGCCTTGCCGTCTAAAAGACGTGCAAGACTTGATACGCGATACGGGACTAGGTAGAGAGGGATATAGTATCGTAGGTCAAGGTCGTATAGATGAAATCGTCAACGCAAGACCTAAGGACAGACGTAGCATATTTGAAGACGCTGCAGGAATACTCAAATTTAAACAACGCAAGATAGAGTCGGAGCGAAAGCTTGCACGCACTCAAGAGAACATCCAACAACTCGACTACATTATCAAAGAAGCCGAGCGTATCTTGGGACCTCTCGAAAAGCAAGCAAACGACGCCAAAAAGTTTTTGGAATTGCGTGACAGATTGAGAGTGCTCGAAGCCAACGAATACATATATAAATACGAAAACAACGACTCTCAAAAGAAAGCTATTCAAGCCAAATTGACGGGTATAGAAGAAGAATACGCCCTCAAAGAGAGTGCCGTCAAAGAGATAGAAGAAAAGTATAGCAAAAAGATAAACGAGCAAAACGACGTAGACAATTATATCTCTCAGCTGAGAGACAGACAGACGGAGATGGCGGTGTACGCCGAGTCGATAAAGGGACAGGGAAGCACCCTCACCGAGCGTATCTCTCAACTCAAAAGTCAACGCAAAGATTACGCCGATAGAATACTGTCGTACGAAGAAGAAATTGACAAAAAGTCGATACAGCTCGATGATTTTTGCAGTAGACTCAATATGGAAAACGAGGACAAGGCGGACACTCAAAGCCGTCTCAGAGCCTTGGATAGAGAGTATCTTGGACTCGTGGGCGAGATTACGTCGGGCGAGAGAATGATAGAGGAGTCCAACTCCGAATTGCTCAAAGCCATAGAGAGTATAGGCGAAATCAAAGCCGACCTCGGCAAGCTGGGTGCGGAGAGAGATATCTCGCTCACCCGTATAGCCGAACTCAAGCAAGAGATAGACGACGTCAAGAGCCGTATCGAGAGCGACGAAAGACTAAAACGCAACTACGAAGAGTCGGTGGAGAGATTTAGAAAGGATAAGTCAAAACTCGCCCAAAACAAAAACGAAGTTATGGTTGAGGTGGCTGAGCTCAAAGCTAAGGTGGAAAAGGCAAGAGAGGACGCCAAAAACCTTATGGGTAGCATTCAGTCCTTCGAAATGAAATGCAAGATTCTCACCGACCTCAAAAACGAGTACGGAAGCTTTGGCGGAGCGGTGCAAAGATTGATGCAAGCCTCCAAAAAGGACGAGTCTATAGGTGAGCGCATTCAAGGCTTGGTGGCGGAACTAATAAGTGTGCCTAGAGAATTAGAAACGGCTATCGAAATGGCGCTTGGCAACAACATGCAAAATATCGTCACCAAGGACGAAGAGGACGCCAAGTACCTCATAGAATATCTCAAAGTAAATAGACTCGGCAGAGTGACATTCTTGCCAATGACGGCTTATAAACCTAGAGAATTGGAAGCTATTTATATGCCGATTTTGCAAGAAAAAGGTTGTCTTGGCATTGCTTCCAATCTCATCTCGTACGATGACAAGTATTACAATATCTTCTCGGGACTACTAGGTCGCACTTTGATATGTGAGGATATGGACTGTGCCGTTGCTATATCCAAAAAGTACCGCTACGCAGTCAAAATAGTAACTTTGCAAGGCGACGTCATCAATACGACAGGTAGTATGACGGGCGGCTCTAAAAAGTCGGATTCTTCCAACATTCTCAGTCAAGAGCGCGAAATAGAAAACGCGACCAAGATGCTTGCCAAAGCCAAGGAAAACTACGCCGAGGCTATGCGTATATTTAAGGACGGCAACGAGGAACTCGAAGAGCTGCAAGCGCAACTGACCGAATACGAAGAAGAGGTCAAAAACGCCGAAGTCGCTTACGCTACCGAAAACGGCAGGCTTGACAAAGTTGTATCGAAGCTTGGCGAATTGCTCGACACGTTGCACAATCGCACCACTCAAAAGGAAATCCTCGAAGCCAAAGTCAAGTACATAGACGAGGCTATCGCCAATATAGACCGCAAGGGTATGGACGTGCAAGGTGCCAAAATCAATGCCGACGACGAAGCAATCAAACGCAAAGCCGAGTTTGACGCCAAGAAAAAGCGCAAGGACGAGTTGTCGGGGCTTATCACCGATATCAAGGTCAAAATATCAACTATCGAGAGCGAAATAGAGAGTCTAAACGCCAATATCGAACGTGTGCAAGGCGAGATAGCGGGACTAAAAGAGTCGCTTGCAAATGCCAAGAAGATTGTGGCAAGCCTTGACGAAAAGATTTATCAAACCGAGAATAATCTCAACACAGCCGTGGTGAGCGAAGAGGACAAAAAGCAATATCAAGCCCTCATCGATAAGATAAATTCTTTGGACGACTACAAGAAAAAATTGAGTGCCGAGATAGTGTCGCTCAACGCAGATAAGGACGCTCTATCCAAGGAGATTTTGTCGCTCAGCGAAGCCAAAATCAAACAACAAAACGCACTCGAGAAGATAGACGAGTTGATGACGGCACTGCAAATCCACATTGCCGAAGAGTACAACATGGACTACGACGGTTGTCTATTGTACAAACAAGACGACTTTGATCCGATATCTAGCCAGAGCGAAATCAACAAGCTCAAACGCGAAAAGAACGCTCTCGGGGCAGTCAACGTCGACGCAATAGAACAGTTCCGTATCGAAGGCGAGATTTATGCCGAGCGTAAACTTCAACGTGACGATATGCAACAGACGGCGGACGACCTCAAGAAGATTATCGCCGAGATGGCTAAGGAAATGAAGACTCGCTTCGATAGCGAATTCCAAAAAATCAACGCCAACTTCTCGGCAGTATTCAAAGAGCTCTTCGGCGGCGGCAACGGCAAGCTCGTCATCGAGGACGTGGAAGAGGGCGAAGATCCGCTCGAGGCAGGCATAGAGATTTATGCCGAATTGCCGGGCAAAACCCTCAAGTCGTTGACCTTGTATAGCGGTGGCGAAAAGGCACTCATAGCTATTGCGATACTCTTTGCAATACTCAAACTCAAGCCAATGCCTTTCTGCGTGCTTGACGAAATCGAGGCGGCTCTCGACGACGCCAACGCAGGATTGTTTGCTAAGTACCTCAGTAGATTTAGCAAAGGTACGCAATTTATCGTCATCACCCACCGTAAGCCTACTATGGAACTAGCCGACAGACTCTACGGTGTAACCATGCAAGAGAAGGGTGTGTCGAAGATGGTATCGGTGTCACTAGCGGAAGCGGTTAAGCATAGCTCCACCGAAGAAGTTTGACAACGGATATCTACTTCGCATACTTTGTCGCTCTCGCGGCGGATATGCTTCGCAATACTGTGTCGAACTTGCGTTTGCGTTGCGGTCACATACGCAATAGTATGCTCCCTTACGCAATACTCGTTCTCCTTGTCTTGCTCGCATCTACACCACGAGAGAATTACTAACAAGCAACTAAGTACGGATTGATGTACAGTACGCTCGTTTCGATAAAATCACCGCTTTTCGCGTCTAACTCGCATCTACACCGTCAAATGTTCGACAACAGATACTTATACCCATGGCGTCACGTGCGACTATAGATAAAGCGGATATAGATTCCCACGCTACGCTCGGAATGACAAGATAGGGCAATCTCAATCCTATTAAGAAGCCGTCCTCCTGTGTTTGGGAAGGGTGTCTCACGGCGGATATGCGTCGTAATACTGCGTCGTAACTTACGTTTTTGTTTGGTCACATACAAAGAGTATGCTCCCTGCACAAAATCCGCGTACTCCTTGTCTTACTTGCATCTACACCGTGAGAAAAACTACCAAAGGTGGTGGAAGGGTTGTAAACCCTCATCAAAAATTATTTCTAAAACGACTTGAAAAGTCGGTTGCAACAATATATCATAAAATTAAGGAGAATTATGGGATTATTCAGCAAAATAGCCGAAGGATTAAGAAAGACGAGAGAGAGCCTATCCAAGAAGTTCTATTCGCTCTTTACGGGTAGAGAACTTGACGACGACTTCTACGACGAGTTGGAAGAGGTGCTTATCTCGGGCGACGTGGGCGTGGAAGCCAGCGAACAAATCATCGAGGAACTAAAAGAGGCTTGCTATCAAAAGAGAGTGTCCAAAGCCGACCAAGCCAAGGACCTATTCAAACAAATAATGATAGACAGTATCGACTACGAGATAGAGCCTTATACCTATCCGCTAGTCATATTGGTGGCGGGCGTCAACGGCGTAGGCAAGACTACGGCGATAGGCAAGCTTGCAAGGTACTTTACTAATCAAGGTAAATCTGTTGTGCTCGCTGCGGCGGACACATTTAGAGCTGCGGCTGCCGAGCAACTCGAAGTGTGGGCAAAACGCTCCGACGTGCGTATAATCAAGCACGAAGAGGGCAGTGATCCTGCGGCGGTGGTATTCGACGCGTTGTCATCGGCTAAGGCAAGGGGCACCGACGTAGTACTCATTGACACGGCGGGCAGACTGCAAAATAAGAAAAACTTGATGAATGAACTTGGCAAAATCAACAAGGTCGTGGAGAGAGAAATGCCCGACTGCGACTACCGCACGTATATAGTCTTGGACGCAACTACGGGACAAAACGCCGTGTCGCAAGTGGAAGCCTTTGACGAGATAATAGACGTGGACGGCATAATACTCAACAAACTCGACGGCACAGCCAAGGGCGGAGTGGTATTTGCCATATCGGTGGAGAGAGAAATGCCTGTCGTATTTGTGGGCGTAGGCGAAGGTGTGGACGACTTAGAAGAGTTTGACGCACGTGACTTTATCCAAGGTATTTTGGAAATATAATTAATATTGTGACTGGTTATAAAATTTTATAAGATAGTTGACAATATTGCAAAATTTGTATATAATAACAGTACCATTAGATTTCCTACCATAAAGGCGAAAAGAAGATGTTAGGGTGTACTGCTACCCACCATAAAGGCAGAAATAAGATGTTAGGGTGTTTCGCTACCCACCATAAAGGCGAAAACAAGATGTTAGGGTGTTTCGCTACCCACTAAAAAGGCGGACTCTAGTGGAATTAAGGCGGCGCAAGTCGCCTTTTCTTTTGTAATCGGGAATTTGTAAGTATCGATAACTAAATCAAAATAGCAAATCGGGTATTCGGTTGGCTTTTTTGTTCAAAATCGTTGACAAGAGTATATTAGGTATGGTATAAGTGTAAAGGAAAAATACTTTATAGCAGGCGGATATGGAAAAGCAAGACAAACTGTATATGAGTATATACAACGACTTTTACGGTGGATTGTTGACCGACTATCAAAGCAGGCTGATAAGTATGTACTACGACGAGGATATGTCGCTAGCCGAGATAGGCAAAGAGTACGGCATATCGCCACAAGGAGTCAGGGACGCACTGATGAGGGCGGAGAAGACCTTGACCACTATGGAGAGCAAGCTAGGACTTGTCAAAAAGACTCTCGAAATGAAAAGGCTACTGCTCGAATTTGAAAAGGTAGCCACCGACGAGCAGAAGAAAGAAATCAAACAAGCCTTGGCGATATTGGAAGAATAGGAGAACTATGGGAGCATTTAGCGGACTGAGCGATAGACTTTCGCATATCTTCTCTAAGTTGAGAGATAAGGGAAAGTTGTCGGAATTGGAAGTAAAACAAGCAATGAGAGAGGTGAGAGTCGCACTGTTGGAAGCCGACGTCAACTTCTCCGTTGTCAAGCAGTTTGTCAACAACGTGTCCCAAAAAGCCGTTGGCGACGATATACTCAAGGGGCTCAACCCTACCCAACAAGTCATCAAGTTGGTCAATGAAGAACTGATATCCATTATGGGTACCAGCCACTCCAAGATTGAGATAGCCGACAAACCGCCTACAATCATACTTATGTGCGGATTGCAAGGTAGCGGTAAGACGACTATGTGCGGAAAACTTGCCGTGATGCTACGCAAGCAAGGCAAAAAGCCAATGCTCGTTGCGTGCGATATATATAGACCTGCCGCTATCAAACAGTTGCAAGTGGTGGGCAAAAACGCAAACGTGCCTGTCTTCGAGATGGGACAAATACAACCGGGCAAGATAGTCAGAGAGGCTATCAAAGAAGCCGAAAAAAATTGCAACGACGTGCTCATCGTAGATACCGCGGGCAGACTGCATATCGACGAAACGTTGATGGACGAGATAGCGGGACTCAAGAAGGAATTTAATCCTACCGAAATATTGTTGGTGGTCGATTCGATGACAGGTCAAGACGCAGTCAACGTGGCGCAAAAGTTCAACGAAGTGATGGACGTGACGGGCGTTGCACTCACTAAGCTCGACGGCGACACCAGAGGCGGTGCGGCACTGAGCATCAGAGCCGTGACGGGCAAGCCAATCAAGTTTTGCGGAACGGGCGAAAAACTTAGCGATATAGAGGTATTCTATCCCGACCGTATGGCTTCGAGAATACTCGGTATGGGCGACGTGCTTACCTTGATAGAAAAGGCGCAGAGCGCGTACAGCGAAGAAGAAGCCAAAGAGATGCAAAAGAAGTTCAAAGAGAACAGCTTTACTCTCGACGACTACTTGATGCAATTCGACAAGATGAAAAGCATGGGCAATATGCAACAAATGGTGAGTATGATACCGGGGCTTGCGGGCAAACTCAAGGGACAAGACCTCGAGATAGACGAGAGCAAGATGGCTCGCACCAAGGCTATTATCTTGTCTATGACGGCTAAGGAACGCAAGAACCCCGACCTCATCAAGTCGTCGCAAAAGAAGCGTATCGCAGCCGGCTCGGGTACGTCGATACAAGACGTCAATAGCCTCCTCAAGCAGTTTGCGCAGACCAAAGAACTGATGAACAAAATGGCGGGTATGGGCAAGCGTGGATTTAAGATGCCTTTCTAAGGCGAAATCGGCAAAGAGAATTGCCACAATAATTGGATAATAAATAAAAAATAATAATATTTAGGTCGACAAGACCACAAAGGAGAAAAACAATGGCAGTAAAACTCAGACTTACAAGAATGGGAGCAAAGAAAGCACCTTTTTATCGTATCGTAGCAATCGACGAGAGAAAAGCAAGAGACGGACAATATCTTGACAATATCGGATATTACGATCCAACCAAGCAACCTGCAGAAATCAAGGTTGATAGCGAAAAGGCTCTCAAATGGCTTGCTAACGGCGCACAACCTACCGAGACTGTAAGAGCTATCCTCAAGAAGCAAGAAATCATCAAGTAATTGGGCGAATTATGGAAGAATTGGTAAGATTTATCGTAGAAAACTTGGTTGACAACAAGGACAACGTCGAGGTCAAATCGGAAGAGGTTGACGGCATCCTCGTCATCAACATCATTGCCGACAAGAGCGAGATAGGCAAGGTGATAGGCAAACAAGGTCGTATCGCCAAGGCTATCCGCACCCTCGTCAAGGCAGGTAGTGGCAAGAATAGCCAAAAGGTTTCCGTCGAGATTATCGAAAAGTAATGGATAAAATCACGATAGGAACTATATCCAAACCGCAAGGCATTAGGGGAGAGGTCAAAGTTGTGCCTCTCACCGACGACTTGTCGCGTTTTAAGAAATTATCAAACGTCTATATCGCCGACAAAGAGTACGGGGTAAAATCCGTAAGAGTGTCGGCGAACGACGTTTTTTTGACTTTGGAAGGCGTGGACGACCGTAATAAGGCGGAAGAATTGCGTAACGCCGATATCAAGGTGGATAGAAAGGACGCCGTAAAGCTACCTAAGGATAGGTACTTTATAGTAGACGTGATAGGTTGTGAAGTGGAGATTGATGGCGAAAAAATCGGCAAAATCAAAGATATTTTGCAATATGGTAGCGCAGATATCTACGTCATAGACTGCGTGGACGGCAGACAGTCGATGATACCAGCAATAGAGAGGATCATACTGTCCACCGACGTGCAAAACAAAAAAATAGTCTTGGATAGACAAGCATACGAGGATTTGGCTCTATATGAAGATTAGGATAGCGACTCTCTTCCCCGAAATGTTCGACGCACTCAATGTAAGCATAATAGGCAAGGCAATCGACAAAGGATTGCTTGACGTTGACGTGGTCAATATCAGGGACTACTCGAAGGACAAGCACAAAAAGTGCGACGATTATCCATTCGGCGGGGGCGCGGGCATGGTGATGACGCCACAACCTTTGCACTCTGCTATCAATCATATAGATCCCAATCGTGAGTATCTAAGAATATATATGTCGCCAAAGGGCGAGAGATTGTCACAAAAGATAGTGGAAGAGTTGTCTAGGCAAGACAATCTACTCTTTATTTGCGGCAACTACGAGGGCGTTGACCAAAGAGTCATAGACCTTGACGTGGATAGGGAGATATCCATAGGCGACTACGTGCTTACGGGGGGAGAACTGCCCGCAATGGTGACTATCAACGCCGTAGCAAGGTACGTCGAGGGGGTATTGGGTAGCAACGAGTCTACCAAAGAGGAGAGTTTTGCGAGCAATCTACTCGAGTACCCTCAATACACCAGACCGCAGACCTTCGAGGGCTTGGAAGTGCCCGAGGTTTTGCTATCGGGCAACCATGCCGAGATAGCCAAGTGGCGTAGACAAAAACAATTAGAAATTACCAAAGACAGGCGACCTGACCTGCTGGAGGGAGAATAGTATGAGAAGCGTGATTGACCAAATTCTGGACACTAATTACGACGGCACCGTAACGCTGTACGACGGCAACGGCAAAGCCGTAGAGTTTGAACAAATAGCCGTAATACCTTACGATAAGAGGGTGTACGCTATCTTGGTAGAAAAGGAAATCTTTGACAAAGGCGAACTCGACGAGGCGGGAGAAGTATTCGAACTTGACGCCGAGAGCGGCGAAATTAAGCCAATCGAGGACGTCAATATCATATCCAACGTCTTTGAGATTTACGATAGACTCTTCGAGGAAATGCAAGGCTGATGCATATACAGTGGTACCCAGGTCACATGACCAAAGCAATGAGGATGATGCAAGACGCAATCAAGCAAGTTGATTGCGTAATTTACGTGCTCGATTGCAGGGCAGTGTCCTCGTGTATCAATCCTAAGTTTGACGAAATGATTGCGGGTAAGCCCGTGTTGTACGTGCTCAACAAAAAGGATCTTGTGCCAAGCGGAGAAGTCAAAGTTTGGCTCGACTACTTTGCAAGCCGAGGAGCAACGTCTTTGGCGGTGAGCAGCGTAGGAAATAAGGAGCGTAACGCCGTCTTGGACGGACTGAAGAAAATCAATGCCGCCGTCATATCCAAATATAGAGAAAAGGGCGTCAATAAGATTGTGAGAGCAATGGTCGTGGGCGTGCCTAACAGCGGTAAGTCAACCCTTATCAACTGCCTATGCGCGGGAAAGAGAGCCGTGACGGGCAACCGCCCCGGTGTGACGAGGGGCAAACAATGGGTGAGGCTAGACGAGGGAATAGAGTTACTCGATACCCCGGGAACTTTGCCGCCCTCCTTTGAAGACCAAGGAAAGGCGGTCAATCTCGCCTTTGTCGGCTCGATAAAAGAAGACGTGGTTAGAGTGGACGAACTTGCTATCGAATTTATAGATTTTTGCAAAAATAGGGGCATAGACGAGTTTTGCAACCGATACGGCATAGACGGCTTCGAGCATAGTTACGAGGAGATTTTTGACGCTGTGGGCAAGGCTAGAGGCGTACAAAAGGTGAGAGGCGAGTACGACTACGACAGAGTGGCGTCTATCATTATGGACGACTTTAGAAAACAAAAATTCGGCAAGATAATGCTCGACTATCCGGAGAAATAATATGGCAACAAAGCACGACACGATGACGATGCTAGAATACGAAAAGGCATATCTAGCCAATAACGTAACCCTCATAGGCGGTATCGACGAGGTGGGTAGAGGACCGCTCGCAGGACCTGTGGTGGTGGCGTGCGTGATAATGCCGCTATCTAACGAGGACATCATTCAAGGCGTCAACGATAGCAAAAAGCTAAGCGAAAAAAAGAGAGAACAACTCTACGACCTCATACTCGACAAGGCTATTGCCTACCGCATAGAGAGTATGGACGAGAAAGAAATAGACCAAATCAACATTCTGCAAGCCACCAAGACTTGTATGAAAAGGTGTGTCGAGAATATCAATATCAAGCCTCAAGTCGTGCTGATAGACGCAGTGAATATCGACGTGGATTGCAAGGTGGAGAGCATTATCAAGGGTGACGCTAAGAGTTATAGTATTGCGTGTGCCTCTATCGTAGCCAAAGTATTTAGGGATAGACTGATGCAAGAGTACGACGCTATCTACCCGCAATACGGCTTTGCTAGCAACAAGGGGTACGGCTCGGCTAAGCATATCGAGGCAATCAAAGAGATAGGACCTTGCCCGATACATAGAAGAAGCTTTATCAAAAACTTCGTAAGTACGCAAGAAAAATGAACAACAGAAAGACGGGATTAGAGGGCGAGAGCATCGCCGCCAAATACCTTGAGGACAAGGGTTATAATATCTTACAGCGCAATTTTAGTTGCAAGGTAGGGGAGATAGACGTGGTAGCTATGGACGGCGACACGCTGGTCTTTGTTGAGGTCAAGTCGAGGGATAATACCAAATTCGGCATGCCAATCGAGGCAATCACCCCCGCCAAAGTGCGTAGCATAATAGGTGCGGCAAGATATTATATAATGAAAAATCATCTCTACGACACACAGGCACGCTTTGACGTGATAGCTATTTTGCGTGGCAAAATACAGCATATCGAGAATACTTTTGAGCAAAAAACCGGCTTTTGATAGCAAAATAAAAAAATAAATTATTGCTAAAAATTGCTTGCTATAACTTATTTGTTATGATAGAATATCATAGCAAAAGACTTCGGACATTCCTCTGAAAATCAAAAAACGCAGATTTTGCAAGAATGTTTCGTATTATGTGGAGGTATAAGTCAATGAGCAACATAATCAATGTAATCGAAAAAGAAAACGAGCGTACCGACTTGCCAAAAATCGAAATCGGCGATACCGTCAAGGTTTTTGTAAAAGTCGTTGAAGGAACGAGAGAAAGACTCCAAGCATTCGAAGGCGTAGTTATCGCTAAGAAGAACGGAAGCGTTAGAGAGACCTTTACCGTAAGAAAGGTATCTTTCAAAGTTGGCGTAGAAAGAACGTTCCCACTTCATTCTCCTAAGATCGACCATATCGACATCGTTCGTCACGGTAAAGTCAGAAGAGCAAAACTCTACTATTTGCGTGATAGAATCGGTAAGGCAGCAAGACTTAGAGAAGTTTTCAAATAAGCATTGGATTGAAGGAAGTCAAACGACTTCCTTTTTTCTTATAATTCTGTTTTGATAATCAAAATTGCAAAAAATACGTAGACAATTTTTTATTTAGTAAGAGATGCTCAGAGGCGAGCGTCTCTTGCTTTTTGTCGATACGTGTTGAGTTTTTTGAGTTTTTGAGGGCTACGGCTTAGTGCAATTGTTTTGAAAATCGCCTATAACCGTACAAAAGATGCGAGATATCAGACGCTTGAAGAAACAAAGAGTTAGACTGACAACAAAGAGTAACCTTAATGTATCCTATATATAATTTTATTATAATATAATATTTTTTTAATTTTAGGCTTGTCAAAGTCGGCGTTTTGATATATGATATATTTGAATATTCATCAGAGAGGATAGTATGAATAAAAAAATTGTAATTGCTATACTAATAGTCGTTGTGATAGCTTGCATGCTGGTAGGCTGTAGCGATGACAAATCCGCCATTGTCGTAGAAAACGGCTCGTTTGATGCTATATCGGAGTCCACGGGCAACGTGCTTGGTTGGAAAAAGTCTACGGGTTCGACCAACGTAACCTTTCCTCGCAATACGGTAGGTGAGAATGGCTATGATCCGCAACTTGGCACGAGATACGTGTATATCGACAGAGACAGTTCTACCAATGCAGGCGAGTACGTCTTCCAGACGGTTGCGCTCAAGTCGGGCAAGACTTACAAGCTCAGTGCGACTATCAAGGTCGACAGCATTACCCCGTCGGAAGATATAGGCGCAAGAGTGGGCTTTGTCGAAGATAGCCAATTTATCGGTATCAACGTCAGCCAAACCACCAGCGAGTGGCAGACCTTCTCGGTATACTTCAAGGTTGCTAAGAGTGGTGACTACACGCTGTATGCAACTCTCGGCACAACCACCAAATACGTGTCGGGACAGGTTGGCTTTGATAATATCAACATATCCGTAGCAGACAAAGTCGACGACGGCGTGGTGGTAAGCAAAGTGAAGATAGACAAAGACAAGGACCTCAGTAACGGCGGCTCTATTGCCTTCGTGGTTTTGTTGGCTTTGGCTGTGGTGGCTATATTCGGCTTGGTATATTTTGCTTTGAAGAAGAGTATGACTCCTACCGTTGTAGATCCAAACGGAGAGCAGCTCAACAAGTTGGCGTCTGCTCTTAGCGGTAATTTTGCAATTTTCTTGTACGTTTTGGCGGGAGCTTTTGCCGTTAGATTCGTAGTGTTGCTCACTACCTACGGCTATGATCCTATGCTAGGTCAGTTGTCCTCGCTTGCCAAGTATATCAGCGAAACAGGTTTCTTATCATCTATGTCAGCCAATACGGGTATCAACCAACCTGTAGGAATATATTATTTTGTTGCAGTGTTTGCAAAACTCGCCGACGCATTGGGGATTGAGTCGGGTTCGCTCGGATACAGCATTTTGCTTAGAATGCCAACACTCATTGCCGACATAGTGATATGCTATATGATTTATTCGCTTGGACAAAAATACTCTAACGAGAAGCAAGGTGCGGTGTTTGCTTCGATATACGCTTTTGTTCCGCTATTTTTCACATACGGCGTAATGTATTGTAGCTGGCAACCCGTTGCTATCGCTCTGTTGGTGGCTACGTTTGAGGCGATGCTCCAAAAGAAATACGTACTCACTTCGGTTTTGTACACCTTGGCACTCACGCTTAGCAACTACGTATTGTTGTTGCTCCCTATAATTTTGGTGTTCGAAATTTACGCTATCGTCGTGGACGAAAAGCATAGACTCTCTATCGTAGTGACAATGTTATTGTGCCTCGCAGGCTTCTTTGCTTTGTCTATTGCACCATGCTACTCGGAGATTGCGGGTGGCAACGTGCTATACGTCTTCAAGAAGATGTTTACCTATTTCAAGACCAAGACTTTGCTATCCGACAACAGCTTTAATCTATACGCAATATTCGGCGCAGGCAACGTCAAGGCTCGCAATACCTTGCTAGAAGTTGCCAATTGGTTGTTCGTAATAACGATGGGTGGCGTCAGTGCAGTGGCTTACGTCAAAAAGCACAATAGACTCGACTTGTTGTTGCTATCTTCGGCAATCGTGACGGCTTACGCAATTTTGGGCGCAGGTTCGGCTGTGGAAATATTGCCAATCGCTCTGATATTGTTGATAGTATACCTTGCTATCAATCCGGAGAAGAGATTATTCGGCATATTGACGGGACTATCGCTACTAAGCTTTATCAATATCGCGCAACTACTGTCTATCAACGGCGTGGTGAGCGGTACGCAGGGGGATACGGCATATTCCTTTGCAAGCAATAGCGCATTCTATATCGTATTCAGCGTGTTGAGTGTGCTGGTGACTTTCTATTATATTTACGTATGTATAGACACGGTTGCCTACGAGGTCAACAAACCCGTGCAACCGTTAGAAAGACCACTAAAAGAGCAACTCAAATATATTTTTAGCTTTGCGTGGCTCAAAAGAGAAAAGAAATAAGATAGGATAAAAATGTTAGCAAAACTTATCAGTTACGCACTCAACGGAGTGGATGGATTTAAGGTAGAGATAGAGGTCGATCTCAATGCGGGATTGCCAAGTTACGAAATAGTGGGGCTTGGCGATACTGCCGTCAAGGAATCTAAAGAGAGAGTGAGGTCGGCTATCAAAAACTCGCTGTTTGCCTTTCCGCTCAAAAAAATCACTATCAACCTTGCCCCCGCCGACAGCAAAAAGGAAGGTTCGTACTTTGACCTAGCTATTGCCGTTGCCATTTTGGCGGCGAGTGAGCAGATTGAGAATAAGTCCTACAAAGACTACGTGATGATAGGAGAGTTGTCGTTAGACGGCACGTTAAGACACATAAAGGGAGTGATGCCTCTATTGATATCGGCTCTACAAGCCGGCTACACGAAGTTTATCATTCCGTCAGCTAATGCCGAAGAAGCCTCCTACGTCGATGGCTGCGAGATATATGCGTTAGACAATCTCAAGAGCGTGATGGAATTGCTAAGAGGTGAGCAAGAATACAAGCCTCTCACTACTAAACGCTTCGTCAACAATTCCGCTTTCAACAAATACAACGTAGATTTTAGCGAAGTCAAAGGGCAGTTCGTAGCCAAGAGAGCAATAGAGATTGCCGTTGCGGGCGGACACAATATCATTATGATTGGACCACCAGGGGCAGGTAAGACTATGATGGCTAAGTGCGTGCCAACTATAATGCCGGACATGAGCTTTGAAGAAGCTATAGAGGTAACCAAGATACATTCGATAGCCGGGGTGCTTGACAGTAGCAAAGGTATAGTCAGCAGACGACCTTTCCGTACTCCACATCATACGGCAACTATGCCTGCGCTTATAGGTGGCGGAGCCAATGCTAAACCGGGAGAAGTGTCTTTGGCACACAACGGCGTGTTGTTTTTGGACGAAATGCCCGAGTATCAGCGCAAGACTTTGGAAACGTTGAGACAACCTTTGGAAGACGGTTACGTCACCGTTTCGAGAGCAAAGCAAACGTTAGAATATCCGGCAAGATTTATGTTGGTGGCAAGTATGAACCCTTGTCCTTGCGGTAACTTCGGCTCAAAAACTCAGCAATGTAAATGCACTGCGAGTGAGATACACAAATACGTTTCCAAACTCAGCGGTCCACTCATTGACAGAATAGATTTGCAGATAGAAGTGGACAATATTAGCTATGAAGAATTGCGTGGAGACGGAGAGTCCGAGAGCAGCGCCGCAATCAAGAAGAGAGTGGAAAAGGCTCGTGCAATTCAGCGAGATAGGTACAAGGGCAGCAATATATTCGTCAATGCTTACATGACTAACGCACAAGTCAAAAAGTATTGTGCTCTTGACAAGACGTGCGAAACACTGCTCAAAAACGCATTTGAGAAGTTAAATCTTTCGGCTCGGGCAAGCACTCGGATACTCAAAGTTGCTCGTACGATTGCCGACCTTGAAGGTAGTGAAAACATACGCCCTCAACATATTACCGAAGCGATACAATACCGTTCTTTGGATAGGAAATATTGGGAATAATGAGATATAGCGACGACGACAAGGCTTTGATAATGCTATCAGCCGATGCCACACTCAAAAAGAGAATATCAGCGTTCGAAAGCGTAGAGCATCCAAGAGAACTATACGATGACTTTACCGTGGCGGACGAGATGATTGTCAAGATGCAAGAGCACGGCATAGTGGCTATAACAAGACTCAACGAAGCCTATCCCGACTGTCTAAAAGATATATACGATCCGCCTATAGTGTTATATTGCCGTGGCAATCTCGACCTACTAAAATCAAGAAAAATTGCCGTTGTGGGTACGAGAAAGGCAACTAGGTATGGCAAGGACGTCACCAAGTTGTTTGTGGAAGCTTTCGTTGCCAAGGATATATGCGTGGTCAGCGGAATGGCGAGAGGTATAGACTCGGTGGCACATAGAGTTGCACTAGATAGCGGCGGCAAAACCATAGCCGTGGTAGCAACGGGACTAGACCAAGTTTATCCCGCCGAAAACTTGTCACTTGCACAAGAGATAATATCTAACGGCTTGATGATAAGCGAATATCCTATAGGCACTAGCGTACACGCATACCGCTTCCCCGAGAGAAATCGCATTGTCAGCGGAATTGCCGAAAGCGTACTGATACCCGAGGCGGGACTAAAGAGCGGAAGTATGATAACTGCGGACTACGCACTAGAGCAAGGCAAAGAGTTGTACGTCGTCCCGGGCAGTATATTTGCTCAACAGAGTCAAGGTACCAATCTCAAAATCAAAGAACTGCAAGGCACTATCGTCACCGATCCGTCGGATATCGTAGGTGACTTGCAAGTAAAGGACGAGCAACAGGTGCAATTGAGCATAGAGCAACATATGATTTTGGATATGTTAGACGGCGAAGTGCACTTTACCGAGCTATTAGAAAAGAGCAAGATGGGTGTGTCCGCACTCAGTGCGCTTCTAAGCGAAATGGAAATATACGGACTAATTAGAAAAATATCGGGCAATTATTACGTAAAAAGCCCAATGGTATAAGGAGTTGCAATGAAACTTATTATAGTAGAGTCTCCACACAAAGCAAAGACAATATCCAAGTATCTCGGCAGAGAATATAGCGTTATGGCGTCCAAAGGACACGTACGTGATTTGCCCGAGCGTAAGACGGGCATAGACGTCAACAACCACTATAAGCCCGAATACGAAATCAACAAGGATAAGGTGGAAGTCATCAAATCTATCAAGTCGGCAATAGCCAAAGCCGACAAGGTTTATCTTGCAGCCGATCCCGATAGAGAGGGAGAGGCGATAAGTTGGCATTTAGCTCAAGTGTGCGGCATAGAGGACGATAGAGCAAGAATAGTCTTCAACGAAATATCCAAAAAAGCCGTGCTCAAAGCTATAGAGAATCCACGTTCTATCGATATGGAATTGGTGGATGCTCAACAAGCAAGGAGAGTGCTCGATAGGCTAGTGGGCTACGAATTGTCGCCGATTATTTCTCGCAAAATCAAAAGCGGACTATCGGCGGGAAGAGTACAATCGGTAGCTTTGAGAATGATAGTCGAAAGAGAGAGAGAAATAAGGAACTTTAAGCCGGAAGAGTATTGGAATATCACCGCCAGGATAACCAAAGAAAAGTCTACGGCTGTATATAAATGCGAATTCAACGACGTGGACGGCAAAAAGTTTAAGGTCAAAAATAAAGAACAAGCCGACAAAATAATAGAGCATAGCAAAAAAGGCGTATGGTCTGTGGATAACGTCAAGCGTGCGCAGTCGGTAAGCAAACCGCCTGCACCGTTTACCACCTCAACAATGCAACAAGACGCTATCGCCAAGCTAGGTATGAGTGCAACGCAAGTATCGCAAGTGGCACAAAAACTCTACGAAGGCGTAGAGGTGGCAGGCGAAGGTCAAGTGGCACTAGTGACATATATCCGTTCGGATAGCGTGAGAGTGTCTGCCGAAGCGCAAAGCGAGGCTATTCAATATATCAAAGGTAATTACGGCGACGATTACGCACCAAAGAAACCTAACGTTTACGGCACTGCAAAGGGTGCGCAAGACGCCCACGAGGCAATCAGACCTATCACGCTTGCCCGCAATCCCGAGGACCTAAAGGACAAAATCAAGAGAGAAGAATACCGTCTATATAAGCTTATCTACGAGAGATTTTTGGCAAGCCAAATGGCGCCTGCTCTCTACGATACGTTGACGGTGCATATCGTATCGGACGACGACGGTCACAAGCTCGGGTATTATCTCAAAGGCAAGACGTGTACTTTCAAGGGCTACACTGCCGTTTATTCTTCCACCGAAGAAAAGTCCGACAAGACTTTACCCGACTTCAAAGAGGGCGAAATGCTCAAATGTAAGGACGTGGAAGGCGAGCAAAAGTTTACCAAACCGCCTGCTAGATATACCGACGGCTCTTTTATCAAAGCCATGGAAGACAACGGCATAGGTAGACCAAGTACCTTCGAAAAGACCATTACGACAATACTCAAACGTCAATATATTGAGAGGGAAGCTAAATTCCTCAAACCTACGGAATTGGGTGAGATAGTGTGCGACCAACTTGTCAAATACTTCCCTGACATTATGGAAACCAAGTTTACCGCACAGATGGAAAAGCAACTCGACGAGATTGAAGAGGGAAAATCCAAGTGGTACGACGTCATCGACGAGTTTTATCCTGCCTTCCACCAAAAGGTATTGGAGGTGCAATACGATGGCGTCAAGGTTAAGCCAAAGGAAGAAGTCAGCGACGTCGTTTGCGAAAAGTGTGGCGCAAAAATGGTCATCAAAGATAGCAAATACGGCAAATTCCTCGCATGTCCTAACTTCCCTAAGTGTCGCAACACCAAGCCTTACGGCGAGCCGGCGGCGACTTGCCCACAGTGCGGAAAACCGGTATACAAAAAGTTTTCTAAAAAGGGAACGCCGTATTATAGTTGTAGCGGTTATCCCGACTGCAAGTTTATCGCTTGGGATATTCCTGCCCCCTACTTTTGTCCCGAGTGCCACGGCGTAATGAAGATTGTCAAGGGCAAGGACGGCACCAAGTACGTGTGCACCAACAAGGATTGTAAGCATACGGAAATTGTGGAGAATAATGAATAAAACTATCAACGTAATAGGTGGTGGATTGGCGGGGTGCGAAGCAACCTACCAACTGCTAAAGAGAGGATACTCGGTTGACTTGTACGAGATGCGCAAGGTCAAGCCTACGCCTTGTCACAAGACTGACGAATTGGCAGAATTAGTATGCTCCAACAGCCTAAAATCTACCTCGCCCGACACGGGTTCGGGACTATTAAAAAAAGAATTGGAGATGCTCGATAGTCTACTGCTAAAATGTGCCTACGAGTCGCAAGTGCCCGCTGGCGGCGCTTTGGCGGTGGATAGACGTAAGCTTAGTAGGTTGGTAGAACAAAGCCTATCGTCATTCGACGGCTTTAGAAGAATAGATGCTGAGGTGAGAGATATTGACGTCACTATCCCGACGATAATAGCGGCAGGACCTTTGGCATCGGACGCACTGTCAAGGAGCATAGCAGATACCTTTGGACAAAAATATCTATACTTTTTCGACGCCGTTGCGCCTATCGTAACTGCCGAAAGCATAGATATGAACAAGGCGTTCTTTGGTGCAAGATACGACAAGGGCGACAAGGACTATCTCAACTGCGCAATGAATAAGGAGCAATATCTCGACTTCTACAAAGCCCTCACGAGTGCCGAGCGAGCACCGCTCAAAGATTTTGAAAACAACGTCTTCGAGGGGTGTATGCCTATCGAGATAATGGCAAGTAGAGGCGAAGATACTATGAGATTCGGACCTCTACGACCTGTGGGAATAACCAATCCTCACACCGATGAAAAGCCTTACGCAGTGGTGCAACTTCGTAAGGAAAACGCCGAAGGTACGGCGTACAATATTGTAGGTTTTCAGACCAACCTCACTTTCCCTGAGCAAAGACGGGTGTTTGGTATGATACCGGGACTTGAAAGTTTGGAAATCGTGCGATACGGAGTGATGCACCGCAATACCTTCTTATCGTCGCCCGACCTTCTCAAAGCAAGCTTTGAGAGTAAAGATTATCCGCAAATCTTCTTTGCGGGACAAATATGCGGAGTGGAAGGCTATATGGAGAGCGTGGCAAGCGGACTTGTCAGCGCGGTCAATATGGATAGAGCGTTGAGAGGACAAACCGAATGGGTTGCGCCAAGTACGACCATAATAGGCAGTTTGCAAAGACATATCTCGACGCCGAGCGAAAACTTCCAACCTATGAACGCCAATTTTGGCATATTGCCACCGTTGGAGAAACCTTGTAGAGATAAAAAGCAACGTAAATTGCAGTACTACGAGAGGGCAGTGGAGGATATGCTTGGATATATCAAAGACAATCAACTATAACGGAGGATACTTATATGGAGATGAGAGGCACTACGATATGCGCCGTTCGCAAGGACGGAGTGATAGCAATCGCCGGTGACGGACAAATCACTATGGGCGAGAGCGTCATACTCAAAGGCAGTGCAAAAAAAGTAAAACGACTATACAACGACAAGGTGGTTATGGGCTTTGCGGGTTCTGTGTCCGACGCCTTGACTTTGAGCGAAAAGTTTGAAAAAATGTTGCAAAAATATAGCGGAAACCTAATGAGAAGTGCGGTGGAACTAGCACAAATGTGGCGTAACGACAAGTTTAGGAAACTCGAAGCCATGATGATAATTGCCGACAAGAATACGCTACTGCTCGTATCGGGCACGGGGGAAGTCATCGATCCCGACGGCGACGCTTGCGCTATAGGCTCGGGTGGCAATTACGCACTCGCCGCAGCTCGTGCGCTTATCAACGAAACTAACTTGTCGGCAAAAGAAATTGCTTACAAGGCACTCAAAATCGCAAGTGAATTGTGCGTGTACACCAACGACAATATCACGGTAGAGGAGGTATGACGATGCAATCTTTTACACCAAAACAAATAGTAACGGAACTAGATAGATATATCATCGGACAAGACAAAGCCAAAAGAGCCGTTGCGGTTGCACTCCGCAACAGATATAGAAGAAGCAAACTTTCTCCGCAACTAAGAGAAGAAATATCACCTAAAAACATCATTTTGCAAGGACCTACGGGTGTGGGTAAAACCGAGATTGCAAGACGTCTTGCCAAGCTTGTCAAAGCGCCTTTTGTCAAGGTAGAAGCCACCAAGTTTACCGAGGTGGGTTACGTGGGCAGAGACGTGGAGTCTATGGTTAGAGATTTGGTTGAAGTTGCCGTTAGACTCGTCAAAGAAGAAAAGGCAAAAGAGGTGGAAATCAAAGCTAAACAAGAGGTTGAAAACAAGCTCGTTCCCGCTATTATCAAAAAGCGTAAAGAAGCTTATCCCGATATGAGCGAGAGCCAGATGAAAGCTTTTGTCGAGCAAGAGCTTGCAGAGGGAAAACTCGACGACCTTATCATAGAAATCGACATACCCGATCAACCAAAGCCTCAAATGCTTGGAAACGGAGCGGCAATGGAAATCAATATTACCGAAATAATGGGTGGAGTTTTCGGCAATGGTAAGCCTAAGATGAAGACTAAACAAATCAGCGTGGCAGATGCCTACAAATTGCTACTTGAGTTTGAAGAAGAAAAACTCATCGACAAGGACAACGTCAACGCCGAGGCGATTAGAAGAGCCGAAAACGAAGGAATTATATTTATCGACGAGATAGACAAAATCGCAACTTCGGGAAACACCCAAGGTCACGACGTGTCAAGAGACGGCGTTCAGCGCGATATCTTGCCTATCGTCGAGGGTAGTACCGTCAACACCAAGTACGGACAAGTCAAGACCGACTTTATGCTCTTTATTGCGGCAGGTGCATTCCACGTGTCGTCGGTCAGCGACCTCATACCCGAGCTGCAAGGTCGTTTTCCTGTGTCGGTCAAGCTTGACAGTTTGACTGAGGAGGACTTCGTCAAGATACTCACCCAGCCCGACAACGCAATCCTTATGCAATACACAGAACTACTCAAGGTGGACAACGTAAGGCTCAAGTTTACGCAAGAAGCCATTGAGCAAATCGCCAAGATTGCCGCTGCGGAAAACGAAAATCAAGAGGATATCGGAGCAAGAAGATTGCACACTTTGATGGAGAATTTGCTAGACGATATCAGTTACAATGCAGGCAGTCTGGAGACGGAATTGGAGATTGTCATAGACCGCAATTACGTGCTCGATCACCTTGCGGGAACAATCAAAAACCTAAATCTTAGAAAATATATTTTATAATCGCGAGGACATAATGATTACTATTCCAAAAGGAACTAAGGACGTTTTGCCACAAGAGAGCTACAAGTGGCAATATATCGAAAGCGTGCTGAGAGAGGTAGCGTCAACCTATTGCATCAACGAAATTAGAACTCCGACCTTTGAGCATACGGAACTCTTTTTGAGAGGCGTGGGCGACACTACCGACATAGTCAATAAGGAGATGTATACCTTTGACGACAAAGCGGGCAGAAGTATGACGCTAAAGCCGGAGGGTACTGCTGGCGTGGCGAGAGCCTTTATCGAAAATAGCCTTTACGCCAATGCTCAACCTACCAAGATGTATTACTTTACCCCCGTTTTTCGATACGAGAAGCCTCAAGCGGGCAGACTAAGAGAACACCACCAATTCGGCATAGAGTTCTACGGCTCCGAGTCGGCGCAGACCGACGTCGAAGTTATGAGCGTGGCTTACGATATATTCTCAAGGCTCGGCATAGGCAATCTAGTACTCAATATCAACAGCATAGGTTGTCCCGAGTGTAGAGCAAGATACAATCAAGCCCTCAAGGATTACTTCAAGGACAATCTTGACAAGATGTGCAAGGATTGTAGAGAGAGATTTGACAAAAATCCTTTGCGTATACTCGACTGCAAAGAGGAGGGTTGCAAGGCTATCACCAAGGGTGCGCCTATCACTCTCGACTATCTCTGCGACGATTGCAAAGAGCACCACAGACAAGTGGTGGAGGGATTGGAAGCTCTCAAGATACCTTTTGTAGTCAACCCTAACGTGGTGAGAGGACTCGACTATTATACTCGCACAGTATTTGAATTCGTATCCCAAAATATCGGAGCTCAAGGTACGGTGTGCGGCGGCGGAAGATACAACGGACTAGTGGAACAAATAGGTGGCAAACCTTGTCCTGCGGTTGGCTTTGGAATGGGCTTGGAAAGACTACTTATAGTGTTAGAGAACCTCGGACTGTCTACGGGCGTGGACAAGCCCGCCGACGTATATATCGCACCGCTTGTCAAAGAGGCAAAGGTCACGGCAACGGTTATGGCTTCCAAGCTTAGACGCATGGGACTCAAGGTTGATAGCGACCTTATGGATAGAAGCTTTAAGGCACAGTTGAAGTATGCTAACAAGACGGGTGCAAGATTTATGATTTTGCTAGGCGAGGACGAGTTGAAGGCAAACAAGGCAAATATTAAGAATATGACGACGGGAGAGAGCATCCTCGTCGATATGGATACAGTAGAAAAATTTACTTTTTGAGAGGTAGAATATGGACTTTTTGAATGGAGCAAAGCGCACGCATATGTGCGGCGACCTTAGAGCAAAAGACATTGACAGCCAAGTTACGGTCATGGGCTTCGTTGCCAAATACCGCAATCTCGGCAACTTGATGTTTATTGACCTTAGAGATAGAACGGGTATCGTACAAGTAGCTTTTGACGATAGTTGCGATGCGAGCGTATTTGCGAAGGCGACTACGGTACGTAACGAATACGTCTTGTGCGTGAGCGGTAAGGTGAGAAGCCGTGGCGGCAATATCAACGCCAACATGCCTACGGGTGAGGTGGAAATTCTTGCAAACGACCTCAAGATTCTCTCGGAAGCAGAGATTACTCCTTTCGTCATCACTGAAGACGTCAAGGCGGGCGAAAATCTTAGACTAAAATATCGTTATCTCGACTTGAGAAGAAACTATCTGCAGTCAAGACTCATCATGAGAGATAAGATTACTCGCGTGGTGCGCAACTATATGGGCGATAACGGATTTTTGGAGATAGAGACGCCTTTTTTGGGTAAGTCTACCCCTGAGGGTGCAAGAGATTATCTCGTGCCTTCTCGTATTCACCAAGGCGAGTTCTACGCCCTGCCTCAATCTCCTCAAATCTACAAGCAGTTGTTGATGATTGCGGGTATGGATAGATATTACCAAATCGCAAGATGCTTCCGTGACGAGGACCTCAGAAGCAATCGTCAGCCTGAATTCAGCCAGATAGATATGGAGATGAGCTACGTAGAAGAACCAGAGCAAGTTATGGAAATTGCCGAAGGACTGATAAGAGAAGTCTTTAGACAATGCAAAGGAATTGAGTTCGACGAGCATATCCGCAGAATACCTTACGAGGTGGCTATGAACAAGTGGGGTAGCGACAAGCCCGACACTCGTTTTGCTCTAGAAATACATGACTTGTCGGATATCGTCAAGGGCTGTGGATTTAGCGTGTTTGACGGCGCAATAGAGCAAGGCGGTAGCGTGAGAGCCATCAACGCCAAAGGACTTTGCACCAAGATGACTCGTAAGGACGTGGACGGCTTTGGCGAGTTTGTCAAGAGCTACGGCGCTAAGGGGCTTGCCTACGCTATGTACAAGCCTGACGGAATCACTTCTTCTTTCTTCAAATACTTGTCTGACGAAGTCAAAGAGAGTATTGCCAAAGAGCTCGGCGCAGAGCAAGGCGACGTGATATTCGTGGTTGCCGACAAAAACAAGGTTGTGCTCGACAGCCTCGGTGCACTAAGATGCCATCTTGCCGACAAGTACGAATTGTATGATAAGAGCGTATACGACGTGCTGTGGGTAGTGGACTTCCCGTTGCTCGAATACAGCGAAGAGGACGGCAGATACTACGCCGTTCACCATCCGTTCACTTCGGCAAAAATCGAGGATTTGCCTTTGCTGGATACCGATCCGCTCAAGGTTAGAGCCAACGCTTACGACCTCGTCATCAACGGTCAAGAAGCTGGCGGAGGAAGTATAAGAATACACGACTGCAAGATGCAACAAAAGCTATTCTCAATCCTTGGATTTAGTAGCGAAGATATCGTGGCAAGATTCGGTTTCTTCGTAGACGCATTCAGATACGGCACGCCACCACACGGAGGACTTGCGTTTGGTCTAGATAGACTCGTTATGCTCATCACGGGCACCGACAACATCAAGGACGTTATCGCATTCCCTAAGGTGCAAAATGCTTCCTGCTTGATGACCGACGCACCTTCGAGAGTAGAGGACAAGCAGTTGCAGGAGTTAGCAATAACCGTTCCACCCGAAGAAAAGGAATAATAGCCGTACAAATCAAGCAGATTATAGCTTGGTTTGATAGCCAAAAGATACAATATATGATAATATAATACAAAACACACAAGGAGAACATTATGATAGATTTGAAGATTATCCGCGAAAACGACCTCGAACTCTACGAGTCAATGGAAGCCGAACTCAAGAGGCAACAAGGCAATATCGAACTTATTGCCAGCGAAAATATCGTTAGTCCCGCAGTTATGGCAGCCATGGGCACTCACCTCACCAACAAGTATGCCGAGGGTTATCCCGGCAAAAGATATTACGGTGGTTGCCAATACGTAGACGTAGCCGAAAAACTCGCTATCGAGAGAGCATGCAAGCTTTTTGGTAGTAAGTATGCCAACGTTCAAGCACATAGCGGAGCCAACGCCAACCTCGCAGTATTCGTAGCGTTGTTGCAACCGGGAGATACCGTACTTAGCATGAGCCTTGCTCACGGCGGACACCTCTCGCACGGCAGTCCTGTCAATATTTCGGGAAAATACTTCAATATCGTACCATATTGCGTAAGCGAAACCGATGCAAGAATAGACTACGAAGAGGTTGCAAGACTTGCCAAAGAGCACAAACCAAAGCTCATTCTTGCAGGTGCCAGCGCTTATCCGAGAATTATCGACTTTGCTAAGTTCAGAGAGATAGCAGACAGCGTGGGCGCATACCTCATGGTGGATATGGCACATATTGCGGGACTCGTTGCCGCAGGTTGTCACCCAACCCCGGTAGGCATTGCCGACGTCGTTACCACTACTACTCACAAGACTCTCAGAGGTCCTCGTGGCGGACTTATCCTTACCAACGACGAAGAACTCGCTACCAAAATCAACAAGGCAATCTTCCCGGGTACGCAAGGCGGACCGCTCATGCACGTCATTGCAGCTAAGGCAGTAGCTCTCAAAGAGGCAATGAGAGACGAGTTCGTTGCATACCAAAAGCAAGTTTGCGCCAATGCTCAAGCCCTTGCCAAGGCTTTGACGGCAAGAGGAATCGACCTCGTCAGCGGCGGCACCGACAATCACCTTATGCTCGTAGACCTCACCTCTAAGGGCAAGACGGGTAAAGAAATAGAGCATTTGCTTGACGAAGCGCACATCACCGCCAACAAAAACGCAATTCCTTTTGACAAACAATCTCCGTTCGTGACTAGCGGACTAAGACTCGGCACTCCTGCCGTAACCTCCAGAGGAATGAAAGAAGAGGATATGGAAGTAATCGCCGAGTGCATAGTAGACCTCGTAGACAACGGCGAAGAGGCTATCGAGAGATGTTCGGCTAAAGTCGCTGAGCTTTGCAAAAAATATCCTTTGTATGAAAGCGACGTATTGAGATAACCCGATACGTGTCGACAAAAATAAAAAACAAGTCACTATATTTAGGTAAAAATACTAATAGAATAGAAGTTACAACAGTGGTCGGCAAAAATGCCGACCACTTTGCTCATAAAAGTCACTTGCCAAAATTGAGCCCCAATGTTTTTGGATTTTTGGATAAAATATTGCAAGTCAAACAAAAAAAGTGGTATATTGTAGTTATACAAATCCCAATAATAAGTCAATGATTATGCAATTACCGACAATCACGTAACAAATGGAAAGGTGGAGTATGGTAGATAAAAAGATAATAAAGTTAGATAGCGGACAATACGTTGTCAAGTGCGGAGAACTAAGTGCAGAAAATTGCTCGGAGGTGGAACTGTATATTCCTTCTTCGGTGGTAGAATTGCAATGGGCGGTTTTAGAAGACGCAAAAGAGACAAGCGTGCATGTTTTTTACGAAGGTAGCGTTGCCGATTGGAAAAAGATAAAGAAGGGTTTTAGGGAAGATATCACCATCAAACACGATTGGTATGGTTACTATTATCACAATGCGCCGGTGGAATGCAGTTACAAAGAAAGTTATACTAACTGGATAAAGTGTAAGGACGTGAGCATTACTTGTAACGACGGAATTATTGAGGATAACGAAGAGGAGAATAAAGCAAATCCCGCGCATATCAACAAATTAAGTTATTGGGATTGACGTAATATTGACTAAGACTTATTATGCAAAAGACCGCTGTTTTGGCGGTCTTTTTGTGTTATTTTGGTGAGCGTTACGTTGAGGCGACTTGCAAAGTAACTCCGCTGACGTCCAAACCGGATATATTGTAGACGTCGTAGCCCTTGTCTGCTGCTTTTTGGAGGGCAGAGTTGAAACCGTCACTGATTGCACTTCTTACTTTATCGACGTCGGTGGAATACCACAAGGTAATCGTTCCGCTCAAAGAAGCCGAATCGCTATAGATTGTGCAATATAATCCCGTAGACGGGGTTACCGGAGGTAGCCTTTTTGTAATTTCGTTGCAAATCAAATATTCCACGTGGCTATCGGGTTCTTTTAGTTCTGTGTTTTCATTTTTATTTTCGTTAGAGAGATCGTTAGAACTACTTTTGTCTCCCTTTTTGTCGGACTTATCACGCGAAGACTTACGTACGCCGAAGATTAAACTAAAAATAGGACTTAATATACTCCTCAATAATAATATTGCGCCCGGAGCGGCAATAAGTCCGCCTATGATATAGCACGGGATTTCTAAAAGAGCCCATGCCGCGCCCGATTGAGCAGCAAGGGCACCCAAACCCATTACAAATAAACCTGCAGCAGTTTCTATAATAAGCCAACACATACCAACGTCCTTCTTTTATCTTTCGGTCTTGGGGGTATAGCAATTTAGCATTACCTTTATACAAAAATTTTATCACGATAGATTGTAAGTGTCAATTTTTTTACAAAATATTATTTGTTATACAAATCTATTTATTGAAAAGATTGTAATCAAAAATCACATATTATTGATTTCCTACCAAATTTATAGGAATTGTATAAAATCGTTTGACAATGCGACAATATAATTGTACACTATTCCTAGTAAACAAGTAGGAGATATTATGAAGTTATCTTCCAAAGCAAGATACGGACTCAAAGCAATGTGCTGTCTGGCAGAAAGACAAGCCTACGACGACAAGGTCGTTGCGCTAAGTAGCATTGCCGAGGATATTGGCGTAAGCGATAAGTATTTGGAGCAACTGTTTTCCGCTCTCAAAAAGGCGGAATTGGTAGCTTCGTCTAGGGGTGCGGGCGGTGGATACGTTTTGCCCCGCAACGCCGAGGATATAAGCGTAGGCGAAATCCTTAGAGCGTTGGAAGACGGACTAGTGATAGTCGACTGCGTGTCGGGAGAATGTAGCAAACAATGTGGCAACAGCGAGAGTTGCCATTGCACCACCCACAGCGTGTGGGACAAACTATACAAAACTATCAACGATTGCTTGGATTCTATGTCCTTGGCAAGCGTTATTGCGAGGGAATAATGGAAGAAATATATTTGGATCATTCGGCAACGACTTATACCGATCCGATTGTTTTGCAAGAGATGTTGCCGTACTTTACCGAGGTGTTTGGCAATGCGTCTTCGCAACACAAGGCGGGTAGAGAATCGTTGAAGGCGGTAGATATCGCAAGAGAAAGAATTGCCAAAGCGATAGGTTGTCTACCTAGCGAAGTGTATTTTACTTCGGGTGGTAGCGAGTCGGATAATTGGGCTATCAAAGGTATGGCAGAGATGCACAAGGATAAGGGTAATCATATCATCACCACCAAGATAGAACACCCTGCTGTAATTCAGACTTGCAAGGCTTTGGAGAAACAAGGCTTCGAGGTGACGTATCTTGACGTGGATAGCGAGGGCATTATATCTACCAAGCAGTTGGAAGATGCAATCACCGAGCGTACCATTCTCATATCTGTCATGTTTGCCAACAACGAGATGGGCGCAATACAACCTATTGCAGAGATTGGAGCTATAGCCAAAAAACATAAGATTGCTTTTCATACCGACGCCGTGCAAGCCGTGGGTAACGTGCCTATCGACGTCAAGGCAATGAATATAGATATGTTGTCTATGAGCGGGCACAAGTTCTACGGACCTAAGGGTGTGGGAGTACTATACAAACGCAACGGATTGAGAATAGGTAAATTCATGGACGGCGGAGAGCAGGAACGCAATATGCGTGCAGGTACTATCAATACTCCCGCTATCGTAGGCATGGGCAAGGCAATAGAGCTTGCCGTAGAGGGTATGCAAGCCAACAACGAGCATATCGCTAAGCTACGAGATTATTTTGTAGCCCAAGTCTTGGAGAAGATACCTCATATCTACTTCAACGGACCTAAAGACATGAGCAAACGTTTGGCAAATAACGCAAGTTTTAGCTTCGAGTACGTCGAGGGAGAGTCGATTTTGATGAGGCTGGATATGCAAGGCATAAGGGTGTCTAGCGGTTCGGCTTGTTCGTCGGGCTCGCTTGAGCCGTCTTACGTGATGTTGTCGATAGGCGTGCCTATTGAGATAGCACATGGCACGATACGCTTTAGTTTTGGCAAGTCTAACACTATGGAACAAACGCAATACGTCATAGACCAACTTGTGTCTATCATCGGCAATCTCAGAGATATGTCGCCACTATTCAAAGAAATCAAAGGAGAAAAGATATATGTATAACGACAAAGTAATGGAAGCATTCGCACATCCAAAGAACGTGGGCTTCATCGAAGACGCCGACGGAGTGGGCAAGGTAGGCAACGCAAGTTGCGGAGATATAATGGAGATTAGCCTAAAAATCAAAGACGACGTAATCGTCGACGCCAAATTTAGGACTTTTGGTTGCGCGGCAGCCATAGCAACCAGCTCAACCGCAACGGAAATGGTCAAGGGTATGACGGTTGACGAGGCTCTTCAGCTCACCAACAAAAAGGTGGTCGAGGTGTTGGAGGGTTTGCCTCCACAAAAGATTCATTGTTCCGTCCTTGCAGAAGAGGCAATCAAAAAGGCTATCGAGGACTATCGTAGTAGACAAGACAAATAAAAGACGATAATGACCACTGCACCTAGCAAGCTTAGCATTGTTGGGTGCATTTTTTATTCTTTTGACAAGTTATAGATTCCTTGATGCGTTATTATGAGTAGCTATAATGTAGAGTCAAAGGCTTAGGTCTTGAAGAGTAATCTCCCATTGGAAATGTAAACAAAATACACCCCGTAGGGTGCATTTTTTGGTTGGCAGTATTAGGGCAACTTATAATGCTCTAATCTATGCAATACGTCAATCGAGAAGCTCAACAATCTTATCTCTAAGCATCTTTTTGCTTCTTCTCTTAAAAGATCCCGACATTACGTTGCCACCGATATAGCCCAATATCATGCCTGTGCCAAGACCTATTACAGTCGATATTTTCATAATCCACCTCCCGCATTTAGTGTGTGAGGGAAGGGGGCGTTATATACTCGTCAGATTTAATATTGCTCTCAAAAATATAGTTGTCGGCGTATGCTAAAGCGTCTTGCAATTGCTCTGTGGTGCGTAGCGTCCAGTTGATGATCAACTTTTCGGGGCATTCGGCTTTGACGGAGCGGAAGTAGTCTTCTTTTAAGTTTTTGACTCCCACAGCCAAAAAGTCGACTTTACGATATTGCTTGAGTCTGCGTTGAATTGCACGATAGAAGTTGATTGTACTATACAGCTGTCCCAACACGTATTCGGGGTGATTGTTGTGCCACCAATCGACAATGCGATTGTCAAAAGACTCTATGCAAATATTGCCGGGGTAGTCCTTGATAGCTTCGTACACGGCTGAGCAAGTGGATTTGACTCTGTTGGTGGCTTTGATTTCCAAAATAAGGGGAACTTTGCCTTGTACCAAATTTAGTAAGTCGGACAATAGCGGAATAGAGTATTGGGTATTCATCAACTTGTAGTCTTGCAGTCTGTCGGAATTGATTTTGTAGGCTTTAATCTTTTTGCCACACGAACGCTGCAAGGTCATATCGTGGTGAATAATCAATTTGTTATCAAGGGTGAGATAGACGTCGAACTCGATTCCGTAGCCGTGAGATACGGCGTTCTCAAAGGCGCCCATACTATTTTCGGGCAAAGTCTTATTGTCGTGCAGTCCTCTGTGAGCGATAGGCACGCCCAAAAGCCAACTAGTATCTTTCATCAATAACCCAGCTCCTTGTCAATGATGATAACGTGCACTTGCTTTTGCAGTTTTGTAGGGTGGTGCACGATCGTGGTGACGTTGCACATGCAATCTATTCCGCTACAATCCCCGCATTTGCCGGTGTAACGACAAGGGGTTTTTCTATCCAATCTTTCGGCATTTTGTGGACACGTAACGGTTTTTATGCGTTCTATGGCTTGGTCTATATTGTCTACTATCTTGTTTTTGCCAACGAGATAGATAATATTTGGCACACCGAAAATCAACGTCGAAACTCTATTGGCAGTGCCGTCGATGTTGACTATATCGCCCTTCTGTGTGATAGCATTGGCGGAGGACATATACCAATCCGCGTGCCTGGCGTATTCGTAGAGATTAGGCTTTTTGTCGTCGCTGACTAGCGCGTGTGAGAGTACTTCCACGCCTTTGTTTTGCAACAATATGTCTATCCCCAATTGTTTGACTGTCATACTACCGCCTATGCCTACGCTTTGACCTTGCTCAATCAAGTCGAGTACGAGGTCGTTTGCTTGCTTTTCGTCCTCGCAATAGTGGGCGATAAAGCCTTTGGAACTAAGATTGTCGATAAGTCTTTCTATCTTCATACTAATACCTCTTTTGCTATATTATACAAAATTCTATTGCTAAAATCCATATATTTTTATATAATAATTAAAAACTGACAAAAGGTTGCAATATGCCCAAAGACCAATCGAAGATAAGAAATTTTTGTATCGTAGCCCATATCGACCACGGCAAGAGTACGCTTGCCGATAGAATCATGGACGTGACGAGCACCGTTGCCAAGAGAGATGCCAAAGAGCAGCTGCTTGACAGTATGGATATAGAGAGGGAGAGAGGTATCACTATCAAACTTACCCCCGTCAAAATGAACTACGTCTACGACGGAGAAGAGTACGAGCTCAACCTCATCGACACGCCGGGGCACGTCGATTTTACCTACGAGGTTTCCCGCTCGCTCAAGGCGTGCGAGGGGGCTATACTTATCGTGGACGCTTCGCAGGGCATAGAAGCGCAAACTTTGACCAACGTATATCTCGCTTTGGACAACGACCTCGAGATTATACCCGTCATCAACAAAATCGACCTTCCGTCGGCTCGCCCCGACGAGGTAAAAATGGAGATTGAGGACGTCATAGGGCTTGACGCTTCCGACGCACCTCTAGTGTCGGCTAAAGAAGGCATAGGCATAGAGAAGGTGCTAGAGCAAGTCATCACCTTGTTGCCACCGCCAAACGGCAATATGGACGCACCTCTCAAGGCGTTGATATTCGACTCGTATTACGACAGTTATAAGGGTGCAATATCATTTATAAGAGTGTTCGACGGCGAAGTCAAGGCGGGCGACAAAATCAAAATGATGTCTACGGGCAAAGTCTTTGACGTGACGGAAGTGGGTGTATTCGTGCCCAAGATGCAACCGCAAGACAGTCTTTCGGCTGGTGACGTAGGATATCTATGTGCTAGTATCAAAAACGTGTCGGATACCAAAGTCGGCGATACCATTACCCTTGCCGAGGGTGGCGTGACCGAGCCTCTCGCAGGCTACAAGGAGGTTGCGCCAATGGTGTATAGCGGTATCTATCCTGCCGACGGAGCTAAGTACAACGACCTCAAGGACGCTCTTGAAAAGCTTAAGCTCAACGACGCTTCTTTGGTGTACGAGCCCGAGGTATCAACGGCGCTAGGCTTTGGCTTTAGATGTGGATTTTTGGGCTTGCTCCACATGGAAATTATCGAAGAGAGGTTGGAGAGAGAGTTTGACCTCGACCTCGTTACGACTGCGCCGAGCGTATCCTATCAAGTTGTCAAGACCAACGGAGATATCGAACTTATATCCAATCCGAGCAACCTGCCACCGGCAAGTGAAATAGCCGAGATGCAAGAGCCGGTGGTCAAAGCCTTCCTATTTACTCCGCCCGAGTACGTGGGCACTATTATGGAATTGTGCCAAGACAAGCGAGGAGAGTTTGTAGACCTGACATATCTCGAGGCTACTCGTGTTAGGATAGAGTATTCTATCCCGCTCAATGAGATAGTCTACGACTTTTTCGATTCTCTCAAATCGCGTACCAAGGGTTACGCTTCGCTTGACTACGAGATTGTGGGGTACAAAAAGAGCGACCTTGTCAAGCTAGATATCATGCTCAACGGCGAGGTGTGCGACGCACTTTCGCTCATCGTGCATAAGGACAAGGCATACGCAAGGGGCAGAGCCATTGCCGAAAAGCTCAAAGAAGTTATCCCACGTCAGATGTTCGAGATACCTATTCAAGCATCTATAGGAGGCAAGGTCATTGCAAGAGAAACCGTCAAAGCAATGCGAAAGGACGTGCTTGCCAAGTGCTACGGCGGTGACATAACGCGTAAAAAGAAATTGTTGGAAAAACAAAAAGAAGGCAAAAAGAGAATGAGACAGGTGGGTAGCGTGCAGCTGCCTAGCGAAGCCTTTATGAGCATTCTCAAATTTGACAAATAATGGAAAATATCGGCGTTTATATTCATATCCCGTTTTGCTTGTCTAGGTGCCATTATTGCGACTTTGTATCGTCTATTGCCAAGCAAGAGCAAATAGACAGATACGTGGAAGCGGTAGTCAAAGAAATCAAGCTACTTGCTAGACAAATCAAATATCACTATGTCGTCGACACGATATATATCGGTGGAGGAACTCCGTCGGTATTGAGTGCAAAGCAGCTAGGGCATATAGTCTTTAATCTACGAAAGGCGCTCAAGTGTGATATCCGAGAATTTACCGTTGAAGTCAATCCTTGTTCGGTGGACGAGGCAAAAATCATCGCATATAAGAGAATGGGCGTAACTAGGGTGAGCATAGGAGTACAGACCTTCAATCCCGACGTTGCCAGAGCAATAGGCAGAAGGCATACGCCCGAGCAAGCAATGCAAGCTATCAAGTGGGTGGTGGAGAGCGGTCTGGATTGTAGCGTTGACGCAATGCTGGGTTTGCCAAAGCAAACGATTGAGGATATTGATGAGTTTGTGAAAATAGTGAGAGATAACGGCGTAGGGCACGTGTCGGCGTATATGCTCAAGCTAGAAGAAGGAACGGCAATGTACACTTCTATGCAACGAGGACAGCTTGATTTACCCGACGAGGACGCCACTTGCGATATGTACGAGCATATCAAATCGAGATTAGAAGATATAGGCTTTCACCGCTACGAAGTGAGCAATTTTTGTTGTGAGGGCAAAGAAAGTAAGCACAATCTCAAATATTGGCAGTGTAAGCAATACGTTGGACTAGGGCTTGGAGCACATAGCTTGATAGGCAATCGTAGACTGTACAATCCAAGTGACTCTGAAGAATACTACGACAAGATTGACAACGGAGAATTAGCTCAAAAACTCGAACAAAAATTGAGCCTAAAGGATATGATGGACGAGCGAATTATGCTTGGCTTGCGTATGGACGAAGGCATGGATATTGATAGATTTAATAGCGACTTTGATATTGATTTTCTCGATACGTATCGACAAAAATTGCAAACCGTTCAACAATATCTCAACCTGTCGCAAGAGCGGATGTCAATCAAAGAAGAATATATGGGAGTAATGAATTCGATAATATCTAAGCTGATTTTTGATTAATTATTTTAGAACAATTAACAAATTACGCAAGAAGATAATTAAGTTACGCATAACGAAGATGGCAAGCAAAAAGACGAGTATATCTCGTCTTTTTGTTGCATTGCAATGATTTTATTGTTCGTCACTGTCGGCAAGAGGTAGTGATTCTTGCTCGCCTTCTTCGGCGTTATTTTTGAAACTTGCGATTTTGGCGCTGATTTTTTCTTTTCCTTTTTTGGCTACCTTTTTGACGATTAGTTTGGTAATCATCATATTGACGGTATTGATAAGGCTGATGAGGTGCATTATCAAGGCTAGTACGGAAAATGCTCGGGATACGAAATCAAGGAAGTCAGCCGGGGTAGTTGCGAAGAGTATCATCACGGTAGGTACGGCGTGTACTATTTTGATGACCTTTTTGCCAAGCTTTAGCAATTTTTTTGCTTTGGCATGGGTGGTTTTTGCACCCGCTATGTTTTTAGATAGCACAATGCAAGCAAACAAAATCATATAGCTCAGCCCGATAAAAGCCGCAATGGCGATATTGATTGGAGTCCAACCCTCTTTGACCACGTCTTTGATTGCCGTTGCGGTGTAAAGCAACAATGAGGCAATGGTAGTAGCAAAATAGAAAATTGCAAATATTCTTTTGATTTTACTAGGTTTTTTGTTGAGCGTTTCTTCGTTATTTTTGTTTCTCATAACTCGATTTTATCACCATAATTGCAATATGTAAATCGTTGGGCGATAACTTTTGAAATTTGCTAATCATTAGTTGCAATTTGTCGTTGCTCTATTGACAAAACACTTTATGTGTACTATTATAGACTAAACGGTCTATAATAGGTAATGTATGCAAAAGCAACAAAAAACGCAATTGTCGAAAGAAAGAATCATCAATGCCGCAATACGAGAATTTGGCAAAAACGGCTATAAAAAGGGTACACTAAATAATATTTGTGCCAGCGGTATCCCTAAGGGCTTGTTGTATCACAATTACAATGGCAAAGAGGACGTGTATTTGCAAGTTGTAGAAAGGGCGTTTGACTTGTTTGACGACTATATCAAGCAAAAGGGTGCTGATAGTGACGTCAAGAGTTATCTTGAGGCAAGATTAGGCTTTTTGCAAGAGCATAGCGACCTTTGTAGAATTATATTTGAAGCGGTGATACAGCCACCGCCAAAGCTTGAGCTTCCTATCAAAGTTTTAAGGAAGAATTTTGATGAACTCAACGACAAAATATATTTTGGAATGATAGAAAGGCTAACTTTGCGTGAGGGCGTGAGCAAGCAAGATGCCGAAGGATATTTTCACACACTTCAAGAAATGTTCAACGACTATTTTGCCAATATGCTTTTTTCGGGTGAAGCGATAGAAGTTATAGTTGCCAAGCACGAGGAGATTTTGCCTAAATTTATCGAATATATGACGTACGGTATAATAGCCGACAAACAATAAAATGATACAAGGAATATTATCTTTAGCAGTAGCCGCAGGCACAAGTTACCTTATCGGAATAGCCGTAACCAAAATCAAATTGCCGGCTATCCTCGGTTTTTTGATTGGCGGTATGTTGTTGGGACCATACGCCATGAGCATTGTTGACAATACCGTGCTCGAAGCTAATTGGTATCAAAACTTAGAAAAGACGCTCGAATGCGTCGTGGGTTTGATGATTGGCGGAGAATTGGTGTGGAGCAAACTCAAAAAGTCGGGCAAGGTATTGATTGTGACGACGCTGGTTCAGTCATTGGGCACGTTTGCATTGGTGTCGTGTGTATTTTGCGTAATATTTTATTTTATGCAAGTGCCTTTGTATTTGGCTTTTATATTCGGCAGTATCGCACTTGCTACCGCACCTGCTCCCGCCTTGTCGATAGTCAAAGAATATAATACCAAAGGACCTGTCACCGATACCTTAGTGCCTATGGCAGCATTGGACGATATCGTCGGAGTAGTGGTGTTCTTTACGTGTATAAGTTTGGTTGCGGGGCGAGTGAGCAGAGGTGGGCTTCCCGCTTATGCCATAGTTTTGGCAATAATTTTGCCACTTGCTATCGGTGCGATTGTCGGAGTGGTTGTAGGGCTAATACTTCGTCGCAAGATGAACGGTGTCGTAACTTTGTTGACGACGGCTATAGGAATAGTCGCAACGGTGGCAGTAGGATATCTGCTTAACGTTTACGTAATGCCCGCTCCTATCCTCAACTTTATGATGATGGGAATGGCATTTTTTGCAGCCATTGCCAACGTGGTCTCCAAAGAGAGATTGGAGGAGATAATCAAATTATTCCAACCTATACTCAATTTGGCTATAGTAGTCGTAATTTTCAATTTGGGGGCGGGTTTAGATTGGCGTTCGATAGCGGGTGCAGGTGTGTACACTTTGGTTTATATTGTTGTCAGAGCGGTAGGTAAATACGGCGGGGCTAGTTTGGGAGCTACGATTACCAAAGCACCGACAGCCGTAAGAAAGTATCTGGGATTTACTTTGTTGACACATTCAGGCGTATCGTTGGTATTTACAGGCATAGCTGTGTCGGTATTGATGCCTGCCGATCCCGATAGTGCCAAGATTATTCAAGGAACGATAGCCGCCGCGGCGGTCATCAACGAGCTTATAGCGGTTTTTGTCGCCAAGAAAGGCTTTGAATGGGCGGGCGAAATAGGCGGAGAGAGTAACAAGGTGAATTTTGGTCGATTGATATATAAGACTAAATTGAGCAAATAACTCGATACGTATCGGCAAAAATCATCTAGTATTGATTAAAACGATATTTGAAATCAACGGGATAAAGTACGACTTTGCCCGCAAAATAAGGAGAAAATTATGAGGAAAGTATTGCAGAAAGCATTGCCGCTAATTATCGTAGCGGTCATGCTATGTTCGTTACTGATTTTCTTCGGCGTTGCGCTCAATCGTGACGACGGACTGAATGTGACGGAAACAAACCTTGCGATAGGCGCCAATATACAGGGCGGCGTGGGATGCAAGTCGGCTTTTGACAACAACAAGATGACGTCTTGGACTTTTGCAACCGTAGGAAGTCAAGCCATAGTGGATTTTGGAGAACCAAAAGAAGTCAACGCTTTGCTTCTCAACGAAATCGGACACAACGTCAAGCAGTTCTCTATTTATACAATGGAAGGCGGCGAATGGGTACTCAAGTATAGACAAAACGAAATAGGTATCAATCGTTTGGCGACCTTCTATACCGTCAAAACGGACAAAATTAAAATAACTTTCGACCAATTCAAAAACGTGGTTTCCATTGCCGACGTCAAGATATTCAATCTCGACAAGAGGGAGAGAGAGGAGAAGCTTAGAGTAACTTCATACATAACGCCCGGCTCTTTGAGGAACGGGCAAATCGACGCTGCTTGTTTCGACGTGGTGACCGACGTACAGTTGATTGCATACGGTAGATTTGACGGACAAGGCAATATCGAAGACGGCATCGGCTCCGACGGCTTTGGCAAGCGTGCAGACGCGGAACTTGCAATATTGAGAGACTTGATTGCGGATAGGGACGTCAAAATCTATCTTACTATTTTTCCACCTCTATCACCCGACAATATGGCGGATATGCTAAGAAATCACATGAATGACGCTGTGAACAACGTTGTCGAGAGAGTTTTGGCAACAGGCACCGATGGAGCGGACTTTGACTGGGAATATCCTGCCAATGCCAAAGAATATCAACTCTATAGCGACTTTTTGGTTAAGTTGAAGACGGAATTGTCCAAGCATGGCAAAAAGCTTTCGGTTGCTCTGTCACCTTGGGGTGTTCAACTGTCTAAAGATGCAGTCGAGGCGATAGATTATTTGCAAGTAATGGCTTACGACTTGTTTGACCACAACGGCGACAACAATTCCTATGCGGGTAGTGCTGACAGCGCAGTAAGATATATGATGGGCAGAGGATTTAAGCCCGAGCAAATCTTCCTTGGCATTTCTTACTATGGAAGACCAAGTGACGGCAGAGGAGAATGGTACAATTACAACGACTCTAAGTTTGAGCCCGACGAGTTTATAATGTATCAAAATCACGTGTGGTTCAATACGCCTACAACGGTTAGAGATAAGACGGTGTATGCAATTTTGAAAGGCTTGGGTGGTATAATGACTTTTGCACAAGACGAAGACGTGCCAATGAATAATCCTCTATCGCTAACGGCGCAGATTGGCAAGGCGAGAGAGGCTTTCAGCGAGGTGGTTTATGAATAAAAGAGCTAAGATTTTCGACTTTCTAGGTTACGTTGCAGCCTTTGTTGCAAGTTTGATATTACTTATAATTTGCGCTCAGTTGCGTCGATATATATACGACAATATCAACGCCGCATTTACCTTTGGCAGGCTTGGCATGGAGCGACTGTCAATATCGACGCTCGTTCCGATTTTGCTTGCCGTAGGCGTGGCAGTGGGAGCATTAGGAGTGTTTTTGCTACGTAAAAAAATCACTCACAAAACGGTGAATATTGCTTGTCTTGTAGCGTCGGTGTGTCTAGCAGTCACGTTGATTTTTACCCCCTACAATATACAACTGCTAGCACCCGATCAAAACCTACAAAACGTAACGTCATTCAATTTGATTGCGGTCATAGTATTTGCAACAATTACGGTGGCGGTATTGAGCTTTGAGATTGGCAGCTATATCATGCTGACTTCTAACGGTAACTCAAATAGAGCGATAGCAGTGACGGCGTGTTGTGTGGTAGAAAGCGTAATTGCGATAATCGTAACGTATTTTAATCTATCTTTTGTGGTAGTTGCCAGCGTCTTAACAGTTGTGTTGTTCGGCGTAGCCACGGCGAGGATTATGCTTCATAGCGACGAAGACGCTCAAGAGATTGCTATTACGTCACATACTCACGTTGCGTTGCAATCGGTGGTGCTTGCGGTGTGTGTAGTCGTGGTGATGATAGTCGGATTTTTTGTCACGGACCAAGCGATATTGTTTTGATATAAGGAGAGAATATGAAAGAAGTAATTGTTATATCAAAGGCGCATCTTGATTTAGGCTTTACCGATTTTGCTTGCAACGTCAAAGAAAAATATCTAAGAGAGTTCATTCCGTCGGCGATTGATTTGGCAGAAAAACTCAATAGTGACGGTGAAAAAAAGTTCGTATGGACTTTGGGCTCGTGGCTCGTCAAAGAAGCCTTGGATAGCGGCGTAGAGTTGAACAAAAAGGTAACGCAAGCCTTGCAAAAAGGCTATCTCGTAGCTCACGCAATGCCTTTTACCACTCACACAGAGTTGTTGGACGAGGACTTGTTGGACTATGGACTTAGCATAGTTGATAGACTCGACCAAATAAGCGGAAGAAAGACAATAGCCGCTAAAATGACCGACGTGCCGGGACATACCGTTGCCCTTGTGCCTATGCTTGCCAAACACGGCATCAAGCTGTTACATATCGGTATCAACGGAGCTGCCGCAGTCCCTGAAGTGGAGCCTTGCTTTGTTTGGAAATACGGAGACGCGGAAGTCGTCGTGATATACGATAAGGGTTACGGCGGAGTATTTGAAGTTCCTTATACCGACCAAATATTGTACTTTGACCACGCTCATGACAACGGAGGAGTGAGAAGACAAAACAAAGTCTTAAGCAAGTTGAAAAGAATTCAATCTCAATACCAAGATTATAAAGTAAGAGCAGGTCGTCTTGACGACATAGCGGAAAAGTTGTGGGAAGTAAAGGACAAATTGCCTGTATACGAGGGCGAAATAGGCGATACGTGGATTCACGGTGCGGCAACCGATCCTTACAAGATAGCGGCTTTTCGTACGCTGTGTAGTCTCAAAAATAAGTGGCTTGTAGACGGTAGCATGAGCAAGGACAGCGAAGAATATAAGAAATTTGCCGATTCGCTGTTATGTGTAGCCGAGCATACTTGGGGACTTGATATGAAGACGCACCTTGCCGATACCGAAAACTATACCAAGGACAAGTTTACACAAGCAAGGCAAAGGGATAAAGTAAAGATACAAAACCCTTTTAACGCTTTTCCATTCAGTTTTTTGGGCTGGATTGACAACAAGTTTGGCAACAAGTCTTATGCTTATTCTGTTATGGAAAGGAGTTGGACAGAACAAAGAGCATACGTTGAGGCGGCTGTGCAAGCGCTGGACAAAAGTCATGCCGAAGAAGCTCGTTGTTTGTTGGAAAAATTGAGACCTTCTCAACTTCCTAACGTTGACGTGGACGTTGCCTATGAGTTTGATACACAAGTTGACTTTGGGAAATATTGCTTGAGTGTCAATAAACTTGGCGGTATCACGCTTAGTCGCAACGGAAATAAGATACTTGATGCACAAGATAGACCTATAATGACCTATCGCTCTTACGGCAATGAGGACTATGCATATTGGCAAAGACATTATATGCGTCTGAGTGTTCCATGGGCTTTGCACGACTATCTGCGTCCATCGCTCAATAAGCAAAACGATTATCCGCAAGGCTTGTTCGAGTACCGAGCGACTAATGCAATGGTCAAAAAGGAGGATAATGAGGTCATAATCTCACTCGATATGGCGTGCGACGAAGTTTTGTGCAACGAGTTGGGAGCACCACGCAACGTCAAAATAATATATCGACTGAGCAATGACGGACTCAAAGTGCAATTGGCGTGGACGGGCAAGGACGCCGTAAGAACGACGGAAAGCATTGCTACGCATTTTTATCCTGCTACGCAAGGTATATCGTACGTCAAGATTGGCAAAAAAATCAATCCTCGTTCCGTCGTATCCAATGGTGGACGGAAATTGTCCGCTATAGAGCGTGCCGAGTTTGGCGTAGGTGACGATACGTATACCCTCAGCAGTACTCAAGCGGCTTTGGTGGCAAGTGACGGAGGCAATATTCTACATTTTGACAACGAGGTTGCAGATTTTGACAAGGGGCTTGCGTTTATACTTTTGGATAACGTTTGGGGTACCAACTTCCCTCTATGGTATGAGGAAAACGCATTGTTTGACTTTGAGCTCAAAGTACAAAAATAATTGGTTGACGCCGTAGAAAATACGGTATGGATATAATTAAGATAAACGGGAGGAATTTATGAAAAAATTTGCAAAAATCGTTGCCACGGTAGTAATGATAGTAATTATGGCAACGATACTAACGGCGTGTGACGTCAACGAGAAGACGAAGATTGAAACTTTCAATATCGATTGCGAAGTGTTGAGAGTAGGTATTATTTCCGATTCTCAATTGCCGCCTAGCGGAGAGGAAGATTGGCAATACTACAATTACAAAAACGCTTTGACTGTTCTTAAAAATAATAACGTAGATATGATTTTGTTTGGTGGAGACGTGGGTGATTTGTGCAAGAAGCCTGCTTATGAACTTTACGTCAAAGGCATAGAAACAGTCTTCCCCGATGAAGCTTCTCGTCCAATCATTCAGACTATTATGGGCAATCACGACTATTGGGAAAACGGTGCGCCGATTAGTTGCCGTAGCCGCTTCGAAAAGATTGTCGGCACGAGTCCGTTCACTCACTACGTTGTAAACGGGTATCACTTTATCGGTGCGTCTCCTGCCACGGGAATAATGGACAACGGATATAAATATATGAAAAAGTGGCTCAAGCAAGAAATAGACAAAGCCGTAGCAGACGATCCTAATAAGCCTATTTTTATTACTACGCATAACGGCGCTATGGATACGATGTACGGTAGTGACGATTGGGGTGACAAAAGCCTTGACGAAGTACTGAAGGATTATCCTCAAGTAGTCAATTTTAGCGGGCACTCTCACTATTCTATCTTGGACGAAAGATCTATACATCAACGTGATTATACCAGCATCACTACTCAATCGGTGTCTTATACGGAATTGGAAAGAGGTAAAGAAAACGGCTCCATTCCTCCTAATGCAGATGCTACTCCTATGGGCTTTATCATGGACGTATATGCTGACAAAATTGAAATACACAGATACAACTTTGCTGAAGTATACGGTGACAGCGGTAAGGAGGAAAAGACTCCGTGGGTTTTGCCAATACCTCTGACCAAGGAGGGATTTACCTATACCTTTGCCGAAAGAGAAGCCGTCAACGTTGCACCCGAGATGACAGAGGCGACGGGTATGAGTGTGATAGAAGCGGGCAAGACCTATCTGCAATTTGCCGCAGGTCAAGACGACGACTTCGTGCATAGCTATAAGATGGTGTGGAGCGACGGAAGCGAACAGTTGTATTTCAGCGATTTTTACAACGGAATAGACGATATGGCTTCTATGCCGAAAATCGAGGTTTTGAATAAAGCACAAGGCACTTATTCCGTCAAAGTCTATGCTATAGACTCTTGGGGAAAAGTTAGCCAAAACTATACCGAAATAAAAGACGTGACTATCGCCTAGACTAATCTGACGTTTTTGATATATACCGCTATGCCGCAAGGATATTTTGGCAGGCGGTATATATTATTATTTTTTTGCAATAATTTTAGTGCAATCAAAATAAGGAGGAACTAAAATGGCAAACAAAGTTAATACGGGTGAAAAACCGGGCAAGGGTTGCTATTCTTGCAACAACTGCGGTTTCGATTTGAGACTTGGTTCAGACGACAAAATGCCACCTTGTCCTAATTGCAACAACACGACTTTTACCAAATGCGAGTAATAGTCAAAGGGCAACCGTAAGGTTGCCTACATAATTGACTTATATAAAATTGTGGCGATAGTGTTATTTCTTTGTTGATTGTATACGCTGCTCGGCGGCTGCTTTTCGGGCGTTGGCTTGCTGGATTTTCTCGTCTCTTTCTTGTTGCATCAAAGCCTTGCGAGTTTCAGGCTTGCTCATTGCTTTGGCTTCTTCCCAATTAGCCTTTGATTCCGCTTTGACTGCCTCGAACTCAGCTTTGTCAACTTCGTGTTGTGCTTTTGCGCTTTCCTTCATATCCTTGAAGGCTTTTTGAAAAAATTTTTTAATTCCCATAATAATACTCCTTTTGTGTTTTTAATAAGTCGTTTTGACTTATCTGACTATAGTATAAAATTTGCTTGTTTAGATTTTTTTGTTAAAACTTTAAAGTTTTGTAAATCTTTTTGCACCAAAAAATTTTTTGATAGAACTGTTTGCTTACTAAAATTGGACAGACCAATACATCGGTGCTTGCCTGGTAATTGCGGTCACAAGTATCATAATCAACGTGTCGACGACAATCATTACCCCCAACGTGCAAGATAAAATCAATGCCGTTTTATGTTTCATATTACGTTGCAAAAGCTTCAACGACGGAGTGTAGACAAATCGAAACAAGAGATATGCTCCCGTTCCGTAACCCAAAGTAGGTATCAGTCCCGCGTATTGCGTAAAGTGAAGCGGGGAAGAGGAATAGTTCCACAATTTGACGCTAAAGAGTATCTCCCATAGATTGCCGACGATAAGTTCCCCGAAAAACACGAATACGTATATAGTAACTAACACCAATAGGTTGGATAAAATTTTGCTATAGGGGTTGTCGTGATGAAAAATTCGTTTGCCGAACGGAGCGATTTGGTCGGGATTGCCAAAAACTATATGTACGGCAAATACTATCAAAGCATAAGGTGAAATAAACGGCAACAGATGAAATCTACAATCGAAGGTACCACTCGATATCAATTTGACTACGTTTTCGGCAAGCCAACCCAAAAAAGCCGTTGCTATGCCAAGCACGCAAAGATACACGACTTCTACTCCGAATATAGTGAGAGGTTTTTTAACTTGTCTTAATTTTTGTTCTTTCGTTTTGTCCATGCAAATAACCTTTTATAAATATGCACTTAGGCGTTGGCAAGGTTATTATAAAATCCGTTTGTTTAAATTTTTTTGACAATATATTAACGTTTTGTAAATTTGGTCAAAAAAATCTCGCCTTTATTCAAAGCGAGATCTTCGTGTTTTGTTAAATTGAAATCGGAATTATTTTTTTTCTACAGTTGGCAGACCGTTTTTGTCAAATTCTTCTATCATATCGAGGGTGATATCGAAGACTTTGGCAAGACATTCGGGGCTAAGATTGTCCCAATTATCTCTACGAGTGTGGTAGTAGTCTTTGACCTCGGGAGCCATTGCAGCGAAGCAAGTTGCCTTGCGACCTGCTTGCGAGAATGCCGCCGCATCTGTTGCACCTGCAAATACCGAGCCGTAGGTTAGGTTCATGCCGTTCTTTTCGCCCGCTTGTTTGGCTAGCAATGATACGGCGTCGTCGTTTTTGGTAATGCCGTTCATGTCCCTATTGTAGATGACTAGGTGGTCTAGTTCTCTCAACGTCTCGAATGTGACGAAAATCGTTTCGATGCCCTCCTCTAGACCGTACTCGGGATTGTTTTTCATAAAGAACTTAGCGCCTCTCAGTCCCGCTTCCTCGCTACCCGTGATGAGTGCTACGACTTCGGTGTTCTCCATACGAATACCGCTTTCTTTGAGTGCCTTGACGGTACCGATAGCCATTTCGCATGCCGTGAGGTTGTCATTGGCACCGGGAACTACCGTCTTGGTGTCGGAGAAGAAGTAGAAACAGATGAAGAAAGGCTCGAAGATGACCGAAGCGATAAGAGCGTAGAGAGTCCAACCTTGAGGTACGCCAATCGGTCCGTTGACTATACATATTATGATTGACAATGCAAGCAAGTAGATAAGACCGATGACAGGGATAATGATGGAGGTAAGGAAGAGCTTATATCCGCCTATTCTGTGCCAATGCCATTCGTACACGGCGTCGGAGTGACCGTTTAGGACGATACGGCGCTTTACTTCACCGCTTGGCTTAAGCGTGCCCCAAACGTTGCCCGAAGTACGCTTCTCGAAGAGTGGATCGATAAAAGGCTTGTAGAATACGAATTCCATCAACATTGGCACAACGGCAATTATGATACTGAGTATTGCAAAAATAGGACTAAAAAACATAAGTATTTGTGCCAAAATCAGGAAGGTGATTATAAAGTACGTCCAACCGAAAAATGCATGAGGGTGAACAGGGAAAGTCTCCGACCTAACTTCGTCGCAATATTCGCCTAGTTGCTCTTGCATGTGGGCTAGAGCCTTGATTTCTCCCACGTTGCCCGGATCTCTATCGCCGTACTCGGTGATGATGTGTTTGATTTCCGACTGCATGAAGTCTACGGTTTCTTGTCGCTTTTGGCTGTCGATATTCATATTTTCCTCCTAAGAATTTACTATATTATAAAGTATAATATAATTTTTTCGACTTGTCTATAAATATTTTAATTTTGGGCTGATATATGCTTTTTACTTATTATTTACTTTACCTTATCGACATATATGATATAATGGATTAGAGGTGAATTATGCAATATTTGGCGGCTCCGCTCAAAGCGGTTGAGAGTATAGGCAATATATTTTTTTATCTTTTGTTGGCAGTGCTTGTTGCAGTGGTGATTATTATATGTGTGCTATTTACCAAGAGCAACCGCTTTAAGGTCAAGATGAGGGAGAATATTATCGAAAAAAATCCCGAATACGAACCGCCTAGAATTGTCAAGATCTACGACGAAACTATCAAGGACAATAGGGCGATAGACGAAGACGACGACAATAAAGATGAGCATAAATCGGAATAATATAATAAGGACTATCTCGCTAGTCCTTTTTTGATACTTATGGTCAACTAATCGTGACAATAATCATAAACTGAACAAGAAGAGTGCACAATCACTTTTTCTATGGAGATTAAAGAAAAATTGAATAAAATTTGAACTTTAGTAAAATTGGTTGACAAAAACTTTACAAAGTATATAATGTATGTATAAACAAATATTTTGGAGGAACAAAAAATGGCAAAGAAAATTGTTGTTGCAACACTCGTAGCAGTTATGCTCGTATCTTGCTTGTTCGTGTTTGCAGGCTGTGTAAACGGCACTTACGAAAACGGCGACTCTTACGTAAAGCTTGGTGCTTTCGGCAAGGCTGAAGTTAAGATTTCTATTATGGGATTTAGCAGAACCGAAGAGTTTAAGTACACCACTAAAAAGAACGATAAGGGTGTAGAATACGTGTATGAAGTAACCGAAAAAGACGGCGAAAAGACCGAAACTCCTTTTGCTTACATCAACGAAGACGGCGATCTTGAAGTGCTCGGAATTGCAACCTTTAAAAAGAAATAATAATATAAAAAAGAAAAGCCACGCCGACAAGGCGTGGTATTTTTTTGCGTTTGACATTGATTTTACATAATTTTTTACTAAAAAACCTTGACAGTGACATAATATGTAGTATAATGATTTTAGCAGTCGAGATATGCGAGTGCTAACAATCACAGGCGATGACTGCCAAGAGGACGAAAATGGGAGAAACAAATCTTACGGAAAGAAAAAGGAAGATACTTAAGGCGCTCATTGATAGCTATATCAATGACGTTGAGCCTATTTCGTCTGCGGCAATCCAAAAACAATATTTGCCGGAGGTGTCGACGGCTACTATAAGAAGCGAGTTGTCGATGCTTGAAGAGATGGGATATTTGACTCAGCCTCACGTAAGTGCGGGTAGAATACCATCGTCCAAGGCGTACAAATATTACGTGGAAAATATCCTTGATAGTTCGGATATCGACAGCACTCAGATTAGAGAGATTGTCAACGAAAAGTTTCAATCGGTGCAAGAGGTGGTCAAAAACGGTGCAAAAATCGTCAGCGATATCACCAATTATACGTCGATGTTGATGATTACAAGCGCAGATAATATCGTCATCAAAGATATCAAAATAATCGATATGTACGACAATACCGCACTAGTGCTCATCGTGACGGACAACGGCGTCATCAAAAACAAGCAAATCGACCTACCTCACGACGTCAAAGAAAACTTTATCGAAGTTGCGGGCGGACTGTTGCGTAAAGCCTTCGTGGGCAAGAGTATAGCAGAGGTTACCAACGGAGAAGACTGTTTGGACAAAGAGCTGGAAGCTTTTAGAAGTATATACGAGCAAGTTATTGCTTTCGTAATGGACTTCAAGAACGCTACCGAAGATCAGTTGTACGTAGAAGGTACTGACAAAATATTCGAATATCCCGAGTACAAGGACGTGGACAACGTGCGTCAGTTTATGTCGGTAGTATCGCACAGAGAAAAGTTGTGTGGACTGATGGAAGGCGAAGGCGATATTGAGTATTGCGTAAGGATAGGTAGCGAGGATAATGCCGACCTTGCCAATATGGCGTTGATAACCGCCAAGTACAATATCAACGGCAAAGAAGTGGGGCGCGTAGGCGTAATAGGTCCCGAAAGAATGGATTACAAAAAAGTCTTGGGTGTGCTAAAAGAATTGGGCATATTGCTGCAAGACAACAAAAAGGAATAATTATGGCAAAGAAGAAGAACAACGAAGAAAATATCAATCAAAACGCCGAAGAGGCAACAAGCTTTGAGTATAAAGAAGCGGTGACGGAAGAGGTCAAAGACGAAGCACAGCAAAAGTATGACGCTCTCAACAGTCAATATCTCAGACTTCAAGCCGACTTTGACAACTACAAAAAGAGAAATCAAAGCTTGTCGCTTCAAAGATACAACGACGGTGTGGACAGTGTGATTGAAGATATGTTGCAGGTAGCGGACTTTTTGGATATGGCTATTATGGCACAAAAGGACGAAGCTCAAAGAAGGGGCATCGAACTGACCAAAAAGACATTCATGGACATACTTGCCAAGTATGACGTAACGGCAATCGAGGCAATGGGGCAAGAGTTCAACCCCAACTTGCACGAAGCCGTGCAAAGCGTAGACGATCCCGATAATGCGGGTAAAGTCGTGGGCGAAATCAAAAAGGGTTACAAGCGCAAAGATATCGTGCTAAGACATAGCATGGTGGTCGTAGCGAAATAATAGAAATATATCAAAAGGAGATAAATATATGGGAAAAATAATAGGTATTGACCTTGGAACAACCAACTCTTGCGTAGCAGTTATGGAAGGCGGTGAAGCGACCGTTATTGCTAACAAGGAAGGCTCTAGAACGACTCCTTCCGTAGTCGGCTTTGCTAAAGACGGTGAAAGATTGGTAGGTCAAGTAGCAAAAAGACAGGCTATTGCCAACGCTAAGCGTACGGTAAGCTCTATCAAAAGACATATGGGTAGCGATTACAAGGTGGAGATTGACGACAAGAAGTATTCTCCACAAGAGATAAGCGCAATGATTTTGACCAAACTCAAAGAGGACGCTGAGTCCTTCCTCGGTCAAAAGGTAACGCAAGCCGTTATCACCGTACCTGCATACTTCTCCGACAGCCAAAGACAGGCTACCAAGGACGCAGGCAAAATCGCAGGTCTCGAAGTATTGAGAATTATCAACGAGCCAACGGCGGCAGCGCTCGCTTACGGCTTGGATAAAGCAGAAAACCAAGGTCAAAAGGTATTGATTTATGACCTCGGCGGCGGTACGTTCGACGTGTCTATTTTGGAGATTGAGGACGGCGTATTCGAAGTTTTGTCAACCAACGGCGACACAATGCTGGGTGGTGACGACTTTGACAATGCAATCGTCAAGTATATCATTGACGAATTCGAAAGAACCGAAGGCATCAAGCTTCCTACCGATCCTGCAACTATGCAAAGAATCAAAGAAGCGGCAGAAAAGGCAAAAATTGAATTGTCGGGCGTGACTAAGACCAACATCAATTTGCCGTTCATCACCATGACGGCAGAAGGTCCTAAGCATATCGATATGGACCTCACCAGAGCTAAGTTTGACGCACTCACCAGCTCACTAGTATCCAGGACGCTCATTCCTCTCAAAAAGGCTCTAGCAGACGCTAAGTTGGAAGCTAAAGACCTTGCTAAGGTTATCTTGGTGGGTGGCTCTACGAGAATACCTGCAGTCATCGAAGCCGTCAAGAATATTACGGGCAAAGAGCCTTTCAAGGGTATCAACCCTGACGAGTGCGTGGCTTTGGGTGCGGCTATCCAAGGCGGCGTATTGGCAGGCGACGTCAAAGACGTGGTATTGCTCGACGTAACTCCACTTAGCCTCGGTATCGAAACTATGGGTGGTGTATTTACTAAGCTTATCGATAGAAATACCACCATTCCTACTAGCAAATCTCAAATTTTCTCCACGGCAGCCAACAACCAGACAGCCGTAGACATTAGAGTTTTGCAAGGCGAGAGATCTATGGCTAACGACAATAAGGAACTTGGTAGATTCCAACTCGACGGTATTCCGCCTGCTCCAAGAGGAATCCCTCAAATCGAAGTTACCTTCGATATCGACGCCAACGGTATAGTCAACGTTACGGCAGTGGACAAGGGCACGGGCAAAAAGCAAAGCGTAACCATTACCTCTTCTACCAATCTCAGCGACGACGACATCGACAAGGCCATCAAAGAAGCCGAGAAGTATGCCGAAGAGGACAAAAAGCGTAAGGACCTCGTCGATGCTAAGAACGACGCAGACCAAATGATTTTTGCTACCGAGAAAGCTATGGAAGAAGCCGGCGATAAGCTCACCGAAGATGACAAGAAGACTCTCGAAGAGGCACTCAAAAAGGCAAAAGAAGAGTTGGCAACAGCCGACGATGCAGAAAAGGTAAGAGCTATCATCGACGAGATGAGCAAAGCCAACGCTCCTATCTTCACCAAGCTCTATCAAGCCGCTCAAGAGCAAGCTAACGCTAATGCGGGAGCAGGTGCAGAAAACAACGGAGAAGTCAACCCGGACGATATAATCATCGACGGCGACGACAACAAGTAATACAAAATACTGCGCATCAACGTAGCCTATCATAGCGTAGGCTACGTTTTTGGAGAAATTATGGCAAAGGATTTATACGAAATTTTAGGCGTGTCCAAAGGTGCAAGTGAGGACGAAATCAAAAAGGCTTATAGAAAATTAGCTATCAAATTGCACCCCGATAGGTTTGCTAACGCAACCGAGGCGGAGAAAAAGGACGCCGAAGCTAAATTTAAAGAAATCAACCACGCTTACGAAGTGCTAAGCGACAAGGATAAGAGGGCTAATTACGACCAATACGGCGACGAAAACGGACCTCAAGGCTTTGGTGGCTTTGGCGGTGGCGACGCAGGTGGTTTCAGCAGTGACTTAGGGGATATACTCAATTCCTTCTTCGGCGGTTTTGGCGGTGGCGGTCGTAGCAATCCTAATGCGCCAAGACAGGGGGACGATATTCAAGTCAAGGTTACTTTGAGCTTTGAGGAAGCCTACAACGGCGTCAAAAAGACGATAAGGGTTAATCGTGACGAGACGTGTTCTTCTTGCGGAGGCTCGGGCGCTAAGTCAGGCTCATCCGTCAAGGTTTGTCCTCATTGTAACGGCACGGGCACTATTCGTAAGACTCAGAACACTTTATTTGGACAACAAATCGTGCAGACTGTATGTCCTTATTGTGGCGGTAAGGGTAAAATCGTAGAAGAAAAATGCTCGTCTTGTCGCGGCGCAGGCTACGTGAGAAAGGAAGCTAGCGTAACCGTCAACATACCTGCTGGCGTAGACACCGGTATCAATATGACTATAAGAGGCGAAGGTAACTGTGGTCGCAACGGCGGACCTAAGGGTAATCTTGTCCTTGTTCTCTACGTTGTGGATAGTCCTGACTTCAAACGTGTCGGCTCCGACCTACACACCGAATATCCTATAGGCTATTACGATGCCGCTTGCGGGGTGGAGGTAGAAATCAAAACCTTGAAGGGAATAGCAAAATTCAAGGTCCCTCAAGGTACTCAATCGGGCACCAAGATAAGGCTCAAGGGTTACGGAATGAAGATGCTACGAAAAGACTCCTACGGTGACCTCTACGTGACAATCAAGGTCGAGACGCCTAAGAACCTATCAAGCAAACAACTCAAATTGCTTAGAGAGTTTGAGGACAGTCTTAGCGACTCACAGTATCCGCTTATCAAAAAATATAACAAAAAATAAATAATACTCGCTTTGGCAACAAGGCGAGTTCTTTTATAAAAAAAGCCGCCAACGGCGACAAGTCAATCGGATAAACCCAAGAGATAATCGGTAGAAACGTTGAAATACTTAGCAAGCTTGTATATCGCCGAGGCGGTAGGCTCTTGCTTTGCGTTTTCCCAATAACTGATACTTGCATTGGACAAGTCGAGGTCTTCGGCAAGTTTGTTTTGTCCAACGCCCTTTTCGATACGCAATTCTTTTAGCCTCTCGGCAAATATTTTGATGTCAAAATCAAAGATTTTTTGTATTTCATTCATATCCAAATATTAACAATAATTAGAACTTTTGTCTTGACTTCTAATTATTATTAGAATATAGCGATGTGCCAAATTTTGAAGTTGACAAAATAATGTTGCGTTATTATAATTAGGTAGGTAGGTGGAATTATGAAAAGACGAAGTTTGTTTATTTTGTTGGTAGTTATAGTGCTTGTTGTTTCGACGTTTTTGCTTGTTGCTTGTAAGAACAACAACAAAGATAATATTGATGATGGTTCTAGTGACAATTGGAAAGGTGACAGTAATTCGGGTACGGAAAACAATGAGCACGAATCATATATAGACGTTTCACAATACCTTACGTATAAACTTGAAGGCAATAGTTATGTCGTAACAGGGCTTACTGAAGAGGGGTATGGTTTGGTGCGATGTATGTCCTTGTATGATTTTGTCTCAATATTTTCATATAACACATATTTAAAAAATATTTCTATTAATCAAACCATCCAAAAGGGTGTTTTGACTATCCCTTCTGAATATAACGGAAAGGCTGTGACTAGTATAAAGATTGAAGATGAGTCAATGGCAGGATTTGCAATGTGCTCAGGATTGATTAGCGTCAGTATTCCTGATAGCATAACGAGTATAGGGGAAGGTGTATTTTTGGGTTGCAGTGGGCTGACGAATTTGACTTTGCCTGATACTATAACTAGTATAGGGGATATAGCATTCTATTTTTGCAGTAGTCTAACAACCATAATTATACCTAACGCTGTAACTTATATAGGTGAAGGTGCATTTGGTTCATGCGTAAAATTGACTAAAGTAACTTTAGGAAAAAGGTTGGAAAGTGTCGGATACGGAGCTTTTGAAGGGTGTTGTAATTTGCTAGAGGTATGTAATAAGTCTTCCCTTGATATTGTTGCAGGCGAGTCAAGTAATGGTAGTGTAGCTTATTATGCAAAAAACGTGTATACGGATGATATCCATTCTAATCTTACTACAGACCAAAACGGATATATTATTTATTCCGGCGATGAGGAGAGTATGCTACTAGGTTATACAGGACAGGCAACCAATTTGACTTTGCCTAATAATATTACAAAGATTAATCAATTTGCGTTTGGTAATTATTGGGCAATACTTGGAATATATTGCAATTTTAACTACGAATATTTTAACAATCCGAAAATAAAAAACGTAATATTGCCTGACAGTATCATAGATATAGATGATTTTGCATTTGTAGGTTGTGTTGATTTAGAGAAGATTAACATGCCAAATGGTGTGAAAAGTATAGGTGAAGAGGTGTTTAGCGGTTGCTCTAGCCTACAAAACATTAGCATACCTGCGAGTGTGACCAGCATAGGCGAAACAGTTTTTCGCAATTGTAGAAGTCTTAAAAGTATAAAAGTTGACGTTAACAATACGAGATATCATAGCAGTGGCAATTGTTTAATAGAAACCGAAAGCAAAACTCTCTTGCAGGGATGTCAAAATAGTGTAATACCAACAGGAGGAAGCGTTACGAGCATCGCACAAAATGCTTTTTTTGGGTGTAATAATCTTACAGGTATAGTTATACCAAAAGGTGTGGAGAGTATTGGTTATCGTGCGTTTTGGCAATGTGAAAACCTAGAAGACGTAACGATAGCCGAAAGCGTTGATTATATAGAAACGTCTGCCTTTATGCTCTGCACAAAACTCACTACAATCAATTATCTAGGGACAATGTCTGATTGGAACGAAGTATATAAGGTTTATGGTTGGGATTACTTTACTGCAGAGTATGTCGTTGAGTGCGATGATGGACAAATTCAAAAGGATAGCATTGCAAAATATTATAACTTGGTGCACAAAGACGATGGATATGAGGTTGTTGGTTTTAGACTTATCGGAATGGACCTAAGCGAGATAGAGATTCCGGACAATTACAACGGAGAATTTGTAAAAAGTATAGGCGAAGATGCGTTTAGCAGCAGCTCCAATATTACGGAAGTCTACGTGCCTTATGGGGTAAATAGTATTGGGGCGGGTGCATTCCGTAATTGCAGTAATCTTACGCAAATTACTATTGCAAGTAGCGTAAAGAGTATAGGTGCCGAAGCGTTTAAGGACTGTAGTAGCTTGGAAACTATAATATTTGATGGAACAATAAAAAGGTGGGCATCAATAAGTAAGGGTAAAGATTGGGACAACAATACCGCAGAATATACCGTAATTTGTGACGACGGAAATTTGGAGTGGACAGATGTAATTTATAGCCAAGATGACGACGTCTATATTGTTTCAGGATATAAAAAGCCTCAAAGTGAGCTAATTATCGCTAACACTTACTGTGGTAGGTCAGTAATTAGTATTGCTACTTATGCATTCTCAGATTGTAGTGAATTGACAACTATTACTATACCGAACAGTGTAACGAGAATTTTTTCTTATGCTTTCAATAATTGTAGCAATCTTACAACCATAATTTTTCAGGGTACTATGGAACAGTGGAATGCAATAGATAAAATGAAACTTTGGGATAACGGTACAGGCAACTACGTCATCCATTGCACTGACGGAGATATTGCTAAAGAATAATATCAACAATAACTATACAAGACGCACTCGGTAGGGGGCGTCTTTGTTATTTCAAAATATAGTTATCACTTGATTTTGCGATTGCCTTATATTATAATTAAGTCACTATGATATTCAAAGAAATTGCAATCAAAACGACGAGCGAAGCCAGCGAATTGGTGGCGGACATAATGCAAGAGTTGGGCTCTAAGGGCGTGGGAATATACGACCTCAACGACTTTAAGGAATTGGAGGGAGAGGTATTGTACGACTACGTGTCGGACGAGGTGCTAAATCAAGGTGAGGACGTGTACGTCAAAGGTTACTTTACGCCCGACGAATTGGAAGATATACTTGCACGATTGGATGAGAGAATACAATTTTTGCGAGATAATTGTCCTTTTGACTTGGGAGAACTAAGCTATAGCATAGCCGAGACCGACGACAACGATTGGGTGGAGAAGTGGAAAGAGACGCAAAAGCCAATCACCCTCGGTGAGATAACGGTGCGTCCAAGTTGGATAGAGGGCGAAGTGGACGACAAGACGGTGCTGATAGACGCGGGCACGGCATTTGGTTCGGGGCAACACGAGACGACGTCTATGTGTATACGCCTCATGCAGAGCATAGGACTCGAAGGCAAGAGCGTGGTTGACGTGGGTACGGGTAGCGGAATACTCGGCATCGTAGCCGTCAAATTGGGTGCAGATAAGGTAGATGCCTACGACATAGACCTAGAGGCAGTGAGGGTAGCCAACGAAAACGCTCTTCTCAACGGCGTGGCAGACAAGATGAACGTGGATAGTGCCAACCTTTTGGACAAGACTTCGTCTAAATACGACGTGGTGATAGCCAACATTACCGCAGACGTGCTTATAGGCTTATCTAACGACCTTGGCAAATACGTCAAGAGAGGAAAAGACGTGATTGTTTCGGGTATAATCAAGGATAGAAAGTCCGACGTAGAGAGTGCCTTTGAGAGTAAAGGCTATCAAATAGTGGAGAGGATAGAGCAAGGCGAGTGGGTTGCTTTGCGTATGACGGTACAATGGAAATAAGAAGATTTTTTGTAGAGGCGTGCGATAGACGAGAGGACGAGATAATTATACGTGGCGATGAGTTTATTCATCTCACCAAGGTTTTGCGTTATAAGGTAGGCTACAAGGCGATTGTGTGTCTGGACGAGCCTACGGAATACGAGTGTACTATCACGGCTATCAACAAGGACTACGCTATAGCCAAGATAGACCAAGTCGTAGTCAATCAAGCCGAACCTAATAAGAAGATTGTGCTTTGTCAAGCCTTGCCTAAGGGTGACAAACTCGATATTATCATTCAAAAAGGCGTAGAACTCGGAGTGAGCGAAATTTTGCCTTTTCGCTCGCAATACGTGACTGAGAGCAAGTTTAATAAGGAGCGATTGGATAAGATTGCTTTGCAGGCTTGCAAACAGTGTGGACGAAGCATGAGAGTAACGGTAGGCGAGATAGTCGATTACGACGATATGTTGGATATTGCCTCCCAATGCGATATAGTCGTTATGCCTTACGAAAACGCTACCGTGGGCAGAATAGGAGATATCGAGGGACTTAGAGAGGCGAAGTCTATCGCAATAATCATTGGAAGCGAGGGCGGATTTGACGAGAGCGAAGTAGCAAGAGCAAGAGCAGCCGGTGCCAATATAGTTAGCCTCGGCAAGCGTATATTGAGGTGCGAAACAGCCGCTATAGCCACTTGCGCCTTGATAGAGTACGAGTCGGGAGAGATGAATATATGAAAATCGCCGTATGCAACCTCGGTTGCAAGGTCAACCAATACGAGTGCGACTGCTTGACGGGAGAGCTTAGAAAGAGAGGACACGAGGTGGTCGAGGACTTGCAATGGGCAGAGGTATATATTCTCAACACTTGCGCCGTCACCAACGAGGCGGAGCGTAAGTCCAGACAATACGTGTCTAGGTGCTTAGCGTGCAATCCCGATGCCAAGATAGTAGTATGCGGTTGCGCCTCGCAAAACAACGCCGAGCAGTTTGAGACCAAAAAGGGCGTTACCTACGTGTCGGGTGTTGCCGACAAGGCAAGTCTGGTGGATAAATTGCAAGATACGGGCGTGGTGGTTAGCGCATTGCCTACGCAATATGAGGACGACTTTGAGGCTATCGTCGAGAGGACGAGGGCATACGTCAAGATACAAGACGGATGCAACAACTTTTGTTCCTACTGTCTTATCCCTTATCTTAGAGGTAGAAGTCGCTCGCGCAGTCTATCCTCGGTGGTGGACGAGTGCCGTAGACTACAAAATTCTTGCCACGAAATAGTCTTGACGGGCATAGATATGTCGTCGTTTGGCTTGGATACGGGGACTTCGCTCACCGAGCTTATCGAGGCTTTGACGGACGTAGAGTGTCGCATAAGACTTGGCTCGTTGGAGTGGTCCGCAATTACGGACGAGCTGTTGACGGCTACGCAAAAACTAAAGAGTTTTTGTCCTCAATTCCACCTTAGTTTGCAGAGTGGAAGCGACGGCGTACTCAAAAAGATGAATAGAAAATACGTCACTGCTCAATATCTCGACAAGGTAGAGCTAGTGCGTAAGTATTACCCTGACGCCAATATCACCACCGACGTAATCGTAGGATTCCCTACCGAGACGCAAGAGCAAGCTCTAGAAACGGAAAACTTCGTGGCTAAGGTGTGCTTTGGGCAAGTACACGTTTTTCCTTATTCTTCTCGCAAAGGTACGGTTGCTAGCAAGATGAAGAGAGTGGACGGGGAAAGTGTAAAACTAAGAAAAGAGAGTCTTGGCGTGGTTGTAGGCAAGTGCAAGCAAGAATATCTTAGCAAGTTTATCGGCAAAGAAGTAGAGATTTTGACGGAAGTCAGCGACGGCAAGTACGCCGAGGGCTACAGCAGAGAGTATATCAGATGTAAAGTGATAGGCGTTGATACCGACCGACTCGTGCAAGCGATAGGTGAAAAAATAATAGACGATATTTTGGTGTGTAAACCAATAAAATAATGAGGGCAAAGATATGATTTGCCCGCAAAGGAGAATAATATGGATTGTATTTTTTGTAAAATAATCAAAGGGGAAATCCCAAGCAGCAAAGTATACGAGGATGAAGAGTTTATAGTCATCAAAGACGTCAATCCGCAAGCGCCGGTACATTTGCTTGCTATACCAAAGGAGCACTTTGCTTCGGTCGCTGAACTCAACGACGATAGAGCGGTGGTCGTAGGCAAAATGGTCAAGAAGCTTGCCGAGATTGCCAAGGACAATGGGCTTGACGAGGGCTTTAGAATAATAACCAACAAGGGCAAACACGGCTGTCAAAGCGTAGAGCACTTGCACTTGCATTTGCTTGGCGGTAGACAACTTGACGAAAAAATGGGTTAACGACTAAAAATCGTTTGACAAGTCTAAGATATTAGGGTAAGATATAGAAGAATATTTCCGGCTAGCGGAAAGGGGGCGAAATCATGTCTACGGTAAAAGTTGGAGAAAACGAGTCTTTGGATAGTGCTATCAGAAGATTTAAGCGTAAATGCGCTAGAGACGGCATTATTGGAGAATTGCGTAAGCGTGAAGCCTATGAAAAACCAAGCGTAAAGCGTAAGAAGAAGGCAGAAGCAGCCCGCAAGAGAAACAAAGCCTAAAGTCATACCCGCAACGATAGTTGCGGGTTGATTATTTATTAGAGTATTGAGTTGCAACAATATGCTTGTTGACATAGCTGTATTAGGATTGGTCTGGCATAGCATCAAATACAGAGTCGTCAAGCGATATTGGTCGGAGTGTATCTAAGGTTGGTGAACAAATCATTTATATTCAAAAGAAAGTTGTATCCAATATTTGAACAAAATTCAAATTTATTATCAATAATTATACATAATATGACAAAAAATTGCAAAAATCGCTAAAAATATATCTTTGAAATGGCGTATTTTATCGAAAAATCGGGGGTTTGGACTATTTTTTGATTATTTGAAAAATATTCAAATTTTGCTTGCAACAAAGCGACAAAAATAGTATTATATAGATATCAAAAGTAATTCACGTACAAAATTGAATATAATACGTTTTTTTAGGAGGATATATGCAAGACTCTCATGATTCTTCTTTGCATTTTTTGGCAAAACAAGCCAAAATTCGATTGCAAGCAAAGCACGAAAAGGAGCAACGAAAAGAAATAATTGCTCGTTCTTTTTACAAGTCGCGTGAAGATATGGCGTACAAGACTGTGGAAAAGATGATGGAAGGACAAGAAGTCACTACCAATCCTATCGGAAGAATTATCGACGACCTCTATATTGTCAAAGTCGACGACGAAGTCAACAAACAACGTATGGTCTTGCAGATGTCTAAGTGGTACAAGAAACTTAAGGATAGATACGTCAAAGAAAAGATTACAAAATAGTATAAGTGATTGATAATCACTTGGCGATATGGTATAATAAATCATGACTTTGGAGGAAGTATGGATTATACCAAATTGCTCAATCCCGAACAGCTAAAACCCGTCCTTGACACCGAAGGCGCCGTGTTGGTTTTGGCAGGCGCAGGTAGCGGAAAAACCCGTGTGCTTACCTATCGTATAGCATATCTTATCGAAGAAAAGGGCGTAGCTCCTCATCACATCCTTGCCATCACTTTTACCAACAAGGCGGCGGGCGAGATGAAGGAGAGAGTATATCAAGTGACGGGCAGAAGCGAAGTGACTATCTCGACTTTTCATGCGCTTTGTGCTCGCATTTTGCGTGCGGAGATAGAGAATATCGAGGGCTTTAGTCCCAACTTTACCATATATGACGACGCCGATTGTACCAAGATAGTCAAGCGTATTATCGGCGATATCGGTATGGACACCGAGAAGGATTTTTATAAGACGGTGCGTTGGCATATCTCCAACGCCAAGAACCACGCTCTTGCCCCCGAAGCCTATGGCGAAAGGATTAAGATAGAGCACAATAGCTCGTTGATAACTGAGATTTACAAGATATACGAGCAGACATTGGTGGACAACAACGCTCTCGATTTTGACGATTTGCTACTCAAGACCGTCAAGCTTTTTACCTCTCGTCCGGATATCCTCAATAAGTACCAAGAGAGATTCCAATACATCCATGTTGACGAATTCCAAGACACCAACCGCATTCAATATATGCTTGTTCGCATGCTCTCAATGAAGTACGGCAACGTTTTTGCCGTGGGTGACGACGACCAAAGTATATACGGCTGGCGTTGGGCAGAGGTGCATAACGTCAAGAAGTTCCACCAGGAGTTCGCAGGTTGTAGACTGTATAAATTGGAACAAAACTATCGTTCTACGGGCAATATCCTAGCGGTTGCCAACAAAATCATTGCCAACAACAGCGGCAGAGTGGAAAAAAATCTTTGGACCGAGGGAAGCAAGGGAACGGGGGTAATTTACCGTTCTTTGAGCGATGAAAAAACCGAAGCCGACTACGTAATCGAGCAAATCACTGCACTCATGCGCTACAACGGCTACAGTTTCAGCGACTTTGCCGTACTATATCGTGCCAACGCCATATCTCGTTCTTTCGAAGAGAAGCTGGCTCTATACAACTATCCGTACAAGGTAGTGGGTGGTAACAAGTTCTTTGATAGAAAGGAAATCAAAGACTTTTTGGCTTATCTCAAATTTGTTGCCAATCCTAGCGACAGTGAGAGTATATTGAGGGTTATCAACACGCCTAAGAGGGGAATAGGTGACGGTGCGATTTCTAAGATAATGCAAGCGGCGCAGGAGAATGGACTTAGGTTGTACGACGCTATCAAGAAGGTGCATGCTTTGGGACTTCCGTCGGCGACAGCCAACAATATTGCCAAGTTCAGCGACGTGATAATAAGATTGGAGAGCGTAAAAGATATGCCTCTAGGCGGTTTTATTGACCAAGCAAGGGAAATAATTGATTTTGAATCGGCTTACGACAAAAAGGTGGCTGAGGACGCCAACCGTCTTGACAATATCGACGATTTCGTTACGGCAGTCAAAGAATATTGTCGTGACAACGAAAATCCTATGCTTGAGGACTTTTTGCAGTCTGTTTCTCTATTGACGGACAACGATAGAAGCGACGACGAGAATAGCGTTACTTTGGCTACGGTGCATGGAGTCAAGGGCTTGGAATTTAGGTGTGTATTCGTTGTAGGACTAGAGGACGGGCTCTTTCCCGTAACCACTGCTCTTGCCGACGACGAAGCTTTGCAAGAAGAAAGACGTATTATGTACGTTGCGGTGACCAGAGCCAAAGAAAGACTCTATCTCACCAACGCATTTAGCCGTTTTCGTTACGGACATAGAGAGTACGGCTTAGCAAGTAGATTTTTGAAAGAGGGCGGTCTGGAAAAAGAACGTGAGGACAAAAAGCCTTACGGTCAGTATTACGAAGCACCTAAGAGCAAGATTGATTATACTACTATCAGCAAACCTACGCCTGCCTTTGCCACGGCTCGCCCATGCGTAGAGAAGGGACGAGAGTTGTCCAAGTTCAAAGAGGGACAAATTGTTAGACATTCGAGGTTCGGCGAGGGCAAAATAGTGGAGATACTTGGCGAAAATGCAAGGATAGAATTTGCGGGACTAGGTGTAAAAACTTTCAACATGCGATTGGCACCAATAGAGATTATAGAGGGCTAAAAGTCGATACGTATCGACAAAAATGCAAATTAAGGAGAGATTATGGACGAGATGAGAGCTTTGGTTGACAAGCTCAACCGATATGCTTATCAATATTACGTGCTAGACGAGCCGACTATAGCCGACGTTGAGTACGATAGACTCTACGACCAACTAGTGGCAATGGAAAAGGAGAGTGGCATCGTGCTTGCCGATTCTCCTACCGTAAGAGTCGGAGGTCAGCCTCTGAGTAAATTTGAGAGTGTACGTCATTTGGGTAGGTTGTACAGCCTTGACAAGTGTCAGAGCAAAGAAGAGCTTAGAGCATGGCTAGAAAAGCTCAAGACGGCGGACGGCAAGTTGCCGACTTGTTCTTTGGAATACAAATATGACGGATTGACTATCAACCTCACTTACGAAAACGGCGAGCTGGTCAGGGGCGCAACTCGAGGCAACGGCGTAGAAGGCGAGGACGTCACTGCGCAAGTCAAAACCATCAAGTCGGTGCCTCTAAAGATTGATTATAAGGGCGTATTGGAAGTGCAAGGCGAGGGCATAATGCGTCTATCCGAATTGGAAAAATACAATGCCAAAGAGGGGGTTACACCTCTAAAAAACGCTCGCAACGGCGTGGCGGGAGCTATACGAAATCTCGATCCCAAGGTTACTGCCGAGAGGAATCTCGAAGTCAACGTGTACAACGTCAATTTTATCGACAAGCCGTTTGAGAGTGGCAGTGATATGATAAAGTTTTTGCGTGATAACAAGTTTAGAGTGAGCGGAAAATTTGAGTTATATGACAATATTGACGACGTTATCGCAGGCGTTGACGCTATTGGCGAGAGCAGGGACAGCCTTGACTTCCTCATAGACGGAGCAGTAATCAAAGTCGATGACGTGGCTACGAGAGAGAGGCTAGGCTTCACCGAAAAATTCCCTAGGTGGGCTATGGCGTTCAAATATCCCGCTCAAGAGGCGACCACTATCGTCAAAGACGTGGTATGGCAAGTGTCGAGGACGGGCAAACTCAATCCCCTTGCGATATTGGAGCCTGTGGAGCTGGCGGGCGTAACCGTGTCGAGAGCGACTCTCAACAATTATAGCGAAATATTGCGCAAGGATATCAAAATAGGTAGTCGCGTGTTCGTGCGTAGGTCCAACGACGTCATTCCCGAGATAATGGGTGTGGCGGAGCATTATCCTAACTCAAAAGAGATTGACAAACCTACCGTATGTCCTGCTTGCGGCAGTCCCGTTGAGTGGCAAGGCGCATTCGTCAAATGTACCAATTACAAAAATTGCGTTCCCGCCGTCGTGTCGGCTTTGACGCACTTCGTCAGCAAAGAAGCGATGAATATCGAGGGGCTTAGCGAGAAGACAATAGAGACGCTGATGGAAGAGGGCGTGCTGAGCAATTTTGTAGATATCTATAGATTGGAGGCTGAGGACTTTGAAGGAATAGAGGGCTTTAAAGCAACCAAAATCAACAATATTCTCACTGCTATTGACGACAGCAAAAACACCACTCTTGCGAGGTTGATTTTTGCACTTGGCATAGCCAATATCGGCAAGAAGGCTTCTAAACAGTTGGCAGAAAAATTCGGCAGTATGGAAAATCTTCAAAGGGCTTGTATGGAAGATTTGACTGCAATCGAGGACTTTGGCGAGATAATGGCTAAGAGCGTCATTGAATATTTCGCCAACCCTGACCACGTCAAAGCAATAGAAGAATTGTACTCTTTGGGTGTCAAAATCAAAGAGGAGGAAGTAAGGAGCGGGGCAATGACGGGCTACGTCGTAGTACTTACGGGTTCGCTCCCTACGCTCAAGCGTTCGCAAGCCAAGCAGTTGATAGAGGAGAATGGCGGAAAGACTGCCGACAGCGTATCTAAAGCCGTCAATTTGGTTGTTGCAGGCGAAGATGCAGGCTCAAAGCTGGACAAAGCTATCAAATTAGGTATCAAAATTATAGACGAAGCAGAGTTGCTAACTATGATAGGACAAGAGTAAATTATGAGTTAGAGTATTGAAAACGGACGCCAAGGCGTCCGAATTTTTTGTTATTTTTTGAAACATATTGACATAAAAATAATTATCTAGTATAATGTAGAAAAAGCGCAAAAGCGCAAAAAAGGAGAGAATTATGAAAAAGATTTCGGTTGCTATACTTATCTGTTTAGTCATAGTTTTGACGATAAGTTTGGCAGGTTGCAGCAATCAAGACGTCAACAAGCTCTTCGGCGAACAAAAAGAGCTGGCATTTTCTTTGCAAGAATTGACAGGGCTCAACGTAGAGGAAGGGGCTATAATGACAGGCGGCATAGACGATTTTGGGCTAGCTGTATTTAGGTATACTCTATCAACGACAGGTAAGACTTATTATACTTTGTTCAATTTTGAAACTAATACAAGTATTAATACCTCTACATTGGAGTTCATCAAGATAAACGATGGATTGTACTATCAAATCAATGAACAAGACAAATATATCTTGACGGGAGCTAAAGGCAACGTCGTGTCCGGTGTAGAGGGCAGCGTCAACGGTAAGGAGTTTTATGCAACTGAGTCCAATACCACTTACTACGTTGCACCTGACGGACAAATCAAAACTTCAAGCAAAGCTTTTGAAGAAAGAGTGAGCTATGGAGATACGTATGAATGCGGTGATTATCAAGAAAAAGAAGTGAGCGGCGGATATAAGTATTATACCCAACAAGGTGAATACGTAGGTTCATTGTTCCCAAAAGTCGATTTTGATTTGTTAAATAGCGCTGTACCTACGGAAGAAGTTACAATTGCCAACAAGAAGATTTTCCAATATTTGACTCCAACCTATGACGACAACGAAAATTCGATTTGTATATAGAAGGAACAAAATGCAATCTCAATACGTACGTCTATGATATCAAGTCGGGCAAGAGTAAAGAGATTAAGTTTAATTATTATATAGCCGACGTAGTAGAGGAGTTCGATGATAGTGTAATACTAAAAGTGTGCAATATTGTAGACAAGCAAACTACCGCACCATACGTGCAATCTTTCGGCTTTGACGTTGTGGGCAATTTGACCGTCAAAATAGATCTCCAGAAGATGCTTAAGGGTGCAAATGAGGCATCTATATCTATTGGAGTAGGCGGCAAACCTCAACTTCTATTGAGCAATACTACGGACGTTAGTCTATTTGAAGACAAAGAATGTATCTTTACTATATCCAAGGGGGTAAATGCGTTCGTCTTTCTTGACATGGTTATGATTGATGGCAAAGCTTATACTTTGAATGGAGATATCATAATTGACGAAGACGTCTTAGACGTAGATATTAGTTTTGACGGTAAACTGTTATATTCCAAGCAAGATAAGGACGACGTTGACAAAATCAGATATTATATATACGATATTGCCAAGGGCTCGGAACGAGAGATTACTGTGGGAGCAGGCGAGAGCGTAACGTTTAGAAGTGATTACTACCAAGTAGGTAAAAAGGTATACTTCTACGCACTCGAGAGACAAGTGATAGATAACGTGCAAAGTATCAACGCAATTGATAATTACTGGACATCCGATGGTTCAAATAAGACGATTTATAAGGTAACTACCACCGACGGTAGCGAAAAGTATTACGTATTTAACCAATATTACAAATAATCAATACGCTTTGATTTAGCAATCAAAAACGCAGTCGAAAGACTGCGTTTTTGTTGATACGTATTGAGTTTTTTTAGTCTTTTAGCCCCAAAATTTCGTCAGCGGACACGTCAAGAATATCGCATATATTGGCAAAGGTGTCGAGAGATGGATATTTATCAAGTCGCATATACTTGCTGACGGTAGAGGGATTGATGCCTAGCCGTTGAGCAAGTTCTTTTTGACTTATATTACTGCATTGTATTGCTTCTCGCAGTCTTTTTTGAATATCTTCGATTTTTTGCATATTCAAATAATAGCACAATGTGCAATTTTTATCTTGACAAAGGCACAGTGTGCCATTATAATATAATTATTACCAAGGATTAGGAGGATAATCTATGTTTTGTTCAAAATGTGGCAAAGAGATAAGTGACGACGCAGTCATTTGTCCAAATTGTGGGGTGCCGACTAGTAATTATAATCGGTCAAATACTAAACCGAAAAGTAACGTCGATGACAGTAACAACGTAAATACTATGTCTATTATTGCGTTGGTTATGTCCTTCTTTATTCCGTTAGTCGGGTTTATTATGGGACTAATTTATCGTCCTAAGGCAGTTGCTATTGATGACGAATCGTCGAGGAAGAAATGCACGGCGGCTATTTGGATAAGCGTAGCGTGTTTTGTTTTGACTATCATTTTCTCAATCGTATATTCGGTTGCACTTGTAGGTATGATAGGCACTTTTTGATTTGGAGGTAGAGTATGTTTTGTAAAAAGTGTGGCAAAGAGATAGACGACGATGCAGTTATTTGTCCCAATTGCGGTTGCGCTACCGACAATTACGTTGAGCGCAAAGTAATCAAAAAAGAGAAAGGCTCCGTCCTAGTTGGTTGGTCGATAGCTTCGTTGGTGCTAGCATTTATTGCACCACTCTTCGGATTAGTAATGGGTATGGGATTTAAGCCCATTGCAATCAAAGATAATAATTGGAAAGCCGCTAAATTGTGTATCGCCGCTATATGTCTAAGCGTTTTGTCACTTGGAATATTATTCTACGTGTTGTTTAGTGAGATGTATAGTGGTATTGATACGATTAGATATTATATTTCCAATATGTATTGGTATTATAGGTAAATCGCTGCATATTTATTAAAGCATTTGAATAAGGAAGGACGTCCACGTCCTTTCTTCTTATAATATTTTTATATCGCATATATTGGCAAAGGTGTCGAGAGAGGTACAAATAGTAGTGATAATTGGTCTTGACAAAGAAAGTAATAGGTAGATATAATAAAAATACTAACGTTGCAAGGTGAGGTTAATATGTTTTGTTACAATTGTGGAAAAGAGATACGAGATGACGCCAATTATTGTGCCTTTTGTGGGACAAGAGTTTCTAAAGACGTCAATGAAGAAGAAAAGCTAAACGATGTCAAAGAGATTAAAGAAAAACAACAAGTAGACCAAAGCGAAGAAGGTTCCAATAAGTATATTGAAGAGAGCAACTCGATATTGATGGAGAACAAAGAGAGAGTCACCCTTCGTCCAAAATATAGTCAATCTAAAGCCAGGAAAATAATTCAAAGTGCAGTATTTTTGGCTGTAATGATAGTTTGCTTATGTATGGTGTTTGCTCCAATATATAAGATAGAATGCAAGTACGATACGGCTGATATGTCAATTGATAATGATTTGGAGATAGATTCTATCAAAGTGCTTACGTTATATTTTGATTCTTTTGTGGACAATACCGAGAAGGAACAGCAACAAGACGACGTCTACAAAGATTTTGTCGATCAAACGGCAGAATTATCTAAATACATACTTAGAGGCGACGAGGAATCGGCAGAGGATGTGTTGGTGCTGAGTTCTTATACTTCTATGCGCCTATATATGCGAAGCAGTGAGTTTAGCGCAACCGTGGCACAACATATAGGTGCTATAAGTCTGATGCTTTATATTCTAACCTCGATTGTCGGAGTGTTCGTTGCATTGATATGGCTTATAAGGGCAATAGACGAGAAGAACGTTGACAAGAACAATAAAAATACCATAGGCATAGCAAAAATATTGTTTGTATTAGGACTGACAGTTGTTATCAACAAAGGAGCTTGTGGTGTATTTGCATACAATTTGCAGGCAGGATACGGTTTGATTGTCGCAATAATCTTGATCGCGGTTTTGGGAATTGCAAAGTTTATTGAAGGCGTCGTTGTAGATAAGATAAGAATAAATCGTAAAACTCTGATATTGAAGGCAATCACAGCCGTGATGCTAATTGTCGCAATAGGGTGTATGTCGGGCGGTTTCGTGTCCTTTACTTTCAAGAGTATTGCAAAGGACGCAACGATGAATACGGGATTTGGTGTATTCAATTATTTTGACGAGAGTATGGTCGAATATTATGAGGCTAACAATTATCCTAAGGGAGCAGAACTAATTTTGGAAGATATAAGCTCTATGTATACTCGAAGAGACGTCCAAGAAGGCGAAGCCTTTGGAATGAATAATTATTTAGTATATAGAATTATTGGAGAATATTCGATAATGAACGACGTGCATTGGTTCTCGCTCATATCGATAATTAGCATCGCTGCGACGACGTTGCTGGGATTGGTGCTGATATGTTCGATTTTCTCGTTGGGAGAGAATAAGAAATCTATATCTGTCACAATTGCCAAGTCTATAAGCGTTATATTATCGTTCGTGGCTTTGGTAGGTACAATAGCATTTGTATTGTTGATGCAGTACTATATAGGCGACAACGGTCTTAGAGGAGATTATGCAATTGCGGTAGGCGGAGCTGTAATAGCCGCTATATTCTTCGTATTGACGGGAGCATTCTTGCCATACAATACAAAAGAAAAGAACGTCTAACCGTAACGTGTGGTTTAATATACAATGAGAGTCGATAAGGCTCTCATTTTCCTTTATTATATAATTTTTCTTGTAAATATTTTAATAATGTGCTATATTATTGTAAATAAAATAATACGAGGCATATATGCGTATTTTTAGTATGACGGGCTACGGTAAGGGCGTAAGCGAAATAGATAGCCAAAAAGTCACGATAGAAATCAAGACCGTCAACCACAGATTTTTGGATTTGGGAGTCAAGCTCCCTAAGGGATTTACATTTGCCGAAGACCTCGTGCGTAGACTTATCAAGAGTAAGGCGGTGAGAGGTCACTTTGACGTCTTCGTCAACTACGAGGACAATAGAGAGTGCAAGGCAGGCGTCACGGCGGATATAGAGCTTGCCAAGAGATATTACGCTATAGCAGGGGAAATTGCCAATGCTACGGGTTGCGTCAACAATATCGGCACAGCCGAGATTATGCGTATGCCCGAGGTTATCAATACGCAACCTAACGAGCAAAATGAAGAGACGCTAGCTAAGCTCGTCGAGCAAGCGACTATCACGGCTCTTGACAATCTCAACGCTATGAGAGAGAAGGAAGGCGGACTTATCATGCAAGACTTGCTTGCCAAGAATAAGGAGCTCAAGGGATTAGTCGACGAGATAGAGAAGTACGCTCCCGATATGGTAAGCGAGCACAAAGCTAAACTCAAAGATAGGATAGAAGAAAGCTTGCAAGGCGTACAAATAGATGAGACAAGACTGCTCAACGAAGTGGCTTTTTATAGTGACAAAGTGTGCGTAGACGAAGAGATTACAAGACTCAAGGCACACCTTATTCACTTTGACCAAATCGTCCAAGAGGGCGGAGCGGTAGGCAAAAAACTCGACTTTATCGTGCAAGAAATGAATAGAGAAAGCAACACTATCGGTAGCAAATGTTGCAACGTCAACGTCACCGACAAGGTGCTTGGTCTGAAAAATCTGATAGAAAAAATCAGAGAGCAAATACAAAACATAGAATAAGGAATTCGCTATGTCCAACGAGAGAAAAAAAGGTTTGCTTGTAGTAGTGTCGGGACCTTCCGGCGCAGGAAAAGGTACTGTGTTGGCACACGCCATACGCAATTATCCCAATCTTCAATATTCCGTGTCTGTGACGACGCGTGAGTCAAGACCGGGGGAAGTGGACGGCGTCAACTATTATTTCGTCACCAAAGACAGGTTCAAAGAGATGCTGGTGGCAGGCGAGCTCCTGGAGCATCAACAAGTGTACGGCAACTATTACGGAACGCCTAAGCAAAAGGTGCTGGATAAGCTCGAAGAGGGATACGACGTGGTGTTGGAGATTGACGTCAAAGGGGCGCTCGATATCAAAAACAAGTTTCCTCAAGCAGTGATGATATTCCTCACTCCCGTCAACCGTTCGACGATAGAAGAAAGACTAAGAGGCAGAGACACCGAGACTGAAGAACAACTCAAAGTGCGTATCGAGTCGGCTATAGACGAGATAAAGCAAGCCGTCTTCTACGACTACATTGTAGTCAACGAGGATGCCGAAAAGGGCGCGGAAGATATTATTAGTATCATCAAAGCTCAAAAGTGTAGGGTAGAAAACAACAAAAAATTTATAGATAACTTAATATATGGAGGTAACGACCTATGATGATAGATCCACCAATCGACAAACTTATCAAAAAAGCAGAGTGCAGATATGCTCTCGTGTGCGCAGTAGCCAAGAGAGCAAGACAGCTCGATAGCCAAAATCCTAATCTCTACCAAGATACGGGCGAAAAGTCCATCTCTATTGCAGCCAAAGAGATTTACGAAGGCAAAATCGTAGTCAAGAGAGAAAACGTATAAGTATGCTTAAGGGTATCAACGTATTACTAGGAGTTACGGGTGGAATAGCCTGTTACAAGTCTTGTGAGATAGTGTCAAGGCTCAAAAAGTTGGAGGCGGGCGTCGACGTCGTTATGACCGCCAATGCCACCCAATTTGTTGCGCCTCTCACCTTTGAAACATTGTCAAACAGACCTTGCGTAAGCGACATGTTCAACCGTGACCGAGAGTGGGAAGTTGAACATATTTCGCTTGCCAAAAAAGCCGACGTATGCGTGATAGCCCCTGCGACAGCCAACGTGATTGCCAAGCTTGCCACGGGAGTGGCGGACGATATGCTTACAACCACGGTACTTGCACTCAAATGCCCCGTCATCATTGCACCCGCAATGAATACGGCAATGTACGACAATCCTACCACACAGAGCAATATAGCTACTCTCAAAGACAAGGGATATATTTTTGTAGATGCGATAGAGGGTAGACTTGCGTGCGGCGACAGCGGACGAGGTAAGATGGCCCAGCCGAGCGATATAGTAGACGTGGTAATCAAGACGGTATTACCTAAGCAAGATTATGCAGGCAAAAGAGTGCTGGTTACTGCAGGCGCAACTCAAGAGAATATCGACGGAGTACGCTTTATAACCAATCGCTCAAGCGGAAAAATGGGTATAGAACTAGCCAAAGCCATTACCAGGAGAGGCGGAAAGGTCACTTTGGTAGCGGGCATAGTTAGCGTAGAAATTCCCGACTATCTGCACCAAGTGGTGAGAGTCAAGACCACGGTAGACATGTATGATGCCGTGATGAACAATTTGAGCGACGTCGACGTCGTTATCAAGGCGGCGGCACCTAGCGATTATAGACCAAAGAATAGGTACGACAACAAAATCAAGGGCGATAGCGTGACGCTGGAGTTGGAAAAGAACCCCGACATTGCCGAGGCTGTAGGTAGAGCAAAGGGCGACAAAAAATTGGTGATTTTTTGTGCCGAAACTACCAATCTGGACGAGTACGCCGAGCAAAAGAGAGTCAAGAAAAATGCCGATATGGTAGTTGCAAACGACGTGACCAAGGAAGGGGCGGGCTTTGATAGCGATACCAACGTGATAAGTATTTTTACTAGCCAAGGTAAGATTTTTGAGAGTGAAAAGGTGCTTAAGAGTAAGCTTGCCCACGTGATAGCAAGCGAGATAATCAAGTTATGATAGCAAGGGTTGTCGTAGATATAAGCAGTCAAGAAGTAGACAAAATATTCGATTATTCCATCCCCTCAGATTTGTGTCTTAACAAGGGCGACAGAGTGCTAGTCCCCTTTGGAGCACAAAGACTTGAGGGTTTTTGCATTGATATAGTAGAGCGAAGTGACAGAGATAATCTAAAACCCATAATAAGAAAATTGGACGATTTTACTTGTGTTAAACCCGAGATGCTCGAGCTTATGCAATATATGAAAGACAATATGTTTATCAGATATTGCGACAGCCTTAGGCTATTTTTGCCTCCAAAACTTAGAGGTGGCAAAGTCAAAGAACTGACACGGCTATTTGTAGAGCTTGCGATAGATTATCAAGATGCGGTAGAGTCGTTGTCGGCTAGAGCCAAAACGCAAAAGCAAATCGTAGATAGTCTAAAAGACGGCGGTAGGTTTTTGAGTGAAATCAACGATGAGTTCGGAGCTTCGGCAGTCAACTCGCTACTTAGGGCGGGTATCGTCGTCAAGAAGAATAAGCAACTCTCCCGTACGCCTTTTGGCGAGATAGTCGGACAAAAAAAACAAGTGAATCTTAGCGACGACCAGCTACGAGCTTTGAGCGTGATAGAGAACACCGACAAGACGACTGTTCTCTTGCACGGCGTGACGGGTTCGGGTAAAACTATGGTGTACATAGAGAGCATATCTCGAATGCTTCAACAAGGCAAAAGTTGCATTATGCTCGTCCCTGAGATTGCTCTTACACCGCAGATGCTCAAAAACTTTAGAGCCTATTTTGGCGACACTGTAGCTATGATACACAGCGGGCTATCGGACGGAGAGAGATTCGACGAATGGAAGAAGCTCCACGATGGACAAGCCAAAATCGTAGTGGGTGCAAGATCGGCTATCTTTGCACCTGTCGAAAACGTCGGATTGATAATCATAGACGAAGAGCATGACGGCAGTTACGTCAGCGATTCCAATCCAAGATACAAGACGATAGATATCGCGCAGTTTAGGGCAAGCTACAACGGTGCTAAGATAATACTCGGCAGTGCCACACCGTCGCTTGAGAGTTACAAATTGGCGACCGACGGCGAATATCAACTCGTCAAAATGACTCGTAGAATAAGCTCTAACGGTTTGCCTACAATCAAGATAGTAGATATGTCACAAGAGATTATCGGTGGCAACGTAGGCATTTTTTCGGTGCAGTTACGCAAGGCGCTCATCGAGACTATATCACGTGGAGAACAAGCGATGATTTTTCTCAATCGCAGAGGTCACAGCTCCTTCGTCATGTGTCGTAAGTGCGGATACGTTGCCAAGTGCGAAGATTGCGACGTATCACTTACCTATCATTCGGCTGACAACCTTCTCAAATGTCACTATTGTGGCAAAAGGTATAGAATGCTCGACCGTTGTCCGTCATGCGGAAGCGAAAATATTAAATACGGTAAAGTTGGCACGCAAAGGGTTGTGGAAGAGATAAAGAAAATGCTTCCTGACGTCAGCGTGTTGAGAATGGATAACGAAACGACCACCACCAAAACGGCTTATCTGGACATTTTGTCTGCGTTTGAGGCGCAAAAAGCACAAATTTTGGTGGGCACGCAGATGATAGCCAAGGGGCATGACTTTAGCAACGTGACGCTCGTAGGCATTCTCGATGCGGATATCAGCTTATATAATTCCGAATATAGGTCGGAGGAAAGGACGTATCAACTCGTCACGCAAATTGCGGGTAGAGCTGGTAGAGGAGAAAAGCCGGGCAGGGTTTTTTTGCAGACCTATTCGCCTAACCATTACGTATATCGTTTTGCCGTGGACGGCGATTACGAGGGATTTATAGCCAAAGAGTTAAATAATAGAAAGACGGCTCAATTCCCGCCGTTTTCTACCATTGTAAGGGTGCTGATGAGCGGTGAGGACGAGGATAAGGTTATTCAATTAGCTAAGGGCGTGTACGCAGATATGCAAAAGTTGTATAAGAATAGACAAGACGACTTTTTGTATATGCAAGCTATGAAATCTCCCGTAGCAAGGATACAAAACAAATATAGATATCAGATTATTGCCCGATTCAAGAGGCAAAACGAAAGAGAAATAATAAAAGAGATATATCGTGCGGCGGGTGACAATACTGTCAAAAATACCTCGGTTTTCGTCGAGGTTGATCCCAAAGCTATGAATTAGGAGGAAGTATGGCACTCAGAGATATTGTAAAGGACGGACAAGCTTCTTTGCGTAAAAAGAGCAGAGAAGTAACGGTTTTTGATGCAAAATTGGGCAAGTTGCTCGACGATATGAGGCAAACCATGATAGATGCCGACGGAGTTGGCTTGGCAGGACCGCAAGTGGGTATCAATAGAAGACTAGCGGTGGTCGAGGTCGACGACTTCTACGTAGAACTCGTCAATCCCGTCATAGTGGCTACCGAGGGTGAGCAGGTAGGTCCCGAGGGCTGTTTGAGTGTGCCGGGACGTAGCTGTAACGTGGCAAGACCATACAAAGTTACGGTAGAATATCAAGACAGATATGGCAATCATATGTCTTTGCAAGCCGAGGAGTTGATTGCTAGGGCATGTTGTCACGAGATAGACCACCTCGACGGCATACTCTTCTACGACAAGGAGTATAAGAAATAATGAAGATAGTATTTTTGGGCACTCCCGACTTTGCGGTAGAATCGCTCCAAGCAGTCTACGACGCAGGACACGAGATATTGGCAGTAGTCACTCAACCCGACAAAGAACGCAACCGTCGAGAGATAACTTTCAGCCCCGTCAAACAGCGGGCGCTCGACTTAGGACTCAACGTCTTGCAGTTCCAAAAAATCAAAGATGAGGGAGAAGAAATTTTGGCTAGCCTTGCTCCCGACGTTATGGTTACCTGTGCTTACGGACAAATTATCTCGCAGAGTATACTCGATATTCCTAAGCATGGCGTCATCAACGTGCACGCTTCGTTGTTGCCCTTGTTTAGAGGATCCAGCCCTATCCAATGGGCGATTTTGACGGGGCAAAAGCACACGGGGGTGTCGATTATGCGTACGGCGTTGCAAGTGGATAGCGGAGACGTATTGCTCCAAAAGTCCGTAGATATCGGCGAGCAAGAGACGGCGGGAGAACTCTTCGATAGACTTGCCAAACTCGGTGCGGAGGCTTTGGTAGAGGGCTTAGAGCTTATTGAGAGCGGACGAGCGGTATTCACTCCTCAAGACCATTCCAAGGCTACACATTATCCGATGCTTAGCAAAGAGGACGGCAAAATAGATTGGAATTGTAGTGCAAAAGAAATTGTATGCAAAATTAGAGGAATGAATCCTTGGCCGTCGGCATACTGCCGTCTCGACGGCAAAATCTTCAAGATTTGGCGAGCAAAGGCTGTCCAAGACCAATTGGGAATCGGAGAAATCCAAATTATAGGCAAAAGTATGAAAATAGGTTGCGGTGACGGTGCTATCGAAGCGCTCGAGGTGCAACTCGAAGGCAAAAGAAGAATGGATACCGCAAGCTTTGTTGCGGGCATAAAGATACAAAACGGAACTATTGTGCAATGAGTGATATACAACTTAGCTACGACGTATTGTCTAATATATTCAAAAACAAGGCGTTTGGATCGATAGAACTGAGCAAAAAGTTGGGCTACGCCAACAATGCCGCTTGGGTGACAAAACTTGTGTACGGCGTGTTGGAAAGAAACGTGGAACTCGAATATTATCTGTCCTGCCTTGCCAAAAAGCGTCCGCAAGCGAGCGTGGTAATTGTGCTCAAAATGGGGATGTATTGCCTTAGTTATATGGATTCTATGCCTAACTATGCGGTAGTGGACAATATGGTGGATTTGACGGCTTTTATAGGCAAACGTCAACTCAAAGGCTTTGTCAACAGTTTGCTCAAAAACTATATTGCAAACAAACCGTCTTTGCCTGAGGACAGGGTGGAGAGATTGGCGGTAGAAGCATCTGTTCCGCTATGGATAGTAAACAAATACGTCAAGCAATACGGCTTTGATACGACCAAAGGGTTTTTGCTTTCAAATAGCGTGCAAGAAGAACATATTCGCCCTAATACCAGACTCACGAGCTTTAAACATTTGCGTGAAATATGCGATCGCAAGGATATAAAATACCGTTTGTCTGACTGTGGCGGTATGTGGGTAAAGAACGACAAGAAGCTGAGAGACCTATTCAACAACGGCTTGATTACGATACAATCGGTGACTTCTATGCGTTGTGTGCAAGCAATGCGAATTAGGAGTGGAGATAAGGTACTGGATATGTGTGCGGCACCCGGGGGCAAATCGTTGTATATAGCCGAACAAGCACCCAACGTTGAGGTCGTTGCGTGCGAGCTTCATCCTCATAGAGTGGAACTTATACAATCCTATATCAAGCGTATGCAAGCGAGCGGGATATCGGTGATGGAACAAGATTCTACGCAATATATGGCGGGATTCGAAGGACTTTTTGACAAGGTGCTGTGCGACGTGCCTTGTAGCGGACTTGGTATAGCCAAAAAGAAACCTGATATATACCTTAGCCTGGATATGCAGGGCGTGGAAGAGTTGACCAAGACTCAATACGCTTTGCTTACCAATGCCTGCAAATACGCCAAAATGGGCGGAAAGGTGATATATTCTACCTGCACTTTGCTTAGAGAAGAAAACTACAATATCGTAGGTAGATTTGTCAAAGAAAACCCCGAATGGACGGTGGAGAGTTCTAAGCAATATTTGCCAGACGACCAAGGCACCGACGGCTTTTTTGTGGCGGTTCTGGCAAGAAAACAAGACTTATCTAAGACGGAGTAATGATATAACATGAAGATATTGCTCGACTATACCTTTGAAGAAATCAAAAATATAGTAACTCAAGCGGGGGAAGCCGGTTATCGTGCTACCCAACTGTTTGACGGGCTTTATAGGGGCGCACGGCTCGATGAGATCAACTTGCCCAAGTCTTTGATAAACCACTTGAAAGACGATGGATATACGGCACAAGGCGTGGAAATCGTGCATTGCGTAGAGTCTAAGATAGACGGAACGAGAAAATATCTATTTAGGCTGTGGGACAACAACGTCATCGAGGGCGTGTTGATGAAATATAAGTACGGCAACACGATATGCGTGTCTACGCAGGTGGGGTGTAGAATGAATTGTGCCTTTTGCGCTTCGGGGCTCGGCGGGCTGGTTCGCAACCTCACTGCGGGAGAAATATTGTCGCAAGTGGTTGCCGTCAATCGCGACAATAAGTCGGACGACAAGAGAGCAATAACCAATATCGTGCTTATGGGTAGCGGCGAGCCTTTGGACAACTATGATAACACTACCAAGTTTTTGAGATTGGTGAGTGATACCAAGGGTTTGAACATATCGAGAAGAAACGTATCGCTCTCAACGTGCGGACTGTGCGAAAAAATCAAGCGACTTGCCGACGAAAACTACGGTATAACGTTGACAATATCATTGCACGCGCCCAACGACGAGATTAGAAAAAAGATTATGCCCGTTGCCAACAAATACGGTGTCAAGGACATTATCCAAGCCGTCAAATATTATTTTGACAAGAGCGGTAGAAGAATAATCTTCGAGTACTCTATGGTGGACGGACTCAACGACAGCGTAGAATGTGCCGACGAACTGTCTAGACTCGTCAAGGGATTGCCTTGTCATATCAATTTAATTAGGCTCAACTACGTCAAAGAAAAGGGACTTGACGGCTCTAATGATGAGAGAATAAAGAAGTTTAAGCAAAGGCTGGAGAAAAACGGCGTTAGTTGCACCATTCGTAGAAGTATGGGCTCAGATATAGACGGCGCATGCGGTCAGCTTAGAAGAAAATATATATCCGGTGAGGTGTAATATCAAAAAGAAGGTTGTAGGACAAGTCGTCAAAGGAATGGGAGGCATATATACCGTCAAGACGGAGCAAGGCGAGATATTCAAGTGCTTTGCCAGAGGCAAACTCAAACGTGGTGGCGAAATATACATCGGCGATATGGTGTCGGTGGTGGCGGACAAAGAGGGCGTGATCGAAGAGGTCTTGCCTCGCAAGAGTATGCTTGTCAGACCATATATAAGCAATATTGAGGCTATCGTAATTGTGCTTGCACCGGTGCCAAAGCCCGATATGTTGTTGGTGGACAAACTCATCATTGGTGCTGCCGAGCAGGGTGTAGATCCGATAATTTGCGTCAACAAGGCGGACCTTGAGGGGGCTGAGGACGTACTGCAACAGGTTGTCCAAGACTATCAAGATATGGCGGATATTATCATCATCAGTACTCGGACGGGGCAAGGCATCGACCTACTTATGGATAAGATAAGAGGTAGATACGTATGCCTTGCGGGACAGTCGGCGGTAGGCAAGTCGTCACTTGTCAACACTATTTGCGGTCAGCAGATGATGAAGGTTGGAGAGCTGTCCAAAAAGGGAGAGAGAGGCAAAAATACCACTCGTCACGTTGAGATAATAGAGCTTGAGGACGGCACAAAGATTGCCGACACTTGCGGGTTTAGCATGTTAGAGATGCCGCTAGTCGATCCTATGTCGCTGCACCGATATTATACCGACTTCGATGAGTTTGCGGTAGATTGCAAATTTAGAAGCTGTACGCACAGCGACGAAGAAATATGCGGAGTCAAGATTGCCGTAGAGCAAGGCAAATTGTCTAGAGAAAGATACGAAAGGTATATTCGATTGTATAAGGATATAAAAAGGAGATGGGAAAAAAGATATGACTGAGATACTAGTTGCGCCGTCGATTTTGTCGGCTGACTTTGCCTATATGGGCGAAGCTGTAAAGAATCTAAAAAAATGGGGCGCCGATTGGGTACATTGTGACGTAATGGACGGCAAATTCGTGCCTAATATCACCTTTGGCATGCCAATGGTCAAGGCTATCAGAAAAGAGACTGATATGGTGCTTGACGTGCACCTCATGATTGATAGTCCCGAAACCTATATTCCGAGATTTATCGAGGCAGGCGCCGACGTGGTGACCTTTCATGCAGAGACTTGTGCTAACGTAGGCGAAACGCTCGATTACATAAGGGCTCAAGGCAAAAAGGCAGGGCTTGTGCTCAATCCCGATATCGAGGTAGATACGATATTGCCTTACGTAGACAAGGTTGACGTGGTTATGCTTATGGGAGTGTTCCCCGGTTTTGGCGGTCAAAAGTTTATCACTAGCGTACTCGACAAGATAGATAGACTAAAAGAAATATCGCAAGGTAGATTTTTGATAGAACTCGACGGGGGCGTCACCGTCTCCAACGTCAAAGAAATGGCTAAGAGAGGAGTTGACGTGGCTGTTGCTGGTAGCAGCGTGTTTGGTGCGTCCGATCCGGCACAAGCAATTAATGATATCAAGAATTGTTTGAATTAACAAATATTTAGTTGCCGGCATACCTTGTACAATGGAGGTGTGCTATGAGAATAATATGTATCAATCCGCCTAAGCTAATCAAAAAAATGTTGAGGCTGATAGTACCTAAAAAGTGTCTGATAAGATAAAAAATACGGGGCATAGTGGCGTAGCGATATGATTTATCGCTGCGCCACAACTATATTTGCCTTGCGGCAAGTGATATGCCTTTGGCGCGATATTTTGCATAAAAGTAAAGTGATATTTTCCCTATCGGGAAAGTTAAGTTTAATATTATATCATTTCGACTAAAAGCCGAAATATCGCTGTTTTCAACGCAAACATTATAATAATCAAAAAGCTCACTTCTTTGCAATGCAAGGTGTAGGAGCTAGATTATATTTTTCTTATTTTTGTGGAATTTTCCTATCGCTACGCTATTTTAAGTTCCTTGTTCTTTGTGTTTAAAATAAAAAAAGACGCCTGAACAGGCGTCCTCTATTGTGCAGAATAATTAAGCGCGTTCTACGTTACCGCTACGCAAACATCTTGTGCAGACGTACATACTCTCGGTAGCGCCGTTTTCTTTGACAACTTTCACCTTTTGAACGTTGGCTCTCCACGCTGTTCTGCTTTTACGGTTGGAGTGGCTAACGAGGTTGCCTGTTTGTTGTCCTTTTCCGCAAATTGCACATACTCTTGACATATACTATACCTCCTGCTAGAAATCTTGCAATAGTAATCTTATCATCAACCGAAAAATAACGCAAGAAAAATTGAACGATTTTTTAATTTTTTTTACTAAATATAGATAAAATAATAATGCAAAGCGTTAAATTATCCAAAATGCTTGCAAATAAGTATTCATAAGTGTAAAATAATACTATGGCTGTGACGACTTCTAATTATTACGGAAAGATTGTTATCACCGACTCTGCCATTGCCATGACAGCGTCCAATGCTTGTATGGACTGCTATGGAGTCATGGATTTGGTTTCAAGAACTTTGACCGACAGCATCAAATCGCTTTTTAACAAACAAATTGCCGGCAAAGGCGTCAAAGTTACCACAGTCAAAAACAAAATAAACATCGAAATGTTCGTTGTGCTTGGCGCGGGCGTCAACATAACGGCAGTTACTGACTCCATCAAAGAGACCGTCAAATACAACGTCGAAGCTTATACCGGTATGAGGGTTGAGAGTGTCGTTGTCAACGTGGTCGGAGTCAAGGTATAATGGAGATATATGAAAATATTAGACGTCGCTAAGTTGGCTGAGATGTTCGAGGGCGGTTACAAAAACCTCAGCGCCAACAAAGCAATGATAGATTCTTTAAACGTTTTTCCTGTTCCTGACGGCGATACGGGCACTAATATGTCCATGACTATGGCATCTGCCGTCAAAGAGATTCAAAACGTAGTTATAGACGAGCCAAGCGACCTTTTCAACGCTTTCGCACGAGGCGCACTCAAGGGGGCACGAGGCAATTCGGGCGTTATTTTGTCCCAAATTGTCAAAGGAATGTGCAAGACTCTGAGTGAAGAGAAACAACTCAATACCAAAGCCTTTGCCAAAGCATTTATTTGTGCAAGAGAAGTGGCTTACAGTGCCGTTACTAAGCCTAAGGAAGGCACGATTTTGACGGTGATTAGATTTATTGCCGAAAATGCAATGAGCATAGCGAGCAAAAATTCTTCTTTTATCGCGTTTTTTGAACAAATAATCGCCAAGGGTGAAGAAATCCTTCAAAAGACGCCTGAGATGTTGCCTGTACTCAAGAAAGCGGGTGTAGTAGATGCGGGTGGTAGAGGACTTCTTACAGTGTTAGAGGGCTATCTCAAAGTGCTCAAAGGGGAAGAGATTGCCGAACAAGAGGGCGATATGGCGGCAACCCCTGCGCCACTACTTGACGCTTTCGGCGACGACGAACACGACCTTGACAATATCAAGTTCGCATATTGTACCGAGTACTTTGTTATCAATATCAAGAAGCACGTAACTGAAGAAGACGTTGAAAAGTTGCGTGATAAGCTTATGACTATTGGTGATTGCGTTATTGCTATTGGTGATACACACCTTATCAAAGTACACGTGCATACCAATCAACCTAACAGAGCCTTGTATTGGGCTTTGCAACTCGGCGAGTTGGACAAGGTTAAGATTGAGAATATGCTTGAGCAAAACAGAGAGTTGCAAAAGCAACGTCAAGCCAACAAAAAGCCTATTGCAATGATGGCGATTTGTGCCGGCGACGGACTTAGCAAACTCTTCAAGGATATGTACGTAGACGAAGTGATCGAGGGCGGTCAAACCATGAACCCAAGCGTAGAGGACATTCTCAACGCTATCGAAAAAATCAATTCCGACAACGTAGTAATTTTGCCTAACAACAGCAATATCATTCTTGCCGCAGAAAAGGCGTGCGAACTCACTTCCAAAAAGTGCGTAGTTATACCAACCAAAGAGGTTGCTCAAGGTCTCAGTGCGGCGTTGGTATTCGATCCCGAGATGGATATCAAAGCCAACGAAAAAGAGATGAAAAGGGCGTTTAGAGATATGAAATGTGCCCAAGTTACCACGGCGGTAAGGACTACTCAACTTGACGGATTTGATATTGTGGAAGGCGATATTATAGGTCTCGACGGCAAAAAGATAATTGCCAAGTCAGACAGTGTGAGAGATACGGCGATGACGCTTGTTGACAAGCTTGCCGATGAGGATAGCGAAATAATTACTTTGTACTATGGCGAGGGCGTCGACAAAGAACAAGCCGAAGAACTCAAAGAAGAGATACAAGAAAAATTCGAGGATTGTGAAGTCGAATGCTATTATGGCGGACAACCGCATTATCATTACTTTATAGCAATAGAATAATAGATGGGAGCAAGCGTAAGACTTGCTCTTTTTTTGTTGAAAAAACACTCCGAAAGTAGTAGAATAAATCTATGGAATTGTCGCAAATCAAAGGCGTGGGAGCAAAGACTTTGTCCAAGTTGAATGACTTGGGCATTTTCAGTGTGCAAGATATGGTTGAGTTTTTTCCAAAATCGTATTGCGATATGACTCGCTCCACTCCTATCTACGCTTTAGAAGCAGGCAGTTATGCCTTGGTTGAAGGCAATATCGTATCCATTAGCAAACTTTTTAGAAAGAGTAGGAATTTCAACGTCTTTTCCGCAGTGGTCGAGGACGATAGTTCGAGGTTGAAACTCACTTGGTTTAACGCTTCGTATTTGAGAGAAAATTTAGTTGAGGGACAGAGATATAGAGTATGGGGCAAGGTGATTGACGACAAAGGCAAGCTATATATGAGCAATCCTAGTTTTGAGAGCTGCGACAAGAGTCGTTTGACGGGCGTGGTTGCCGTCTATCCTCTCAAAGGCAAGATAGGTCCAAAGACTTATGAGGGCATGCTCAAACAAGCGCTTGAATATTGTGACACGTCGAGTTTGCTTGACGGCTTGCTCTATCCCGACTACGCCAAGGCGTTGCACGACTTGCACTTCCCGTCGACTATGCAAGAGGTTTATATAGCTTCTCATCGCATGCAAAAAGAGAGATTGACTCTCGATATGACGGCGTATTATTTGACTAGAGATTGCGCCGTGCGTAGCAAAGAAACTCCGTACACCGCATCGTTTTCCGTCTTGGAGGGCTATATTCAAAGGTTGCCGTACGTCCTTTCCAATAGCCAACTTAGGTCGCTCAAAGAGATTGTTAGCGACCTTCAAGGCAAAGATAAGACCAATAGAATGTTGGTTGGCGACGTGGGTAGCGGTAAGACGGTAGTCGCTTTGTTGAGCATGGTCTACGTCGTCAAGAGCGGCTTTCAATGTGCAATGATGGCACCGACCGAGATACTTGCACGCCAACATTACGACACGGCAAAAGAGTTGATAGACGACGTTGATATAAGGATAGAATTGCTCACTTCATCGACTAGTAGTAGCGAAAAAAGGCGTATTTTGGCTGATTGTGCTGACGGCAAAGTCGATATTCTCATCGGTACGCACGCAGTCATCGGTGACAAAGTGATATTTGCCAAGCTTAGATACGTTGTCATAGACGAGTTGCACAAATTCGGCGTAAGACAAAAGAGTAAGTTGGAGACCAAAGCAATGGGCGTCGATACGTTGGTGATGAGTGCAACTCCAATACCTAGAACGCTGGCAATTAGCCTACTTGGCGACGTCAAAATATCTATGCTTGAGAGTCGAAAGAGCGAAGAAGAAAGGGTGCATACTTATATAATCGGCAATGAAAAATTGCCAAAATTATACGGATTTATTCGCCAAATCGTGGATAAAGGTCAGCAATGTTATATAGTTTGTCCGGCAATCGAGGACTGTGACGGGCTGACTGTGTTTGGAGCAAAAACTCTATACGAACAAGTCAAGGATGGTGCATTGGCTGGGCTTAGAGTTGCGCTATTGCACGGTAAACTCTCGCAAGAAGAAAAGAGCGACATAATGGAGGAATTTATCTTAGGCAATATTGACGTGCTGATTGCGACTACTATAGTAGAGGTTGGCGTGGATAGTCCGAGAGCAAGTTGTATGGTAGTGCTAAATAGCGATAGATTCGGGTTGGCGGGACTTCACCAGCTAAGAGGTCGCGTAGGACGAAGAGCGGGTATGCAATCGTATTGCTTCTTGCATACCGCCAATCCTAACGAACAAGAGCGTTTGGCTGTCATAAGGGACAATTACGATGGTCTTGCTATTGCGGAAAAAGATGCAGAAATTAGAGGCTACGGTGACTTTTTTGGCTTCAACCAAAGCGGAACGACGGCTGTCAAAGTTACGTCAAAGACCTTGCAAGACTGCAAAGAGCTTGCACAAAAACTGATAGCAACTTATCCCGATATAGCCAATCATCCAAAGATGCAAGACGTAATCAAGCGTATCGAGCAAATTAGCCTTGCATAACTTTTAATTTTTCAAAAATAAATTATAATTATTTTTTGGTGAGAATATGAGATTGAGAAAAAAGAAAAATTTAGAACAAAGATTGGCTGCTGTAGACGACTATTTGATAGTCAAAGAAGGTAGTGACTTTTATTACAATCCCGCAAGAAAAAACCAAGTTAAGATAGATATCGACAAGGCATTTGCAAAGCCAGGAAGATTGTTTTTGGAGCTTGGCTGCGGTAAAGGTGCTTTTGTGTGTGAAATGGCAAAAAAGTACCCGAGTGACAATTTTATTGCACTTGAAAAAGTGCCTAACGTCATAGTATCGGCTTGTGAGAGAGCCAAGAGCGAAGGACTTGACAACGTAAAGTTCGTATTGGGAAGTGCGGAAAACCTCAAATGCTTTTTGGACGATGACACGGTTGACGGTATTTTCCTCAACTTTTCTTGTCCTTATCCAAAAAAGACCTATGCCAATCATAGACTTACCAATCCAAAATTTTTGAAAATATATCTAGGATTGATGAAAGAGGGTAGCAAAATCGTACAAAAGACCGACAATAGAGGCTTGTTCGAATATTCTATCCAAACGTTGTCGGAGGAGGGATTTATTCTAAGGGACGTTTCTCTCGACCTGCATGCATCTCAAACGGTAGACAACGTGATGACGGAATATGAGTCCAATTTTGTTGCGCAAGGTCTGCCTATCTATAAGTTGGAAGCGTATAAGCCCGCAGCCGGCAATCAAAAGCAAGATTAGAGCGAAAAATAAATATTGTCAAAAACATATTGAAAAATAGTCATTAAAATGTTACAATAAATTATAACCTAAATATTTCGCTTATATTATATAAATATAAGGCTTAGGAGAATTATGAAATATCAAGAAATAATCGACAAGATGACTTTGGAAGAAAAGGCGGGTATGTGTAGCGGTCTTGACATGTGGCATACCAAGGGTATCGAGAGATTGGGTATTCCTTCGGTGATGATGACGGACGGACCTCACGGCTTGCGTAAACAAGGCAACGGCGACTCGGTGCACACGTCTGCGGCTTCTACTTGTTTCCCTACGGCTTCGTGTTGCGCTTCGACATGGAATAGGGAAATGATAGGCAAAATGGGTAGGGCTATTGGCGAAGAAGCCCTCAAAGAAAAGGTCGGCATAGTCTTGGGCCCGGGCGTCAATATCAAGCGTACGAGCATTTGCGGACGCAACTTTGAGTATTATTCCGAAGATCCGCTACTAGCAGGAAAGCTTGCCGCAAGTTTTATCCAAGGCGTGCAAAGCAACGGCGTTGGAACGTCGCTCAAACACTTTTTTGCCAACAACCAAGAGACTCGTCGTATGACGGTTAGTGCCGAGGCTGACGAGAGAACGTTGAGAGAAATCTATCTTAGAGCATTCGAATACGCCGTCAAAGAGGGAAAACCAAAGACTCTGATGTGTTCTTACAACAAAATCAACGGTGTCTATGCTTGTGAAAACAAGAAGTATCTCAACGACGTTTTGAGAGAGGAATGGGGCTACGACGGTATAGTTATGTCCGACTGGGGTGCAACCAACGATAGACCAAAGGGCGTCGACGCAGGGTTGGAACTAGAGATGCCGGGAAGCGGCGGATACAACGACGTACTTATAGCCCAAGCTGTCAAAGACGGCACACTTAAAGAAGAGGTGCTCGATAGAGCCGTAGATAGAATGCTGGACCTCATATTCTCAACGCCTGACTATTCCAAAGATTATAGTTATGACGCAGATGAACACAATGCTTTGTCGGCTGAGATTGCCAAAGAAGGCGCAGTGCTATTAGAAAATAAAAACGAAACGTTGCCGTTGTCGGATAACGACAAGATTCTCGTTGTGGGCGAAATGGCGAAAAAGCCTCGCTATCAAGGTGCGGGAAGTTCGCATATCAATCCTACTAAGTTGACGAGCTTCGTTGACGTTTTGGAGCAAAAGGGCATAGAGTACGATTATGCTCGCGGTTACAAAATCAACAATTCCGGCAAGATTTATCCTAAGCTCATCGACCAAGCGGTAGAAATGGCTAAGGGTAAGGACAAGGTCATAGTATTTGCAGGTTTGACGGATAGTTATGAGGCAGAGGGCTTCGATAGAAAGAACATCGATATGCCTATAGCTCACCTACAACTTATCGACGCTCTTGCCAACAGCGGTGCCAAAGTAATCGTTGTCCTAGCAACGGGTTCGCCAATAGCAATGCCGTTTAGAGACAAAGTCAAATCGATACTTTTGATGCATCTCGGCGGTCAAAACGTGGGCACGGCTACCTACGACCTCTTGTACGGTAAGCAAAACCCAAGCGGAAAACTTGCAGAGACCTATCCTCTCGAATTGCAAGACATTCCGTCCTACAACGATTTGTCCGGCGACTTTGTCAAGACTCAATATAGAGAAGGTATCTACGTTGGCTATAGGTACTTTGATACGGCAGGCAAGGCGGTAGCTTATCCGTTTGGATACGGCTTGTCTTATACAAAATTCGAGTATAGTGACCTCAAGGTGGACAATACCTTTGACGAGGACGGCAAAGTAGGCATAAGCTTCAACGTAAGCAACGTCGGCAAGATGGACGGTAAAGAAATCGTACAAGTCTACGTACATAGACACAACGACAATATCTTTGTGCCAAACAAAGAACTCAAAGCCTTCGACAAGGTGCTTGTCAAGGCAGGAGAGAGCGTTAGAGTAGAGTTGTCGCTCGATAAGGACGCCTTTAGCAGTTTTATCACCGATAAAAACGCTTTTGACGTCGTTGGCTCCGACTACGATATTATCGTGGCAAGTAGCAGTGCGGACGAAAAGCTCAAACAAACCGTTACTATCAAGGGAGATACCTACGAGCAATACGCAGGGCAAAAGGATGCGCTTGCTTGGTATTATCAACCTGACGGCAACGATATTCCTCAAGAGCAATTTGAGACTTTGCTTGGAAGAAAGATTGATACTCAAGTGATTTTGCCTGTCAAAGGTCAGTTTACTACGGACAACACCTTTGAAGAGATGCAACAGACCAGCAAGTTTGCACGTTTCTTCTTATCGTTAGTCAAGTTTGGAATGAGAATAGGTATGAGATGCCCTGCCGACGATCCGGGGCTTGTGATGATGGTGGAGACAATGAGATATTCGAGAGTCAAAAACGTATCGTATACCTCGCAAGGCGCACTCAATCCTTATATGGCGGAAGGCTTGGTAATGATGTGCAACGGGCACTTCTTCAAGGGACTTGCTACTATCCTCAAAAACATAGCTCGTAAGGCACAGTAAAATGGAACGGGGCAATATTTACGCCTAATTTAGGTAATCTTAAAAATATAGAGGCTTGACCATTGTCGAGCCTCTTTTTTGATTGTTACTTAGTATAGTATAGATAACTATATTGGAAGCAATTGCTTGGATAGTATGGCAAGGCGTACGGTCTAAATAGGAACTAGATATGCTCTAATTGCTATTTATTGCAAATGGCATTGAGGATATTTGCCCAATACGCTATTTGATTCCAAAAAACAGCATTCCCAAAATTGCCGATAAGACGATGAGCAAAATTGCCGAAATATTCTTTTTGCGTAGCTTTTTGTATGCAACCGCAACTATTGCCACCACGGCGAATATGATGAGCGACTTCCAATCGAATTCAAAGGCAGAATATACGTTAGAGAGATTGAAGACGTTTGACAAAAACATCGTTAGGGCGGTGGAAAGTATCATCGCAACGATTGCTGGTTGTACGGATTTGATAGTGCGGTTGACGCCTGCGTATTTGAGTACGTTGCGCATTACGGCAGCTACCAGCAAGATTATGACGAATGACGGCAAAACCACGCCTAAGGTAGCTAAAAACGAGCCTAATATACCGCCTTGCGAAGAGCCCACAAAGGTCGCCATATTGATAGCGATAGGTCCCGGAGTAGACTCTGATACGGCTATAAAGTTGAGTATTTCTTCTTCCGTTAGCCAGCCGTTGGCAATACACGTTTCTCTTACGAGAGAAATCATCGCATAGCCTCCGCCAAAGGATACCGCGCCTATTTTGAGGAAAGTGAGGAAAAGTTGCAAGTAGATACTCATTCTTTATCCTCCTTGTCCTCATGGACTAAATCGGTCTCTTTGGTCGTATTAGTCTCAATCGAGTCGCTACCGGGAGCGTCGACGGTGGAGTTTTGAGATAGATTTGCCTCGGCATTGTCAATGCTATCTTCGGCAGTGTTATTAGTTTGCTCTTGGCTATTTTGCGTCGCTGTGCCCACCGATTGAGTGGCTTTTTTTGATTTTTGCTTGGTTTTGATATAGCCGATGCAATATATTAGCAATCCGAGTGCAGCGCATATCAAAATGTAGAATATCGAAGAGAAGTTGACGGCGAGCAATCCGAGCGTGGTCATACAACCAAAAACGAGCACTAGCATTATTATATTAAAAGGTGTTTTTGGTAGTTTTTTGAGCATTTTTAAGCCCGCCGACAGTATAAGGAACACGACGCCCGCTTGAATGCCTCTAAATGCCGCCGCAACTATCGAAAGAGAGAGGAACTTATCAAAGAACAGTGATATAACGAATATAATTGTAAATGACGGGATACACATGCCCAAAGTCGCAAAAAACGAGCCCAAAACACCGCCAACCTTGTAGCCTATATAAGTAGACGAGTTGATGGCGATAGGTCCCGGGGTAGACTCCGCAATGGCAAGCAAATCCATAAATTCTTCGTGGCTTAGCCACTTCTTTTTGGATACGAATTCGTTTTCTAGCAAAGAAATCATTGCGTATCCGCCACCGAAAGTGAACGCGCCTATTTTGAGCATAGTCAAAAATAGTTTGAGAATCTTCTTCATTATTTGCTCCCGTTGTTTGTCGTCAACTACATTATATTGATATGCCGAGTATTAGTCAAGTTGTTGATTGATAGAGATAACCTTGTAGCCTTCTTTTTCAACGGCTGAGGTCAACGTCTCGTCTGACACGTTATCGTTGAGGGTGACTATTGCATTGCCTTGCTTGTAATCCACGTCGGCGCTTGCTACGCCTTGAATTGCATTGAGAGCATCGGTCACGTGTGCTTGACAGTGAGAGCACATCATACCGTCGATTTTTATTGTTTTTTTCATAATTTTTTCCTCTTTTTTATTAGATTTTTTTGCATTTTTATTGGTTTTTGATTTGTTAGTTATAGAAACGGCGTTGAGCCTCAAAGCGTTGAGCACTACGCACGTGCTTGACAAACTCATCGCTAAGGCGCCGAACATTGGATTGAGAGTAAGACCTATAGGCGACAAAATTCCCGCCGCAAGCGGTATGCCGACTAGATTGTAGATAAAAGCCCAGAATAGGTTTTGACGAATGATTTTGAGGGTGCTTTTGGAGAGATTTAAAGCCTTTGGCACGTCAAGCAAGGTATCTTTCATCAATACGACTTCGGCACTATCCACGGCAATATCGCTTCCTGCGCCTATGGCAATGCCGATATCTGCGCAAGTCAAAGCAGGAGCGTCGTTGATGCCGTCGCCGACCATAGCCACCTTGCCTTGCTCTTTGAGGCTGTTGATGGCGTCAAGTTTGTCGTTAGGGAGTAAGTCGGCAAGGACGGTATCAATACCGCACTCTTTGGCAACCTTGTCGGCAGTAGCTTGGTTGTCGCCCGTCAACATAACGACTCGTATACCGCTCGCATGTAATTGAGCGATAGCCTTGGCACTATCTTGCTTGATAGTATCGGCTACGGCAATAATGCCCAATATTACCGACTCTTTGCCAAAGATAAGAGGAGTCTTGCCTTGTGCCGAGAGCCGAGCTATAGTGTCTTTGACGGATTGCGTAATTTCGGCGTATTGAGAGACGAAGCGAGCATTGCCACCGTAGAGCATTTTGCCCTCGCTAGTAGCTTGTACGCCGCCGCCTACCACCGTTGTAAAGTCTTGCACGTGCAAAGCTTGGATTTGCCCCTCTTGAGCTTTGGCAACGATTGCCTTGGATAGAGGGTGCTCGCTAAATTTTTCGATAGAGTAGGCGTATTGTAGCAGCTCGTCCTCGTTGCATGCCATACCAATTACGTCGGTGACGGTAGGCTTGCCGTAGGTGAGCGTTCCCGTCTTGTCAAGCGCAACTATAGCCGTCTTTCCACACGTCTCCAGCGCAGTAGCGTTTTTGAACAAGATTCCTTCCTTTGCGCCTCTACCACTGCCCACCATAATGGCGACGGGGGTTGCTAAACCTAGAGCGCATGGACAACTGATGACGAGCACCGATATGCCTCTGGCAAGGGAAGAGCCGACGGAATGAGATACAAAAAGCCATACTAACGTCGTGACTAAAGCTATCAACATAACTATCGGCACGAAGACGCCCGATACTTTGTCGGCGAGCTTGGCAATAGGTGCTTTGGTTGCCATGCCGTCCTCGACCATAGCTATTATCGAGGATAGAGTAGTATCTTTGCCTACTCGCGTTGCCTTGCATTCTATATATCCGTTGAGATTGATAGTTGCACTCGACACGTTGTCGCCGACTTGTTTGTCTACGGGCATACTTTCACCCGTGAGAGCCGATTCGTCTACCGAAGCAAAGCCTTTGACTATAACTCCGTCTACAGGCATACTTTCACCCGCTTTGACGGCAAAAATATCGCCCACCGCAACTTGGTCGATTGCGACGATTTCGCTCTTTCCGTCTCTTAGCAGGGTGGCAGTAGAAGGCCGAAGCTTGATGAGCCCCGATATTGCATCGGCAGTTTTGCCCTTAGAATACGCTTCTAAGGTTTTGCCTAGCGAAATCAAGGCAAGTATCATTGCCGATGACTCGAAGTATAGTTGGTGTAGATGATGATTTGCCACGTCAATCTCGCCCTTTACAAGGCTATCTGTCATCAAGAATAACACCACTATACTGTAGATATAACCTGCCAACGAACCGAGCGAAATGAGGGTATCCATATTGGGCGCACGATGAATTAGTCCCTTTATTCCTCTTGAGAAAAAGCCGTGGTTGACTACGAGCACGCTAGAGCAAATCAGTAGTTGTATCAGCCCGATAGCCACGGGGTTGGAAGCAAGTATTGCGGGAAGCGGAAATCCCCACATAACGTAGCCCATAGAAAAGTACATCAAAATAGCGGAGAGCAGTAGAGATACTATTGTCTTTTTGAGTAGCGAGTCGGAGGTTGATTTTAGCTTATGAGTGTCGTCTGTTTTTGTGTTTTTGTCGGACTTGTCGCTTTTAATAGATGCGTCGTAGCCGATTTTTTGCACGGCTTTTATCACTGCATCGTCGCTCACGTTGCCTTGCACCGTCATGGTTGCCGTCAACAGATTGACAGAACAAGTCTCAACGCCTTGGATTTTGTTTACGGCACTTTCTATCTTTGCGCTACAAGAAGCACACGTCATACCCTTTACGTCAAATTTTTTCATAGTTATTTCATCAACTTTTTGAGGGTGTCGACTAATTCGTCGACTATTGAGTCGTTGCCTTGCATAAGCTCGGTCTTGACACAGTGCTTGATATGCGAAGACATCAACTGACGATTGAATGCGCTGAGTGCGCTACATATCGCGTTGCTTTGTATAAGAATATCATTGCAATAGCAGTCGTTTTCCAGCATTTTTCTAAGACCTTTGATTTGTCCTTCAATGCGTGCCAAGCGATTGGCTAGTTGCGATTTTTCGTCTGTAGTTCTCTTCACTTTTTTGCAATTACATACTTCTTGTTGCATATTATCTCCATTTTTTTCTAAATATTTCATCATATATAGCATATACCCATAGGGGGTATTTTGTCAAATAATATTGCAAGAAAAAATGCGATACCTTACGATATCGCATTGTGTTGTCAGGGTAGGGCTATCTATCTTCTCTAAAGTAGTTGATGCCCAAAGACTGAGGCGGTTGCGCCTTTTTGCTGTCAAGTATACTTGTGATAATCAGTACTACGATAGTCAGCAAGAATGGGAACATATTGAATATTTGCGCAGGAATGGTCCAATTGAGGAATGGTCTTGCAATATACAATCCACCGAACACCAAAGAGCCGAGAAGGGCAATGGTAGGTCGCCAGAGTGTAAATATAACGAGTGCGATACATATCCAGCCAAGTCCTTCGAGAGTGCTAGAGTTTTCCCATATGCCTTTGGAGAAAATCATCAAATAGAATAGTCCTCCAAGACCTGCAATTCCGCTACCAACCAGCGTAGCTACGTATTTGTATCCCGTTACGTTGATACCCGTAGCGTCGGCGGTAGCAGGGCTCTCGCCAACTGCTCTGAGGTGAAGTCCGACTCTCGTCCTATTGAATATTATTGCGGCTACCACGGCAAGAATGATTGCAAGATAGACGAATAGGCTATGCGAGAAAAATATCTTGCCGAAAGAGCCCAAATCGTCGGCAAAAGGAAATCCTTTTGACATTATTTTGCTCGCCATAGGCAAGAGTTTTTCTCTCTCTGCCACAGGGAAGGTATTGATAAAATATTGCGCCACGCCCGTACCGAAAGTGGTGAGAGCAAGACCTGTAATATTTTGATTGGCTCTCAGCGTTATTGTCAAGAAAGAGTAGACAAATCCCGTCATAGCTGCAAATAAGAAGGAGAATAAAAGTGAGAGCAATATTAGTACGAAATAGTTGGCACCCGTCGGATCCGATAGCGCTGTCATATAGATATATACGCCGTAGCAACCGCCTGCCGCACCCGTACACATTATGCCGGGGAGACCAAGGTTGAGGTGTCCCGCTTTCTCCATAATTATCTCTCCTAGACAACCTAGCAAAAATATGATACTAATAGATATTGCAGAAACTAAAAAACTAGTAAACATTATTGCTCACCTCCCTCTTGCTTATCCTCGGAGTTTGCATCGGTGTCGGTAGCTTGTTCGTCCATGCTTTCCACTACCAAATCGTCGATATTTTCGCTTGTTTCTTGAGTGTTTTGCTCACTTATGACTTCAACTTGTTCGATAGGTTTGTCGACATGCTTTTTGCGTTTTGCAAAGAACGTTGCAATTTTGTCGAAGATAGGCGACTTGACCTTGTACGTGACAAAGAATTCACTTGCTATGATGATAAAGTAAACGAGAGCTATACATACGTTGGAGATAGCGTCGCTGGTAAGATTGAGATCCATTCTCACCGAAACCATACCTCTATTGAGGAAGGTGATTAGGAAGGAAGTCAAGATAACCATAATCGGATTGCAGTGACCTAGCCACGTAGCCATAATAGCGGTGAAGCCCATATTTTTGGCAATGGATTCGCTCATCGTATGTTCGATAGCACCCGATAGCAACAATCCTACGATACCGCACATTGCACCCGATATAGCCATAGTTCTGATGATGACCTTCTTGACGTTGATACCCACGTATTTGGCAGTATTTTGGCTTTCGCCGACTACGGACAATTCGTAGCCTTGCTTGCTCTTGCTGAGGTATATGCTCATCACTACGGTAGACAGAGCAATGACGATTACCGTCAAAACGTATTGATTGCCAAGTACAGGCAAAGTTCCTTTGTTGAACGGCGTCAGTACGTTGGAACCCGACGTAGACCAAGTTATTACGAAGTAGCCTACGAGGAACTGAGCAACGTAGTTGAGCATCAGCGTAAATAGAGATTCGTTGGTATTGAAGAAGGCTTTGAATACGGCAGGTATAAGAGCCCAAACCGCACCCGCGAGTATACATAATACCGCCATAATTATCCAAACCGACCAATCGGGAATTTTACCGCCAAAGAATTTCATGCATACTACTGCCATCAGACAGCTTATGAGTATTTGTCCGTTGCCACCCAAGTTCCAAAACTTCATCTTAAAAGCAGGAATCAATGCAAGCGAAACGCCGAGCAGTAGGGCAGTGTCTTGGAGTAAAATCCAAATCTTTCTCTTTGAGCCGAAAGCCCCGTCAAACAACGAACCGAGCACGACGTCGATGCCTTCTCCGCCTACGATAGCGCATACTATGCACAGCAGCAATAGAGAGAAGAAAACGGCAATTACACGTATAAGTATCGACTTTTTGGTAGTGATATTGTCTCGTTTGGTTATATGAAATAAAGGTTCTCTAACTTTGGTATCAGTCATTTTGCTTTTCCTCCTTTATTTCTTCTTGTTGATATTTTTCTGTCTTGGTCATCAAAGCGCCTACGCTTCTCTTGTCGGTAGTCCTTCCGTCGACCACGCCCGTCACTTTTCCGCCTGCGACGACGACAATTCTATCGCATAGCTCGAGCAAAACGTCCAAGTCTTCGCCTACGAATATCACGGCAACGCCGTTTTGCTTTTGTTCGTTGAGTAGGCTATATATGGTGTAAGAGGAGTTGATATCCAAGCCTCTAACGGGATACGCCGCCATAAGCACGGTAGGTGCGGAGGCGATTTCTCTACCGACTAGTATTTTTTGGATATTACCGCCCGACAACTTGCGTACTGCCGTATATTCGTTAGGCGTTACGACCTTCAGACTCTCGATGATAGAGTTGGCAAGGTCGTGAGGCGTCTTTCTATCCACGAACATGCTTTTGCCTTTGCGATAAGAGCGGAGCATCATATTGTCAATGATATTCATATTGGCAACGAGTCCCATACCGAGTCTGTCTTCCGGTACGAAGGATAGCCTTACGCCGAGTTCTCTAATCTCGTTAGGAGATTTGCCGATAAGACTATTAGCTTGGTCACTGTCGGGAGCGTAGTAGTCGATTGTACTATCGGCGGTAGGCTTGTTGAGTCCCGCTATCGTCTCCAATAGTTCTTTTTGTCCCGAGCCTGCAATGCCTGCAATACCGAGTATCTCTCCGCTAAAAACGTCAAAGCTAATTTCGTCTAGCAACTTGATTTTGTCGTGTACTAAAGAAAGTTTGTCGATTTTTAGTCTCAGTTGTTTGTTCTCTACGTTAGGTCTATCGATATTGAGTTGTATCTTTTCGCCCACCATCATCTCGGTGAGTTGTTCTTCGTTGGTAGAGCAGGTATCAACCGTACCGATATATTGTCCCTTGCGCAGTATAGTCACTCTATCGGATATCTCCATAACTTCGTTGAGTTTGTGAGTGATGATGATTATAGATTTGCCGTCCCTGCGCATATTTTTGAGCACGGTAAAGAGCTTGTCTATCTCTTGTGGGGTAAGTACGGCGGTTGGCTCGTCCAAAATTAAAATATCGGCGCCACGATACAAAACCTTGATAATTTCTACGGTTTGCTTTTCGGACACCGACATATCGTATATCTTCTTGTTAATATCTATATCAAAACCGTATTGAGCGACAATCTTTTCAATACGTTTAGCAGCCTCTTTTACGTTATATTTTTTTCCGTCCTTTACGCCGAGAATGATGTTTTCTACCGCGCTAAAGACGTCCACCAATTTGAAGTGTTGGTGAATCATACCTATCTTGTAGCGGAACGCATCGTGTGGAGAAGTGATAGATACTTCTTGTCCGCGTATAAATATTTGTCCGCTGTCGGGGTAGTATATACCCGAGATCATATTCATCAGGGTAGTTTTACCACTACCGTTTTCGCCGAGTATGGCGAGTATCTCTCCCTCTTTCAAAGTCATGCTAACATTGTCGTTGGCGACTTTGCCTGCGAAGGATTTGGTAATATTTTTTAGTTGTAGAGCAACAGTATTGTCCATGCCGTCACCTCCAAGTGTCTTTGTAAAAAATTAGTATAAGCGGAGCGTTGACTCCGCTTATACGTTTAGGCTAAAACCTTATTATTCTTCTTCACCGTATTCTCTGTTGAGCAACGTAATGCCGTCGATTTCTACAGAGAAGTAAGGAGCAGAACGGAATTCGGATTCTGCAAAGTACTTAACGCCGGCTGTGGTAGTTTTGATTACTGCGGTGTCAGGTGTGTAGTTCTCATCGGTATTTACGTCAGCTTTGAAGTCGTCAGCCAAAGTTTGTCCGTTAACTTTAAATTTGCTGAGGTCAAATACCTTCAAAGAACCGTCAGCCAAAGCTGCCTTAACTTCGTTAAGTTTAGCTTCGGTACCTTCTGCTGCTGCTGCGCCGAGAGCGGTGAGTTGTACGGAACCGTCAGCGATAGTACCTACGTAATCTTGGGTGATTGCGGTGCCGTTGAGAGCGTTGTCAATCATCATCTCGAAGTATGGTTGCCAGTTGATCTTAGAAGATACGATAAAGGTCTCTGGGCAAGATGCTTCGGTAGAACCGTTGTAAGATACGTTAGGGACTTTAGCGACCTCGCAAGTGCTTGGAGCACCCATAGAATCGGCGTGTTGAGAGATAAGTTTGCAACCTAATTTAATAAGAGCTTGAGCGGCGTTTGCTTCTTCGGTTTGGTCATACCAACTACCGGTAAACTGAACTTTCATAGTTGCGTTAGGCACGATAGATTGTACGCCGAGCAAGAAAGAGGTGTATCCGCTAATAACTTCGGCATAGGTAAACGCACCTACGTAGCCGATAACAGCATTTTCATTGGAAACGTTTCCTGCATTGTCGCCGTAGAGTTCAACCAATTTCATACCTGCGGCAACACCTGCAAGATATCTTCCTTCGTAGATAGCTGCGAATGCGTTGTAGAAGTTAGGAAGATTCTCAACGTGAGCGCTGGTACCGGTTGCGTGACAGAAAGATACGTCTTTGTATTCTTTTGCTGCCTGAATCATATAAGATTCGTGACCGAAAGAATCGGCAAAGATAGCTTTAGCTCCTTTCTCTGCAAGGTTTACGGCTTCGTTGTAGCATTCAGTTCCTTCAGGAATACCGGTAACGATAGCATAATCCTTTTCGGTAAGGCCTTTAGCTTCACAAGCAGCTTTGAAAGCTTGGATGAAGTTGTTGTCGTAAGTGGAGTTTTCGTCGTGCAAGCAAATGAGACCGACTTTGATTTCGCTCTTGTTGCAGGCAGTCAAAACGCCAAAACAACCGATGCACATTACTACTACGAGTACGAGTGCGAGTAATTTTTTCATTGTTTACCTCCGTTTGCCGTTCTTCGGCAATATTTTAATTTACAAAATTGATTTTGCCGTCTTTCATCTCGGCAATTCTTGCGAGAGAGTAGACTTCGTAGCCCATCTTAGTGAGCCTATCGTAACCGCCTTGATAAGTTTTTTCTACACCCGTGGAGATACCCACGACTTCGGCACCTGCTTGTTTTGCAAGGTCGATAAGACCTACGCAAGCGTTACCGCCCGCCAAAAAGTCGTCAACGATGAGGATTTTGTCCCCTGCGTTGAGATATTCTTTGGACACCATAATAAGATTTTCCGTCTTATGAGTAAAAGAATATACCTTAGAAAAAAATACGTCGTCGGAGATATTGATGGATTTGTGCTTCTTGGCGCACAAAACGGGACAAGAGAAGTATTGCGCCGTCATACAGGCAAGAGCAATGCCCGATGCTTCCACCGTCAATATCTTGTTGACTCCGCGTCCGTCAAAATGGTTGAAGATATCTTGTCCCAATTTAGACAAAAAGGCAACGTCCAATTGGTGATTCAAAAAAGAATCAACCTTCAACACGTCGCCGCTGAGGACTTTGCCGTCTTTCAAAATCTTTTCTTCCAGTAATTTCATACAAATCTCTTAGGTAAGAATATTGGATAAATTTCGCTTAAAATAAGCGTATGTATTTATCTCCTCTAGTTTATTATAAAGAGGCTATCTTTGTCAAACGAATACACCCCCTAAACGAAAAAAATATGAGAACAAATTTTGGATTTGTTCTCATAAGTATTAGTTTAGTCGTGGAAAAATAGCGGAAGTTTTTCTAAGTATATTATATCCGTTCTGTCTGCAGCGTCGCCTTCGGCGAGTACCGCCATTTTGGCAACCACGTTGCCGTCTGTAGCGTGGAGTAGCGTTTCCAACGCTTTGAGCGATTCTCCCGTGGAGATAACGTCGTCTACGACGAGTATTCTTTTGCCCGCCATTTGGTCGGCTTCCGACTTGTCCAGGTACAAAGATTGTACGTTGACGGTGGTGATAGACTTGACGTCCACCTTGATAGGATCTTTCATATAGAGCTTGGCACCCTTACGAGCAACGAAATATTTTTTGCCCGACTGTCTAGACATCTCGTAAGCTAGCGGTATGCCTTTGCACTCGGCAGTTACGATGCAGTCGAATTCGGGTGCTTTTTTGAGCAATTCGCTAGCGCACGCAACCGTCAGTTCTACGTCGGAAAACATTATAAATCCGGCAATGTCCAACTTGTCGTTGACAGGGCATATTATCAAATCCCTATCGAGTCCTGCAATCTTCATCTTATGATATTTGTTCATCTCAATTCCCCTTGTAGTTAGACGGCGTTGGTCGTCAAAATAACAATATTATTTTAGCACCAAATAGTAGCAATGTAAATAGGATATAATTATTAGGAGATAATTATTTTGAAATAATAGAAGAACCAACGATGTCAAGTTTGTTCCAAATAATGTAAGTTGATAGGCTTGACAGTGTGTGATATAATACTTTTATAAGCAAAAATAAGGAGAAAAGATATGAAAAAACGCTGTTTTATTTTTATTTTGACTGCAATTTTTGCAATAACGATGTTTACGACTTTGGTGGCTTGCGAAAACGCAGACAAAAACGATATAACGGGAACTTACGAGCTCACTACGTGGGATTATTATTACGAAGACAACGTGGCTACCGATATTATGGCTAGAGATGAAGTCAAGGCATACCTCGTCATTACGGGGCAAGACAAGGGCTACTACGTTTATCAATCCAAGTCGACTCCGCTGTATTGCAAGCAAGTAAAGGTAGAGTTGGAGTATTCGTCAACAGACACCGAAAAAGTCATTGTAGTTAGGATAAAAGACGGTATGGGTTGGAGTATGTCTTTTACTACGAGCAAAACCTCCAAAGACGTCAAGCTCAAAGACCACAAATTCAAGTTTTTGGACCAAAAGCAAAGTCTAAAAGAATTTACCCGCATTGCCAAAGCAACCGACCTAAGTGCAGTCAACAAAGAAGTCGGGGCGACTTTGACCTACGTAGATTTTGAGTACGCGCCTTTCGACTGTTGGTACGAGTACGTGTACGAAGTATCCGATTTTAAGTACTACAACGAGGTCGACGAATACGTATATTATTTTATCAAAACAGACGTCACAACCAACGTGGCTACGGCTTACTATTGCCTCAAGAGCGACTTGGTGCAAAGAACGACTACGCTCGACGCTTCGCTTGACTTGGCTCAAAATACCTTTACCGTAGGAGAGGATACCTTCTCGATATCGTATGAAAACGACGACTGCCATCTATCCAATATCCGAACCGTCAACCAGGGCGAAGAGAACCAATACGACGTAACTTGTTGGTTGTCTAGAGCATACGTCACCGATATAGACGCCCTCTGCGCCGAGAGATTGGAAGAGTATAGAGCAAGTCTGGAATAATAGATTGCCGTTAAGCCCACTATATGGTGCTTTATATAAAGACGGCGATACTCTAAAGAATATATCAAGCTAAGTAGACAAGTAAAATAATATAATTTGTCGGAGATGATTATATGGTTGTAAAAGAATACGGCTCGGAGAATAAAGACGTTGTAGTATTGTTGCACGGCGGTGGTTTGTCGTGGTGGAATTATATAGATGAAATCGAACTGTTAAAAAATGATTTTCATCTAATTATTCCGATTTTGGACGGGCATTCGGGTAGCGATTGCGATTTTTCAACGATTGAAAACAACGCAGAAGAGATTATAAAATATATAGACGACAATTTTCAAGGTAAAGTAAAATTGATTGGAGGATTGTCGTTGGGCGGTCAGATTTTGATTGAGATTTTATCGCAAAGAGAAAATATATGTGAACACGCCTTGATTGAAAGTGCTTTGACTATACCTATGCCAATAACCTACAAGTTAATAAAGCCGACCTTTGGATTATCTTACGGGTTGATAAAGAAGAAATGGTTTTCTAAGATGCAATTTGCAAGTCTAAAAATGCCTGAGAAACTATTTCCGTTTTACTACGAGGATTCTTGCAAGATTTCCAAGGATAATTTAATTGCTTTTATGAGAGCCAACGCCAATTATACGACAAAGCCGAGTTTATCTAACAACAAGGCGAAAGCACTGGTCTTGGTAGGAGAAAAAGAGCGACCTATTATGATAAAGTCGGCAAAAATTATTCACGAAAAATTATTAGGTAGCCAATTGCAAATATTGGGCGGTTATTATCACGGAGATATAAGCCTCAACCACCCGAAGCAATACGTCGAAACGTTGTTGAACTTGATAAAGAGTATATAAAAATACGGCTTTCTTTGTAGTAATAAGGAAGCCGTTTTAATTGTTGTATCAATATTTTTATATTTCTATCGTTTCAAATTCTTCTTCGACATAGATAGTTGCTTGCTTGGCAACAAAATGAAGTACGCAATACTCATTGTCATCTTTTCCGCCGTTAGGGAAGTGCTTTTCTAGAAAATCTTGCCATATCGAGTCCTTGATTGTTTTATCCGAAACGATTGCCATGTCACCTGTCAAAGTGACGCTATCGCCACCGTAGTAAAAGGTTACGCCCGCCTTGCTATTGCTCTTAAAATGTCTGACTTTAGTCCCGCTTGCCCCTGTCGAAAACCAAAATTCTTTTATAGAATTGCTTTTTAAAGGCATAAGTATACATATTCTCGGATATCCCTCTTCCGATACGGAAGCGACCGAACAAACGTTGCATTTTCTCAGCAATTTTTCGGCTTTGGAAATCAACTCGTTCATATAGACCTCGCAAATAATAATTACGTATTTATTATATCATTTATGTTGCCAAAATCAAGTACGTAGACAAAATCAAGATAGAAGTATAGGCTTTGCTTAAAATATTTTTAGATAAATGTTCCCAATTTGTTCCCACTCAACACAAAAACCCCATTTTCGGGGGCTTTGGGCGTTTGTGTGGCGTTCTCAAACGAAGCCGAAACAAGCACGGAGTATTTGAATGAGGCGAGAGC
>JBJETR010000040.1:0-43914 GCA_051883415.1 Christensenellales bacterium | reverse complement strand
CCAATTATAGAACAACAGGTTGGCGGTAGACTTCCATTTCATGTCGATTTTGTTGATATCTCTACCGACGAAGTAGTTGAAAGGTTGCTCGATATCCAAGCCCTTTTCTTTATCTCTGAGGTACTCGTTGCGCAAGGTTTCTCTATCGTACTCGCTGTGTCCCATCAAGAAAAACTTACGATTGTCCTTAGACTTGATAATGCTATAGCCGCAGTCGTCGCCGTAAGCGAGAGGCACCAGGTCGGGGTTAGCTGCAATGGCTTGGTCGTCCACGGCGGTATGCCTTGACATAGGGATATATATGGTATCGTCCATGCCTTTTAGCAAAAGCTCCTTGGTGTCGCAACTTACGTTACTGCACACGCCGAAGAGCTTTTTGTCGAGGTTGTGTTTGTTGATGCCATAGTGGTAGTACAAGCCCGCTTGTGCACCCCAACAAATATAAATAGTCGAGGTAACGTTGGTCTCGCAAAAGTCCATTATCCTTGTCAATTCATTCCAATACGCCACTTCTTCAAAAGCCATTTGTTCCACGGGTGCGCCGGTGATAATCATACCGTCGAACTTGGTGTCCTTGATTTGGTCAAAAGTCTTGTAGAACTTTTCCATATGTTCGAGAGGGGTATGTCGCGAGGTATAGCTGTCCATAGCCACCAACGTGACTTCTATCTGCAAAGGAGAATTGCCTAGCAATCGCATAAGTTGCGTTTCGGTATCGATTTTGGTCGGCATCAAATTGACGATGGCAATTCTAATAGGTCTGATATCCTGTTTGATTGCCCTCGCTTGAGGCATAACGAAAATCCTTTCCTTGGTCAAAATTTGAAACGCAGGCAGTGATTTAGGAATAACTATCGGCATAATTTTCTCCTTTGTGGTTGTATTTTAGGCGTTGAGTGCTTGTTCGAGGTCGGCAATGATGTCCTCGGCGTCCTCGATACCCACCGAGAGTCTGATGAGGTTGTCCTTGATACCGCAAGCCACCAACTGTTCGTCGGTGAGTTGTCTATGGGTGGTGCTTGCAGGGTGAAGCACGCAGGTTCTTGCGTCGGCAACGTGGGTGACGATTTTTGCAAGTTTGAGGTTTTTCATCACCTTATTTGCGGCTTCTCTACCGCCCTTGACGCAAAAGGTCATCATTCCTCCGAAGCCTCTTCCGAGGTAGTATTTGCAACTACGCTCATAGCTCGGATCGCCCTCCAAGCCGTTGTATCTCACTTCTTCTATCTTAGGGTTATTAGCAAGAGCCTTGGCAACGGCGAGTGCATTGGCGCTATGTTTTTCCATTCTGAGGTGCAGAGTTTCCGCACCCATATTGGTCAAAAATGCGTTGAAAGGACTCATAGTCGTGCCGAGGTCTCTCAATAGTTGCACTCTCGCCTTGACTACAAAAGCCTTGTTGCCGCAATCTCTGGTGTACACCATTCCGTGATAGCTTGCGTCGGGCTCGTTGAACATTGGATAGCGAGGATTGCCCACAAAGTCAAAGTTGCCTCCGTCTACGATAATACCGCCCACACAACAAGCGTGTCCGTCAATATACTTGGTAGTAGAGTGAAGCACGACGTTAGCGCCGAGTTCCAGAGGTCTACACAAGATAGGCGTGGCAAGGGTGTTGTCGACGTATAGCAAAATGCCGTACTTCTTGGCAATGGCAGCAAACTTATCAAAGTCAAAAATCGTCATAGCAGGGTTGGCAACGGTTTCTCCAAAGATAACCTTGGTCTTATCGTCAATGAGCTTTTCTATCTCTTTAGCGTCGGCGTCGGGATCTACAAAACGAGTCTCGATACCCGACCTTCTCAACGTAACGTTGAGGAGATTGAAGGTGCCACCGTAGATTTTGTTGACGGCAACGATATTGTCGCCTGCGTTGCATACGTTGAGAATGGCAAGTAGTGCGGCAGCTTGTCCGGACGAGGTAGCCAGCGCACCCACACCGCCTTCTAGCAAAGCGATTTTGTCTTCAAAATAATTGACGGTTGGATTGCCTAGACGGGTGTACATAAATCCCGGATCTTTTAGGTCGAACACGTCTGCGAGCTGCTCGGGCGTGTCGTAAGCAAAGGTTGTGCTTTGATAAATCGGCAAAACTCTAGCTTCGCCATTCTTTGGGCTATATCCGCCTTGTACGCAATTGGTATCTATCTTCATATGCTTCTCCTTATTTTGCATTATATTGTTTGATTTGTCTTTCGACGTCACGCTTGGTCTGCTTTTCCGCTAGAGAGCGTCTTTTGTCGTGGAGCTCTTTACCTTTGGCAAGTCCCACTTCCACCTTGACCAAGCCTTGCTTAAAGTAGACTTTGGTCGGCACAAGGGTAAATCCCTTTTGGGTGACGTAGCCTCTCAACTTGTTTATCTCTCTTTTATTCATCAGCAGTTTGCGTTTTCGTCTGCTGTCCACGTTAAAGAAACTGCCCTTTTCGTATGGTGCTATGTGAGCGTTGACAAGCCACATCTCTCCTTCCACGATAGTGCAAAAACTGTCTTTGATATTGATATGCCCCTGCCTTATCGACTTAACCTCGCTGCCCACCAGCACAATGCCCGCCTCTAAGGTATCCTCGATAAAATAATCGAAGTAGGCTTTTTTGTTATTTTCAATTATCTTGATATTGTCCATCTTTATTATTATACACTCTTTCTTTTATTTTGTATATAGTTATTTTAATTTAGCTATAGTGCCGTCCAATTTGACTCGTCTGTTGGGTTGTCGGCTCAAAGCGACTGCAATACATACTCTTGCCATGGCAAACTCAAATGTTATGTCATTGCGATATAGCGTAGACCAAGCAGTGTTGTCATTCAGAGCGAGCAAAGCGAGCGTAGGAATCTCTATCCTAATAAAAAGCCGTCCTATGTCATTGCGATAATATCCTTTTCATTGCGAGGAACGGAGTGACGTGGCAATCTCCACCGCTTTATGTCATTGCGTTGCGTGCATTTTGCGTTAGCAAAGACGAAGTGTGGCAATCTCAATCCATATGTCATTGCGAGGAACGGAGTGACGTGGCAATCTCCACCGCTTTATGTCATTGCACTGTGTACATTTTGCGTTAGCAAAGGCTTTAGCCGTGGCAATCTCAATCCATATGTCATTGCGAGGAACGGAGTGACGTGGCAATCTCCACCGCTTAAAAAGGCTCCTATGTGCAAAGGGAGGTGGCTTGCCGAAAGGCAAGAGGAGGGATTGCCTTACTTTGTCATTGCGAATGAGCAAAGCGAATGTGGCAATCTCAAATGTTATGTCATTGCACTCGGTGCATTGTCAATCTCTATTCTCTAACCCTTCAAATTAGGTCAAAAAAATTCCCTTGCCTATTGCAGCAAGGGAACTCGATTTTTGATTTCGTTATGCTTCGAGATAAGTGATAAAGAACAATACCGAAAGCACCAAGAACAAAACGCCCATAACTATGGTGAGCTTTTTGAGTATACTTTCTTTAGATTTTGCCTTATTCTTGCCCGCATAAGTTTCGGTTTCCTGACCGCCAATTACGCCAATATTATCGTTAGTACCCTTTTGCATCAAAACTATTACGATAGCAGCCACACTCACCAAAGTCATAAGAATTTGAAGAGTTGGACGCAACCAGTTGGTTACTTCTGCCGGTATCAATGCAGCCGAGAGCATGTACATAAAGTTCATCAATAACAATCCTCCATTTTTTGATTGCTAACATATCATAGCATACCGATTATCAAATTTCAACTGTTTTTTATCAATTTTTGGCTTTTTTATAGCTTTTCATTCCCCAAAGCACAGTTTTGTGTGTTTTCAAATCCTTACAAAGAGGTAACTTTGCCCGCAATTCCCATGTTTGCCATTGCGCCCGATGCTTTGGCAATCTCAGCTTTATGTCATTGCGAACGAAGCGTGGCAATCTCCACCGCTTTATGTCATTGCGAACGAAGCGTGGCAATCTCAACCGCTTTATGTCATTGCGAACGAAGTGTGGCAATCTCAACCGCTTTATGTCATTGCGTTGCGTGCATTTTGCGTTAGCAAAGACGAAGTGTGGCAATCTCAATCCATATAGAATGCCTCCTTTGTGCAAAGGGAGGTGGCTTGCCTAACGGCAAGACGGAGGGATTGCCTTACTTTGTCATTGCGAATGAGCAAAGCGAATGTGGCAATCTCAAATGTTATGTCATTGCGTTGTGTACGTTTTGCGTTAGCAAAGCAGTAGGCACTTGTGCCGAAGCGTGGCAATCTCAATCCATATAAAAAGCCGTCCTCCTGTGTTCGGGAAGGGTGTCTTACGGCATATCTACATCATTATGCTTTGTCGAACTTGCGGTTGTGCTCAGTCACGTACGCATAGTACGCTCCTGTCGCCCAATCCTCGTTCTCCTCGCCTAACTCGTACCTATGCCGTAAGAAAAACCGCGGTAGCGGTGGAAGGGTTGTCTATGAAATTCTATCGACGCATATCCGCCGTCAAATAGTAGCAAAAAACGCAACACTTGAATATTATGCCTTAGACCAATCAAAGGAGCATATTATGAATACCGAACAATACGCATTATCACTACCATATCCCGAGCTTACGGGCTATCTATCTCCCAAAGAAGTCCGCTGTCTTGTAGACGACTACGGTGGTCGCAAGGGCGAAACCACGGCGGTTATGCAGTACGTATACCAACACTACATATTAGACACACAGTATCCCGAGATAGGCGATGCACTCATGGGCATTGCCATTACGGAGATGCACCACCACGAACTTCTCGGTGAAGCAATCGTAATGGCAGGAGGCGATCCTATCATTGCGGGAAGCACGTGTTTTTGGTCGGGTAGCAACGTCAATTATATCAAAAATCCCGCCTCTATATTGCGTGCCAATATCGAAGCCGAACGGCAAGCAATCGCCAAATATCGTCGCACAATCAACTGCGTATCCAATCCTTCGCTCAAGGACCTCATCTCCCGCATAATCATGGACGAAGAGTTGCATATCTCCATATTCCAAGACTTGCTCAGCACACTGACTCAAGAGCCTATGGAAGACTAAAAAGTCGATACGTATCGACTATTTTGACCAAGTCCCATAATAGGGCAAAGACCTATATCTTTTCCCTTCCCTAACAAAAAGACCGAACGACGTTCGGTCTTTTTCATCAAATCATCTCTGATATTGCCGTCATAATCTTTTGGTTTTTCTCTCTAGCGGTTTGCTTGTTGTCTGCGTTGGTGGATACGTAAATCTTTAGTTTCGGTTCCGTTCCGCTCGGTCTTACGCACGCCCATTCGTCGCCTCCCAAATCCCACTTGACCACGTTGGTCTTAGGCAAGTCTACGTCCTCGACGGTGCCGTCGGCGTTATACTTCTTGCCCACGTTGAGGTCGGTCTTGCTCACCACCTTACTACCGGCGATTTCTTTTAACTGACTTTGACGGAACTTAGTCATAATGTCCGCCATATTTTGCATACCGTCGAGTCCTTTGAAGAAAATCGACTTGCTGTTCTCTACGAAGTAGCCGAACTTGCCAAAGAGCTCTTGGAGCTTGTCGTAAACCTTGACGCCCTTGTCGGTGTAGTAGCACACCATTTCGGCAAAGAGCATGCTTGCCACCACGGCGTCCTTATCTCTTGCGTGAGTACCCGAGAGATATCCGTAGCTCTCCTCATAGCCGAACAAGAAGGTACTCTCTCCGTTACTCTCCCACTCCTTAATCTTTTCTCCGATAAACTTAAAGCCCGTCAACACGTCGTACACTCTCACACCGTAGCTACGAGCGATTCTATCGGCAAGGCTTGTCGTCACGATAGTCTTAACTACGGCAGGATTGGACGGCATAGTGCCCTCCTCCTCACGTCTTGACAAAATGTAATTCATCAACATTGCGCCTATTTGATTGCCGTTGAGCAGTACGAATTTTCCTTGGTCGTCCCTCACTGCCACGCCCATTCTGTCGCAGTCGGGATCGGTGCCGATGACGATATCGCTACCCAGCTTGTCGGCGAGCTTTATACCCATGCTTAGAGCTTCGCTTTGCTCGGGATTAGGCACGCTCACCGTTCTAAACTCGGTATCGGGATACTTTTGTTCCTCTACCACGTTGACCTCGATACCCATTCTTGCAAGTATCGTCGTCACAGGTATCCAACCCGAGCCGTGGATAGGGCTATACACGATTTTGATATCCTTACCCACTCTCTTTACCGAGTCGGCAGACAGTCCCAACTTCTCAATAGTGTCGTAATAAGCGTTGTCCACGCCCAGGCCCACCACTGTGATATTTTCGCCGAGCTCGTAGTTGTCCTTACCCTTGATATCGTCGTGGCAAGTAGTTTTGACGTCTTGCAAATCGATGCCGAAGTAGTCTGCTTGGTCGATATATTCCACCACTTTCTTGGTAGCCTCGGGCGACATTTGAGCGCCGTCGTCGCCATAAACTTTATATCCGTTGTACTCTTTCGGGTTGTGGCTTGCGGTAATCATAACGCCCGCAATACAGCCCAAGTGTCTTACTGCAAAAGAACACATCGGTACCGGTCTAACGTTTTCGAAGAGTCTTACCTTTACGCCGCACTTTGCCAGCACTCTTGCAGTCGTCAGGGCAAATTCAAAGGACATTCTACGAGTATCATAAGACACGATTACGCCCATTTCGGCTTGCTCCTTGCCAAGGCTTAGTATGTATTTAGCAAGACCGAGGCTTGCTCTTGCCACGGTATAGACGTTCATATTGCTTATACCCATACCGATAGTGCCACGCATGCCGGCAGTACCAAAGGCGAGTGGCAAAGTAAATCTCTCCTTCATTTCCTTTTCGTCACCGCCAATAGATTGCATCTCGGCTTGATAAGCTTCTTCAACGTTGTTTTTCCAATAATTGTAATTTTCTTGATAGTTCATATCCTTCACCTCAATATCAAGATTATAACACGCCCGCGAGGTTTTTTCAATACATTTACGGGCGTTTGACGCATATTTTTCCTCTGCTTGGTTTATAAGTGTCTACCCGTAACAATTTGCTTTCCACTTCCACTCCGCCTTTGTACTTTTTGCGAACGGCTTGCGAGCGGTATCCGTTTTTCTCTTGCCTTAGCACCACGTATTGCCCTTCTCCGTCCTCTCTTATCTCGCCCATTCCCTCCAGCGTCGCACTGTACACCACTTCGGGGGCGGTGGGTGGCAAAACTTCCAAGAGAGTACTCTCTATCTTATAGGTATATTCGGTAGGCGCGCCGTATATCCAAAAGGTTACCGTCTTGTCTATTACTTTGCCGTTGACCACCACGTCGTAGCCGCTGTCGTTGAGCAGTATCATATCGGTATACTCGCTCACGGTGGCGTCTTGGCTCAATTCGCAATACGACGACGGCAAGGAGTGATTGACCACTTGTTCCGTTCCCAAGCCCGCTCTTATCCAAGCGTTGTATAGCGTAGTGGACACTTGACATACTCCACCGCCTACGCCGTCCACGTACTCACCCCACAAGATGACCTTGGCGTTGGCGTATCCTCGCTGCTCCGTTCTTGCTCCCACGATAGTGTTAAAGCTTAGTTTTTCGCCCGCCTTAATTACCAACCAGCTAAAGTTGCCGGTTGCCAAAGTTATATTGTGTATTCTACCCTCGGAAGAAGTAGCAAAAGAAGTAGAAAATGTCGATATGTTTTGAGTTTTTGGGCTAAAATTACCCACCAACCTCTCAATTTCTCCGTCTTGCTCCAAGGCGATTTTCACTAGTTTTTTACATTGATATTTTGCGCCTACGCCCACATGTCGGACAACACCGTCCAATAGATTTTGTTGGCATAGGCAGTATGTTTTGCCCTCTTTAGCTTGCTCTATTTTTCCCAAGTCGATACCTACGGCACCTTGTCTGTCTTCTGACGAGTCAGGCATTACTTGCATACGCCAATCTACCGATAGCAATACAAAAAGCAGACCTATCGTCAATAGGACTGCTACAATTTTTATTAGACTTGTCGATTTTCTTAGTTGCCTCACAAGTCTATTATGAGTAATTATTTATTTTATTTTCAAGACTCTCTTAGTTTTTTCGTCCAATCTTACGTCCACGCTTCCAAGCTCCACGTTCTTATTTTCTCCGTGGTAGTCTGTGCCTCCCGTCACTATCAAGCGATTTTGCTTAGCTATCTCGAGTATCGTCCTTATCGTCTTTTCGTCATGGGTAGGATAATACCCCTCAATGCCGTCTAGTCCAAAAGGCTTTAGTCCGTACACGAAGTCGTTAAATCTGCCTGCCGTGATGAATCTCAACGGGTGTGCCAGCACAGCCAACCCCTTACTGCGTTTGATTAGTTTTACCCCCTCCATAGGAGTAATTCTCTTAGACGGAATATATGCCACGCCGTTTGCACCTAGATATCTGTCAAAGGCTTCGTACACCGAGGCGCAGTAGCCCTTATTTATCAATTCCTTTGCTACGTGCATTCTGCCAATCGCGCCCACGGCAGCGCTGGCGACGCTATCGTAGTCGAGATTGATATTATACTTAGATAACTTGACCAATATGTTCTTTATTCTTTCCTCTCTACGTGCGGCAAAGTCGGCTAGAGCAGTCAATAGAGTATCACTCTCGACGTCGACGTTGTAGCCGAGTATGTGGACTTCGGAGGTAGAATAGGTAGACAACTCCACTCCGTCCACCGTTTCAATGCCCTCAGCCTTAGCGACTTTTTTCAATTCAGCCAAGCCCTCCAAAGTATCGTGGTCGGTCAAAGCAATAGCTTTCAAGCCCTTTTCTTTGGCTTTTTGCACGATTTGGGTAGGGGTATCGGTTCCGTCGCTATACACGGAATGTATATGCAAATCATACTTCATCTGTCGTATCTCCGTCTATTGCGGGGGTATCTTGGCTCTTATCTAGGTATTCTCCCGCAAGGTCGTCCACTTTGTCGAGTTTCTTTTGGATAATCTCCGTTCTCTTGTCTATACCGTCCAACTCTTTGACGGTACTGCTAGCCTTATCTCTCGCCTTGACAACGGCTTCGGTAAACTTGCCAAAGTCTTTCTTAAATCCAAGCATCAGTTTGACCACCTCGGCACTCTTCTTTTGGATTTTGAGTGTGGTAAAGCCCATTTGTAGGCTGTTGAGCAGTGCGGCAATGGTGCTGGGACCGCATACGGTGATATTATAATTGACTTGCAACTCGTTGCACAATTCGCTGTCCTTAACCACCTCCGAATACAGTCCTTCGCTTGGCAAATATATAATTGCGAAGTTGGTAGTCTTAGGCGGAACAATATACTTTTCTTTTACGGATTTTGCCTCTTCTTTTATACGCAATTTGAGTTGCTTGCGTTCCTTTTCTATCTCTGCCATATCGCCCCTTTCGGTAGCGTCAACTAAGCGGTTGTAGTCTTCAACGGGGAACTTGGCGTCCACGGGCAAATAAACCTTATCTCCAGCTTGTCCCGGCATAACGATAGCAAAGTCCACCATGTTTTTGCCTTTGATATTAAACTGTGCCTTATACTGTTCGGGAGCCAGCATTTGTTCTAACAAACTATTGAGAGCCACCTCTCCCCAACTTCCTCTCGTCTTGATATTGCTAAACGACTTGTTGAGGCTGGTCACCTTCTCCGATAGACTTTGCATCTCGCCAAAGCCCTTTTGCACGGCGTCTAGACGATTGTTGACCATTTCAAAGGCGGCGTTGACTCTCTTTTCCAAGGTGCTGGAAAGCTTTTCGTCCACCGTTTCTCTCATCTTTTCCAGCTGAGCCTCATTGTCTTTTCTAAGCCCCGTCATACTCTCGCCCACTTCGGTTTTTAGCTCGCCTATACTTTGTTTGAGTTCGGTCTTCATCTCGGTGAGAGAGGCTTTGAGCTCGGTCTTCATCTCGCTTAGCGAATTTCTCATATTGATATTGATATCGTCAATCTGCCTTGCAAAGTTATCCATATAAGTTTTGAGCAAAGCGTTGAGGGTATTGTTGGCGGTATTGATATTGCTAACGATATGTTCTCTACTGTTTTTGGCGGTATTTTCTTGATTTTCCTTGACCATGTCCACGGCTTCGCCCAAGGCGTCTATCACGTCGTCGTATCCGCTACCGTTCTGCTCTTTCTTTTTGTCTTTGACGCAAACTACTACGAATGCAATCATCACGCCAAGCGACAGCAAGGCGCACAATATCGACAATATCAGATTTACTTTATCCATTGTTTCTTCTCCACTCCTCGACTTTTGATAGCAAAACTTCTCTTGCTCCCGTTATTTCTTTAGTTACGCATAGGTCTCTCAATCTTTCCAGCACGGCTTTGATTTCCGCTCCTCTATATCCGCATCGTTTTATATCCTCACCGTTGACTGCAAGGCTTTTGACAGTGAGCGGAATTTCTCTTTCCCTAGCTGTTTTTAGCCAATTGTTTTGACTATCGTATGCCCGCATAGCGCTCTTGTCGCCGTCTTTGCTCATAGCTTGCAACACACTCAATATGTCGTCTATATTGCCCGCATAATCTACCGATATTCTCTTGACGTCTTCATAGCCTTCAGCGTGCTTGCACGCCACTACGCCTTTTGTCAAGTCTACCAATTTCAAGCCCCTTTCCATGCTCTGCGGATAGGTTTCTTTCCATTTGCTTGCCAACTGCTCCGCCTCTTTGACAAGGCTACTCTGTCCTGTCCTTCCCGACTCGTTTTGCTCTATCGCGGAGCTTTTACACCCTTCTTCTAAGTTGTCATTGCTCGACCAACCTCGATTATTCTCCACAAGATTTACCAGCAACGTTACTACCCTCAGCCTATCGGGCGTATAATCTATGCCCACGGACAGTCTTTCGCCGTCTTTTATTTGGCAACTCTCGTCCACTCTTTGCAGGACGTATTTCATTGCACCCGACTCTACCGTACCTATCACGGCATGCCCTGCGTTGTCCCCTTCCAACAATCTCTTTATCTCGACGGCAATTCTCTCCGACTTGATATCCTTTAGGTTGCTAGCGTGCCTTATCGCACCTTGCAAGGTATCCTCTTGTATCCCAAATCCCAGAGTAGAGCAAAAGCGGAAAAGTCTAAGGATTCTGAGTCCGTCCTCGCAAAAAACCAAATTCGGATCACGCACGGTGGACAAAATCCCTTCGTCTATATCCTTTTTGCCATTCAACGGATCTATCACATTACGTGACGCTATATCGTAATACAAGGCGTTGCATTTAAAGTCACGTCTTAGGCAGTCTAGCCCCAGCTCGGTGACGAATTCCACTTTTTCAGGCAAGTGGTCGCCCTTTGATACGGGGTAGCTGTCCTTGCGAAAGGTAGCGTATTCGTACCTACCCTCTCTACCCTTGAGCCATGCGGTACCGAGCTTTTCGCTACAACTCTCAATCTGCAGTCCCGCCGTTAGCACTAGTTTTATAAAGTCGTCGTAAGCAATAGCCGAACAAATATCGGCGTCGGTTTGACTCAATTCCATATCTCGCACGATGCAGTCACGCACTCTACCTCCCACGAGATACAACGGCGTTGCGGGAGGGAATAGACTTGCCAAAGCCTTGAGTTCTTCTTCGACGACTCTTTTCACGCTATCCTCAGTCCAAGCTCAACACGCCCACGTAAGGCAAGTTGCGGTATCTTTCGTTATAGTCCAATCCGTATCCTATGACGAATTCGTCAGGCACTTCAAAGCCCACGTAGTCGCCTTCGAATTCCACTTTTCGTCTGCTTGGCTTGTCTAGGAAGGTCACGACCTTGAGCGAGGCAGGGTTTCTATCTCTCAGCAGTTTGGTCAGAGCGCTCAAAGTATGACCGCTGTCGATAATATCTTCCACAACGATGACGTCCCTGCCCGCTATGTCCTCGGCAAGGTCTTTTTTCACTCTCACGTTACCGCTCGATATGGTAGAATTGCCATAGCTCGACACCACCATGGTATCCACTACCACGGGCAAGTCGACGTTTCGTATAAGGTCGGCAAAAAAGACAATCGAACCCTTGAGTATGCACACCATATAAGGGGCTTTTCCCTCGTAGTCCTTGGTGATTTGCTCGCCCATCTGTTTGACTCTGTCTTGTATTTGCTCTTTGGTTATCAACACTTTTTCTATTCTTTCCATCATTTTTCTCCCGTATATTTACTTACACTCAAATAACATATTTCTTTCGTAACTTCTCTTACCGCCACTTTTGACGATATATCCACGCCTATCACTGCCAGCACGTCGCTATCTCTTGCTATCACGGCTAACCCGTCACGTAATCTGAGTGGCACTTTTTTGTCTGTGAGATAGTCGCCCAAACTCTTGGTTCCACCGCCAAACTTGCATATTTTGTCGCCCTTTTGACGATATCTCAATACGCCTTTTTTCAACTCGTCCATATCTGCTCTAAGTGCGCCCTCACTATACTCTTTGGACAAGGTGACCATTATATCTCCCATAACGTACGTGCCATAGTCCACAGCGTATCTTTGGTCTTTTTGCTCGTACTCTTTGGCAAGCACCACGCCGCTTCTCTCTCTCCAAGCCACAAGCGAGCCAGGCAAAGAAACTCTTGCAGGCGGTCTTTTGTTGTACAAATCTCTCACTGCTTGTACGTGCTTTTTCTCTATATCCACACGCCAACCCGCTCGTTGCAATCCATCAAAAATCGAAGCCGTAGCCACTGCGTCATCGCACTCGGCGAGAGTTTCGGAGAGCGTCAATTCTTTGCCGGTCCACTCGGCTCTCACCAAAAACTTATCAATAAAACTTTGCGTATCTTCGGCAATGCTCGCCAATCTCAACACGTTGTCCACTACGCTCGGATAGACTTGTTTTATCATAGGGATTATCTCGCTCCTCAGTTTGTTGCGAGTGTAGTCGGTAGAGAGGTTGGAACTATCCACTCTATATTCCAGACCACGTATATTCATCTCTCTTTCAATCTCGTCGCTAGCTATATCCAACAGCGGTCTTACGATAAGTCCGTCATCAAAAGGCATTCCTATCAAGCCGTTGATTCCACTACCTCTAAAGACGTGCATTAACACGCTTTCGCACTGGTCGTCCTTGTGATGCGCCGTAACCACTCTCTCAGCCCGAGTGGTCTTTACCACCTCGGCAAAAATCTCTCGTCGTCTAAGCCTTGCTCCTTGCTCTAGTCCGTAACCGCCATTGTCGCAATAACCCCTGATATCTTCATCAAAGCACTTGCATTCCACGTCAAGTTCTTTGCAAAGCTTCCTGACGAAATCGCTATCTGCCTTGCTCTCCTCGCCCCTAAGGTTGTGGTCGACGTTGACTACAAAAAAGTCGGGCAAATTTTTGCGGTTCTCTACGAAATAGTTGAGCAAGAACGTAGAGTCCTTGCCCCCGCTTACCGCCAATGCCAAACAATTAAATTTTTGGAGTTTTTTTACAATCGCCGAGTCTATCACAAATAAATTATAATATAAGTAGACTTATAAATCAACAACATTTTTCTCCCGACCTATCTCGACGAAAAGTAGCGGACGATTACGCTCTACCGTCATTACGGTGATATCGATGTCATTGCGGTGGAGCGTAGACCAAGCAGTCTTGTCATTCAGAGCGAGCAAGGCGAGCGTAGGAATCCCTACCCCAATGTCATTGCGAAGCCGTCAGGCTGTGGCAATCTCATCCGATTAAAAGGCCCCTTTGTGCAAAGGGGGCTCCCGACTTTGTCGGGTGGGGGATTGCTTATGTCATTGCACCCGGTACATTTTGCGTTAGCAAAGCGTAGCGTAGACCAAGTAGTGTTGTCATTGCGAAGCGTGTTTACACGCTGTGGCAATCTCAACCCTTTATGTCATTCCGAGCCTTACTTGTAAGGCGTGGGAATCTCAACCTTATAAAAAGCCGCCCCTGTGCAAGGGGAGGGGGACCGCGGTAGCGGTGGAAGGGTTGTCTTACTCGTACCTATGCCGTCAAAAGGAGTTATGTCATTCCGAGCGAGCAAAGCGAGCGTGGGAATCTCTACCCTAATGTCATTGCGAAGCCGTCAGGCTGTGGCAATCTCATCCGATTAAAAGGCCCCTTTGTGCAAAGGGGGCTCCCGACGGTAGTCGGGTGGGGGATTGCTTATGTCATTACGCCCGATACATTTTACGTTAGCAAAGCGACTGTGGCAATCTCAACCTTAAAAAAGCCGCCCTGTGCAAGGGAAGGGGGACCACCGATAGGTGGTGGAAGGGTTGTCAAATCCTATAATATCCTTTGAGAGTACGACTAAATCTGCGCAAGTGACTGTAAAGTCGCGCGCCGCAGATTTACGACTGGTCGTAGAAAAGGGAGCGAACCAAACGATAAACGATGATTGCATAAACCTATGCAATCGAGTCGGAGTGACGGCGAGCGAGCAAAAAGCCGCCCTCTTATGTTCGGGAAGGGTGTCTCACGGCGTATATACTTCGCAATACTGCGTCGTAACTTACGTTTTTGTTTGGTCACATACAAAGAGTATGCTCCCTGCACAAAATCCGCATACTCCTTGTCTTGCTCGCATCTACACCGTGAGAAAAACCACCAAAGGTGGTGGAAGGGTTGTCAAGTCTTATAAAATCCTTTAAGAGCACGACTAAATCTTCTAAGCAATTACTCTCTTCTTTTGACGGTTGCTTCACAATTTTACCAAAAACGTCGACACGTATCGAGTTTTTGTATACCATCAAGCAATAAAAAGTCTAAACGCCACTATACTCGCATCATCCTTTAGTCCTATATTTTTGGCTTGTGCCAAGACCTCGTTGCACACGGTTTGAGGATTGAGAGAGCCGATTTTGTCGAGTATGAGTTTTAGACCTGCTACGCCCAAGGTGTCGCTTATTCCGTCGGAGACTATCACAGCCATATCGCCCACACACAGCATTTGCCTATCGATTTTTGGGGTAGCCTCTTCTACTATGCCTAGTGGGAGAGCCGCAGCAGACAAGACTTGCACGCCCACGTCACGCCTTATATAGCTTTCTACTCCGCCGAGTTTGATAAAGTCGCAGACGCCGCTGTCCAAATCCACCACGCACATGTCCAAGGCGCAGAAGTTATCCTCAGAGGTGACGGCAAGTAGTTTGTTGATGAGTGTCAAAGCTCGTGGGTTGTCAAACCCCGCTTGATAATAACCGCCCACCATAGCTATGGCTCTTGCGCTAGCCGTCTGAGCGTCTTTGCCGCTACCCATACCGTCGCACAGCGCAATCAGTGCTTTGTTGTTGCGTATCTTTAGCACTTTGACTATATCGCCCGAAGCTCCGGAATTTTCTTTGATTTCTTGACAATATCCGTACGAAAGCTCGTACTTAGACTGAGGAGCGAGGTTGACGTGCGCCTTATTATTTTCGGTATAATTCACCTCGCCCACCACCGTCAACTTGTTGCCCGCCACCTTGCTAGCCACGTCTATCAGCCTAGGATTGTCAACGTCTTCCTTACGCACGATGAGTGACCAACCCACGCCGTTTTTTCCACCCACAGCCAATGCTTGAGTGCAAATAATATTTTGATATCCGAGTTCTTCGATTAGTTCTTTTTCGGTTACCCCGTCTATGCAACGCATATCTTTCAGTTCTTCTCCAATATCGCTCAGAGCGCTACCCACGCCTGCTAGTTGCGTAGCCATAAGTTGTTGGTCTTTGCTATAACTCTCTTTGGCTTTTAGTCTACTTAGATAGCTTCCCGCCAAATAATTGCACCCCGACAACAATTGCGGTATTTTGATACAGCGAGAGTTGATAAAATTAGGCAAATCCACCAGCGAAGCCTTGCCCGTAGACAAGCAACTAGCCACTAGTCCTTGGAACATACACGACGGCTCTTGCCCCAACGCCTTGACGCATTCGTCTTTTTTGACGCAGTTTTTACAAGTAGTGTTCATCAATTCCGTAGCGATTACGACTTCGGCTTTGTCGGGATCGGGCAAAGTATCGGAAAACTTGCAGTATGCGTCCGCCATACAAAAAAATACGCTGGATATTTGCCCCATTCTATCCGCCAAATCGCTCCTTGCTCTAACCAACAGATTTTTTGCACTTTCGCTTGCGTCGTCACGCTTGTAGTCGGGCAGTCTATCGGTAAGCTTGGCAGGCAGCATCGTCCACAGTCCCATTCCAACGCCAAATCCGATGAGGGCAAGGTAATCCATCTCGCCGTAATAGTTAAAGTAAACGTTGGTTGCGACGAAAACCATAATCATACTTGCACCCGAGAGCCACTTGTTGTATCTGACGAATATTTCCCCTACCAAAATCACCGCCAGCACAGAGCCTACCAATTCCAATCCTTGTCCGCTGAGAGCACCGCCCATAGCCAAAGCAAATCCCAACGTCACTGCGCCCAAAGGATTAGTCTTGCTCACCGCATATCCCATAGCCAAGCCCATCACGACGTAGTAAGGGCTAAAGCCCCAAAGATTGAGCGTAGCCAATCCCCACGACAGCATAACAGCCAGCACCACTCCGCCCACGCTCTCGTTGATAGAAAACTTGTGGCTACTACCCTTGAGCAGATAGGCTCTCAAAAAGTCGGCAACGAAATAAGTCACCGTTTGCGTCACCACCAACGCCACTATCGGGGCAAAAGGATTGAGTCTATAAGCGTCGACGATAATCATCGGCACTAGCGCCACGAAGGCGCAAATATTGCACGCAAGCAGCCCCATCTTTTTTTTGAGTTTTTTGCTTATCAAATGTCCGACAATCATCACCACCACGGGCGAAATTGCATACACGATACCTGCAAGCGACGGGTTGGCAAGCATACAACCCGCAATATAAGTAGGCGACAGCGCCCACACGTTGAGCTCACACGTGACTAGTGTGGCGTACAAGCTTATCGCCACGCCAAAAGTACCGTCGACGGGTTTTGCATTCGACAGCAAATAGAAGAGCACAAGGCACAATAGATATTTATAAACACCCACTATTCTTGCAGATTTTTTCATAGTCTTAGCATAAAGCTTTCGACTTGTCGCAAGATAAAACTTGTTGAAAATTTATGACTTGTTATGTCGGTTTTTTATCCACCACGTATAGACTTATCGGCTTTTGCGTTCTATTGGGGTTGCCTAGCGTTGCGAAGTCGCTCATAGGTCGCAGTTTTCCCACTTCCACGTCAATCACCTCACCGCCGCTCACCTCAACGCTGAGGTCACTCATACAACCGTAGCACTTACAACCGAGATATATACTCAACGCCCTCAATATCCCCACGGCGTTGCTTGTGCAAGGTTTGGCGGAAGAGTACACTACGTATCTGACTTCCACTCTGCTGAGCAGTTCCGCCACTTGAGCGTAGTACAAATCGTTTTCCAGCACTACGGCGAGATTGCCCTTGCTTGTTGATAGCACCGCCACTCCCTCACCGCAGTCGTACTTGCCTATAGGGGAGATTTCATCAACGACTCCCACAACTTTGCCTCTATCCCACACTATCACGCTGTTGCAATTTTCGCCCTGCCACGACAATCTGACAGGCACGAGCAAAAGCAACTGTTTTTCTTTGGACAGCATAGCAAGCCTACTCGCAATCTCGGCATCCTTATCTTTGTCCAAATCGATTCTACCCACTATCCGTCTGTCTAGCACCGCCATATCGCCCACGCCTAGCACTGCGCAATACCCTATCCAAAACTCTTCGAGGTCTATATCAGCCACACTATATACCATAGTTTATAGTATTCTCTCTAGCCAATATTTGTCATTGAGCTCGTTGAATTTTGCAATGGCAAAGCAAGTGTGACAATTTTGCTCTCTACTTATGTCATTGCGGTGGAGCGTAGACCAAGAAGTTTGTCATTCAGAGCGAGCAAAGCGAGCGACTCTCTACCCTAATGTCATTGCGGTGAAGCATAGACCAAGTAGATTGTCATTCAGAGCGAGCAAAGCGAGCGTGGGAATCTCGTTCCGCTTAAAGCCTCCTTTGTGCAAAGGGAGGTGGCTTGCCGAACGGCAAGACGGAGGGATTGACATTTTATGTCATTGCGTTGTGTACATTGGCAATCTCATACTTATAAAATGCCCCTTTGTGCAAAAAGAAATATGTCATTGCGGTGGAGCGTAGCGTAACTTGACAATCTCAACCGTGAGAAAAACCACCGATAGGTGGAGGGTTGTCTAAATGCAAAAGTCGTATTTACTCTTTTTGAAAAACAAAAGACTCCCTTAATTATCAAAGGGAGTCTTTTTTGTCGATATGTATCGACTTTTTTGCATACTCAACATTTTTTGCTATCTAGATTTGACGGTGTAGATGCGAGTAAGACGCGAAGAGCGAAGATTGTATAAGGGAGCATACTTATCTCAATCCGTAATAAGCAACTAAGAAGTAATACTCTCACGGCATAGGTGCGAGTTAGGCGAGGAGAGCGAGGATTGTATAAGGGAGCATACTGCTCCGTATGTGACCGAACAAAAACGTAAGTTACGACACAGTATTATGACGCATATCCGCTACCAACATTTGACGGTGGAGATGCGAGTTAGGCGAGGAGAACGAGGCTTGGGCGATAGGAGCGTACTTAGCGTACGTGAGCAAGAAAAGTTGCCCAAAAGTAAAGTTTGATAGAATAGTTTTGACGGCATAGGTGCGAGTAAGACGCGAAGAGCGGAGTTTTTGCGACAGGAGCGTACTTGGACGTACGTGACTGAGCAAACATCTCCGCTCGACAAAGTATTACGAAGCAGATATGCCGTCAAAAACTCAGTTTACCCTCTTCACTCAACCCCTCAAACCCATACTGTCTAAGATATTCGTATATTATGATTGCCACCGAGTTGGCGAGGTTGAGAGAGCGGGCTTGGGCTCTCATAGGTATGCGGACGGCTTGGGCGTAGTTGACCTTCAGCCACTCCTCGTCAAGACCTTTGGTTTCTCTTCCAAAGAAGACGTAGCAATCGTCATCGTACTTGACGTCTACGTGGTTGTGGTCGGCTTTAGTAGAAGCGAATAGCATTTGCTTTCCGCTGCCCTTTGCCGTATTTAGCAAGTCGATAGCAATGTCGCCCGTCACGCTTGCGTTGTCGCCAAAGTTTTGCTCAAGGAAGGTTTGCATATCGGGATACCTCTTGACGTCACTGAGTTCCCAATAGTCGAGTCCGCTTCTTTTGAGATACTTGTCTTCCCAGCTAAAGCCGCACGGCTCGATGACGTGCAACTTTGCACCCGTCACGGCACAAGTCCTGACTATATTGCCTGTATTATTAGGGATTTCTGGATATACCAACACCACGTTTATCATATAATTCTCCTATCTTAGGTATTTTGACATCACTTTTTTTACTTCTTCGACGCTCCCTGCGCTATAAGCTTCCAGCCTAGCCTCTTTGGAGCCTTGTATGCCCTTGAGGTAATAGGTCGCATGCTTTTTGAAGTTGGCGACTATATAGCGTTCCTCGTGAAACTTCTTCATGGTATCGAGGTGGTCGCAGACGAGATTTAACAAGAATATATCGCTCGTATCCCTACCCGCAATCTCGGCAAAAATCATCGGATTGCCCAACGCTCCTCTCGCAAGCATCACGCCGTCCGCGCCCGTTACCTCTTTTATTCTTTTGTAGTCGTCTAGAGTAAAGACGTCGCCGTTGGCAATGAGTGGGATTTCCACCGATTCTTTGACCTTGGCAATCTCTTCCCAATCGGCTACTCCGCTATACATTTGCTGACGTGTTCTGCCGTGTACGGTAATGGCATCTGCCCCTGCGTCTTGCATATACCTGGCAAAGTCCCTCGCCACGTACTCGCCGTTTTTTATTCCAAGTCTTATCTTGACGGTGACGGGTTTACCCGACTTCTTCGCCGCCCTTACCAACTCGCTTGCAAGACGTGGATTTTCCAGCAACGCACTACCCTCGTTGTTACACACTATCTTAGGCATCGGACAGCCCATATTGATATCTATCAGGTCAAACTTTTCGAGAGCGGGGTGCAAACAAGCCTTTTCTATATACTGTGGTTCGCTCCCAAAGATTTGCACGGCTTTGAGCTTTTCGCTGTCGGTGGTGTATAGCAGTTCTTCCGTCTTTTCGCTACCGTATGCCAAGCCTTTGGCGCTAATCATCTCGGTATAGGTCAAGCCTGCGCCCATATCGGCGCACACCTTTCTAAAGCCCACGTCGCTATAACCCGCAATAGGCGCAAGCAGGGCGTCGCTTGTTAGAGCTATACCGTCAATCTTCAAGCTTAGCCTCCTTCCACAACTCGTCCAACTCTTCGCTAGTGCTCTCTTGCATAGGCTTAGTGCAATGCTTTTCTACGTATTCGAAGCGTTTGACGAATTTATCCGTTGCGTTTGCCAAAGCTACTTCCGGCTCTACCCCCTTCCAACGGCAAAGATTGACTAAGGCAAATAGACTATCTCCCAATTCTTTCTCCAAATCCTCGGGTTTAGCGGCAGCAACCTCTCTCAATTCTTCTTGAATTTTGTCCTCAACTTGCGATAGGCTTTCAAATTCCATTCCACCCTTTTTGGCTATCTTTTGTATCTTATACGCTCGTATCAAGGACGGCAAAACGACTTTTTTCATTTTGCTTGTCAGGGTATCGGTATTCTTCTCTTTTGCTTTGGCGTCTTCCCACGCTTTGAGCGCTTCCTCGGCGTTATTTGCCTTGACTTCACCAAATATGTGGGTATGACGGGTGATGAGTTTTTTGCACAGTCCGCTCAGTGCGTCTTGCACGTTGTACTCGCCCGTATCCTCGCCTATCACGCAATGGAAGATTGCCTGCAAAAAGACATCTCCCGTCTCCTCAATCATATTGTCGATATCGTCGTTGTTGATAGCCTCAACCAATTCGTAGGCTTCTTCTATCATATTGGAGCGTATACTTTGGTGAGTCTGCACCTTGTCCCAAGGACAGCCGTCCTTAGCCCTCAATCTACGCATAATCCAATACAGGTCGCCAAAATTGAATCTAGACTTGTCCAAAGTATTCATTGGTTTTACTTTGACGTAACTGTCGTAGCCGTACTTTTCTTGTCTATCCAACTCATACAGTGCAATGGTTTTGCCGTCCCACTCGACTTGCGTTTCTTCTCCTATCAGGTTGCCAAGTACCAGCTTGACTTGCGAAGCCATATATTCGTCGTCTATGTCGCTCACGACAAGAGTGGAGCGTGTGTCGTAATCCCAACCCACCGTCGATACAAGGTCGTAACAACTAACTGCAGTGAGCGGGGTTGCCGAGTCGGCATGATTTTGCGCACGAGATACTCCCGCTATTATATTGATATCGTCGGTACTTTGTTGCAGTAGCGCCACCGACCTATCCTCGTATCCGCTGCCGTCCACACAAAAACAAACGTCACCTTGCTCGTTATATTGCAACAAGGTGTCTGCCACCGCTCTGTCGAGGTCGTCAAAGCTTTGTGCTTTTTCAAAAGCTTCGTCCAAAGTGCTATGCTCGACTTTATTGTCGACGAAGTAGTTATATGTAGCGGTCAAAGCAGTTTTGACCACCACCTTGTCGGCGTTTTTTATAGCCCTATCCCCTTCAAGAGTTAGTTGTCCTTGTCTGATGCCCATTCCTACGACGGTTATCATATCTTTTCACACTTCCTTTTTTTCAACTTAGATGGCAAAGGCAAACATTTTACTTCTTCGCTACTCAATACTCTCATCAATGCTACGGCAACGAAATACACGACTACGCCCACCGCCGTCACGACCACAGTCGCTATGATAGGTGATGAGATGAGCTTTGGCAAGAAGATTATCGCCACCGTCATTATAGCACTACTCAGCAGTATTTTGCCAATACTTTTGACAAGTTGCGTATTTTTGCCCACCAATTTTTGATACAAGACCATATCCAGCACACCCGACAATGCATAAAATATCACCAATGCCACACTCGCCCCTACTATGCCCAAGCGATATATGAGCATAATCTCCAATGCTATCTTTACCAATCCGCCTATAGCTACGTTTAGCACGACCTTGGAGGACTTGTCCAACCCTTGCAAGGTTGCGTTCAACACTTCTAGCTGCGACAACAAGACTATGGTCGGGCTCTGCACCCTCAATAGTCTTACCGACAAATCCCACTCTAGTACGCTCATAGTCGGATACAACAATCTTAGTATTGGCGATGCCAAAATACACATTCCCACCATACAGGGCACGCCGATAAGATAAGATAACTTGATAGACAACGCCGTCTTTTGTTTGATAGCCTCCACGTCGTATGTGGCGAGATGTCCACTCACTGCAGGCACTATTGCCACGGATAGCGACAACGCCACCACCACCGGCATATTGACTAGGGTGGATACGGGACCTGTGAACAAACCGTATTGAGTCACCGCCATACTTCCGTCTACACCGCTATACGTCAATACTTTGACTATCAAGATACTGTCCACGAAGGTCACTATTGGAAAAATAAGCGAACTAAACGTGATGGGCATCGCCGTCTTGGACAATCGATAAAAGCCAAACGCAGTGTCGGCTAACGAAATGCCTTTGCTTGGCATTCGAGCAACTGCGTACCAAACGACCAGGGTTATCAGCCCGACCAATTCGCTTACTCCTACTCCTGCCAATGCACCCGCCACGCCCCAAATGACGCCGCGAGGCAACAGCAGTTTGGCAAGCACTATACCCACGGCAAGTTTGACTATTTGCTCTATAGGTTGTATGGCAGCACAAGGTATGGTGTTGGACATACCCAAAAACCACCCCTTAAATACACCGCTAAGCCCTACTATCACTATGGTCGGTGCCAATATTCGATAGCAAACCTCTAGTCCTTCGACGCCTTGCACCTTAGCAAGATAGGGTGCGAGAGCAATCATCAAAGCCATACTAATCACGCCCGAGAGCAGAGCAAACAGCGTGCTGATACCCATGGTGTTTCTTATGCCGTGGTCAAGTCCCCTCGCTCTATCACTCGCCACCATTCTCGATACGGCGACGGGCAAAGCGTTGCAAGAGAGTGCCAACAACAAGGCAAAGAGCGGAAAGACGAGTTGATAATTACCTATCCCTTCCGCTCCCAGAATATTGGTGAGTGGTATTCGATACACTGCCCCCAACAGTTTGGCAATCATACCGCCCACCGCCAATATCAATGCACCCGAAGCAAAACCCCTCGACTTCATCTGTTCTCTATGCACCCTACCAAAAATCCCACGGCAAAGTCGCACAACTTCTTTTGTTCTTCCTCAATCTTCTCTCCGCCAACCATCAATGCGCCGTACAAATCTCCGCACGCAACTATAGGCGCAATATACAACCAAGGTATAGTGACTCTTCCGCTATCGCTCATACTCGCCCCTTCTACGCATACGGCTTTTCTCTTTTCCATGACCTCGAGTATCGCCTCCGAGGACTCCTCTCCGACAAGCCCTTCTACCGTAGAAAAAACATATCTCAGGCTATCCACTGCAAATACTTGGCACTTAGCCGACTTCTTGAGTGTTTGACATAGTTTTTCCACCTCTTCGAAGCCCTCGCCCAATCTCGAATACTTACGCAGCGTAAGCGTTTCGTTTTGCATAAATATCTCTATTTGTTCACCCTCTCTCAATCGCAAAACGCTACGAATCTCCTTAGGAATGACTACTCTTCCCAGCTCGTCCAGCCTTCTTACTATACCTGTATTTCTCATAATTTTCCTCCGATTTTAGTATAAGAAAGACGGCATAATTTATACAATTTTTATATTTCTATGGACACGTATCGACTTTTTGGCATTATTTCGTTGCGGTGGAATGCTGTGGCAAACTCAAGTATTATGTCATTGCAGTAGAGCGTAGACCAAGCAGTGTTGTCATTCAGAGCGAGCAAAGCGAGCGTAGGAATCTCTACCCCAATGTCATTGCGCCCGATACATTTTGCGTTAGCAAAGCGTAGCGAGCCAACTATGCCAAGACGGAGGAATTGCCCTATATTGGCATTGCAGTGGAGCGTAGACCAAGCAGTGTTGTCATTCAGAGCGAGCAAGGCGAGCGTAGGAATCTCTATCCTAATGTCATTGCGCTGTGTACATTTTGCGTTAGCAAAAGCGTTTGCAAAATGCTGTGGCAATCTCAAGTATTTTGTCATTGCAGTGGAGCGTAGACCAAGCAGTGTTGTCATTCAGAGCGAGCAAGGCGAGCGTAGGAATCTCTATCCTAATGTCATTGCGCTGTGTACATTTTGCGTTAGCAAAGCCATTAGGCGTGGGAATCTAAGCTATATGTCATTGCGTTGCGTGCATTTTGCGTTAGCAAAGACGAAGTGTGGCAATCTCAACCGCTTTATGTCATTGCAGTAATATCGATGTCATTCCGTTGTGTACATTGGGAATCTCAATCTTATAAAAACCCTCCTTTGTGTAAAGGGAGCTGTCCGTCTTGCAGACGGAGGGATTGTCCCATTATGTCATTCCGTTGTGTACATTGGGAATCTCATCCTTATAAAACGCCGCCCTCCTGTGTTCGGGAAGGGTGTCTCACGGCGGATATGCGTCGTAATACAGCGTCGTAACTTACGTTTTTGTTTGGTCACATACAATGAGTATGCTCCCTGCACAAAATCCGCGTACTCCTTGTCTTACTCGCATCTACACCGTGAGAAAAACCACCGAAGGTGGTGGAAGGGTTGTCTCACGCCATATCTGCTACGTTATGCCTTGTCCTTGACAATCTCTTCTACAAGACAATATAATAAACGTAGGCACTATGAGAGGTATTGCGTATGAAGTTGCACTATATGGGTAAGTTTAATCTGGATCCGCACTCGCTGCCACACGGAGAGCATCAAGAGGGTGCCGTCCGATTCAAAGAGGCAACGGACAGCAAGCGTCTCTCGGTGGTTGCAACTGTCATCAGTGTGGTTATATTTCTCGTGCTTGGCACTGCCGCTGTTTTGCGTAGCACGACAATGTTCAGGGAGCATATCCTACAAGCTCTTATCGCCCTATGGGTGTCTATTCTTACACTATTCCCTCACGAGTTGTTGCACGCAATATGCTTCAAGGGCGACGTGTACCTCTATACTAATTGGTCGCAAGGTATGCTCTTCGTGGTTGGTCCCGAGACAATGAGCAAAGTTCGTTTCGTGATAATGTCGCTACTGCCCAACCTAATTCTCGGCATATTGCCTTACGTAGTCGGCATGATAATCCCCAACGCATTTTTGCTTACGTTTGGTGCGATGACCACAAGTATGGGTGCAGGCGATTATTACAACGTTTTCAATGCTCTCACCCAAATGCCTAAAGGTGCAAGGACCTATCTATACGAGTTTCACTCCTATTGGTACATACCGCAACAATAAAGTTGCTATGCCCTCTTGCAATGGTTAGCGGCACAACTATTGCCGTCATCAATATCGTATAGCACGTGACTAGTGCCTAAGTCCAATACTCCTTAATATAAGTTGTCAAAGTGCGATAGCAACGCCCGACTGAGGTCGGGCGTCTTGTCATAATAGGCTCTTTATCTCGGCTTTGCAAGCCTCGCAAAATTCGTAATATGCTTGGTATTCTTCTGCCTTAGCTTCTTTTTGTCTAAGAATAGCCAATTCTTGGCTAAGCGTGTATCTTTGCCTTATCCTACTCTCCACCAAGCTCTCGTATCTTGTCCTATCGTACTCGGCTTGTTCCTCGGCGGTAAAAGGTATATAAATTTGTATTTGTTCTACCTCTTCTCGCTCGCTTTGAGGTGCGATATACGGTTGGTCTACCACCCACTTGACGTCCTTGCCGCCGTTAGGGTACTCGGCTACTGTTTCATAATGTCCGACTTCTTCTTGACATTCTACGGCTGGCACAATGCGTGTGATTGTGTGTGCAATAAGTTTGCCTTTATTCAAGTCGTAGCTTGTCAACTCTTGCGTTTTGTCTTGATTAAATACTCTCATAGTCCCTCCTTTTTACGCAGTGCGTTTCCAAATATATACTGCCAGATACGGTGGCATATTGTCGTGTGGTAGATTGTAATCATAGTTGTTGCCCACTTCGTTTAGGTAAGATTTTTGAGTAATTATCCACGCATTACTTGCGTATTGTTGATTACTCCAAGGCGTTCCGTTCATAGATTTCGTTACACCCGAATTGTTTTGTCCTACTTGCAAAATGTTAGGCAAATTATCTCCCGTCAACGTCACGCTTGCACTACCGCCCGTTGCACCCGCACCGTAGCTATCGCCGCTACCTAGCAAAAATCTATCCTTTATTCTCTCCCACGTACCCCCGAAAATTGAAGCAGGGCTTGTAGAATTCACCGACATATATATACTGCCTACTCCGTAGAGCATTTTCAATGCGTCTATCTGCGATTGGGCAAACTGTCTATTGCTACCTACCGTTTGTTCCACGCCGTCTATACGAGCTAGCAAGGTTTGATTGTTTTGGGCAACTTCTTGTTGCAAACTATCTATTTCGCTTATGCAATCCACTCCGCCAAGCGGCGTTATCTTCGTCGCAAAGTTGACGTCGGCTCGATAAGCTGCGTACGCCCAATCGTGTACCAAAATTTTGGCGTTTATTCCGCTGTTTACTTCCAAGGCAGACACACCTATGGTAGGCGGATTGGCAGAAGTCAGCGTTATCTCAATATTGCTATCGCACCCTAGTAACGCATAATCTCCTATCTCCTCTACGTTGCTCGGCATTGTCAGTTGTTTCAAGCTTTGGCAATCGCCAAAGGCGTATTTTCCTACCTTACGTAGCGAGTCGGGCAAAACTATCTTGGTGGTATGGGCTCCGAAAAAGGCATAATCTTGTATGCTTTGCACGCCTTGTATCACCGAGATTGCTTGTTGACTTGGCAATCTACCTGCCGTCATGCCTACGAGCCTTTGCCCTTGTTGGTCATAAAAAATACCGTCCTTCTCAACGGTATCTTTTCCACCTACAACTTGGTTGAAAAATCTAGGCTTGACGTTGGCACAGTCGCTCATACCTATAGGCAAATAAATAGCGTTTTTGGGCGAAGTTACTTGCCAACTCTCGTCTACCAAGGTAGTAATAATCCCGTCCACGCAGTATGGCACGTATATATCCTCGGCACTGCCGTTATAACCTATCAGCTTACCCTCTTGTACTTCTACGCCCACGCTCTGTACGTTGGCAATGAGCGTCAAGCATCCTTGTACTCTGTCTTGTCCAAAGTCCCACTGCCTACCGCTACCTTGTTCCACCCAACCCAATAGAGTTTCGTCGTCGGATAGGTTGAGCATAGGCGGCGTTATGACGCTGTTGTTTTTGTAAGTTTTGCAATAAGTCTTGTCGTAGAATATAAATTCTACGCTCGAATATTCAAAGTCCTCGAGTACTTGTCCGAGGTCGTTTTTGATGAGGTTTTCAAAGTCGTTGGCAATAGTTTCTTTGACTTCTCGCACGTAGTCCAACTCTTGTTGCAAAAGCGTAAGAATATTGGGGGTATCGCTGAGCGCGTTGTCCAAAACCGACAACGAACCCTCTACGGAAAATGCCTTGGTATTTTTGCTGATAGACTTGAAGATTACGTTGTAATTGTCCTTGGAATAACCCGTCAGTTGCACGTCGACGAACCCTGCGAATTGCGTAAGATTGTTGGGGACGTCAAAGACAATTCCGTCAGGCGAATAATTCAAAATTTCCGACACGTATTGAGCTTTTGGCACGTTTTTGGTGTTGTAACACACGAACTCAAGACAATAATTGTAGTCGTTGCAATCGGGGGCGTTGCTCACGACAACGATTTGGTCCGCCAAATGGTTGTGTTGTGCCAGAGTGTAGTTCGCCATTGGCGTAAGTAAACCCGTCTGGCTATTGTATTTTAGATTGATAATCATCGTCTCTCCGTTTGGGGAAAAAGAGCAGAGGTGACTGTCTATATTATACCACCTCTGTAAAGGGGTTTTGTAATTTTATGGACACAACTTTTTTGTTCACCCTCGCCAAACCCCCAATTCTCGGGCATTTGACAAGGAAAAATTTTTTGCCGTCAAAGATTCCGTTATTGCCATTTCGGCTTTCAATATCTCGAATACCCGTCTATTGAGCAAAGCAATACAAGTAAACCGCCTAAGTTGCCTAACACTCAAAGTTAGGCTCTATATCGCAAAAATCAAAAAATATCTATACCGCAAAAGTTCAAAGAAAGTGCCTATATCCCAAAAATCAAAGAAACTTCTAATTTACTAATATTCTAAGTAAAATCGCCTATATTACATTACGATTGCTGTATAACGTTGCTAATGCTAGCCGATTGCTACAAACTCAAAAAAAGAGGGCGTTGTACAAGGTTATATCCCAATACACGCCCTAGTATATTTCTTAAAAAAGTTATACTCGTAGACTAATAATTATCTATCTGTGTTAGTTGTTATGCAACGTTGTTGTTTTGTTGTCAACCTGCGTTGTGTTTTTAGTTTTGAGCTAGTTGTCAATCAATGCTGTATTTTAGTTTGTGCTAGTTGTCAATCAATGCTGTAGTTTTAGTTTGTGCTAGTTGTCATGCAACGTTGTGCTAAGTATGGTTCTGTTTGCTGCAAGATTATCTCATTTCGTCAAGATAAGTCGCTTGCATATCGGCAACGTGCGCAAGGCAGGCAATAGGATACTGCTCGTAGGCTTTGGAGAGTCCGAAGTCACCGCCTAGCACCCTCTTATCAAAAGCACCCATATGCCAATTGATTGCCATTGCCTCCTCCCTCGTCAATCTAATGAAGCCGTTGATTATGTACACCGACTTTTCGCCGTGTCCGTAAGGCAAGCTGTCCTCTACTGCGTAGTAAGGCACCTTCTCCCAATTGCCGTCGACCTTGACGTTGCGCATCTCCACCTTATAGGTATTGACTTTGCATAAATCGTGCAACAAACCTATTATGGCAATGCTCTCGTCGGTTGCCGTGATGAGGTCAGGGTGAAGTCCTTGCTCCCTCTTGACCAAATCACGCAATCTAAAATATACGTTGATACTGTGCTCAACAAGTCCCTCGGGTTTGGCATTGTGAAATCTACTAGATGCGGGAGCTTCGAAAAAGTCGGATTTGGTGAGCCAATCAAGCAATTTGTCTGCTCCTTCCCTCTTGACGTATTGGTTGTAAATCTCTATGAATTGTTGCTTTGCGTCCATAATCTTTCCTTCTTTGCGTTGACTTTGCGTATTGTGCTTTGATTTAGATATTTATAAGCGATGATATGATGATATCGACTTGCGTCTTATTTATTTTTTCTACGTCTATAATCCTTAAGAATTTTTTGACATATTTATTTTTTCTTTATATGCACGTATTATTTATATGCGTATTGAGCTTAAGTTCGTCTACCTTTAACTTTTTGACATATATATTTTCTTATTTATACGTACGTTTTGTTTAATATGCGTATTGAGCTTACGGTGCGGTCTACTTTTACCTTTATTGGCGCGTTTATTTTTATACTATTTATGCGTATATTTTACCTATATAAGCGGCAAGTGTCGACTATCGGTGCAAATATAATAATCGGTAGAACACCATTAGCAATACTAAAGTCTATACTATACGCTTGGCAGTGTATTGGTTATTTGGTGGTAGAGCCGAAGCCTCCGTTGCGAATGCCTTGTGCATCGTCGTCGAGCGTTATGCCGTACTGCAAAAATATGCCTTGCGCAAACCCTGCGCCTTTATCAATATGCACGGCTTTGCCTTGCGTGCCACAGTTGGTGATTTTGCAAAAAATATGCCCTTGATTGTCGGAATAAAAATAGTCGCCGTCAATTATGCCCACGGTGTTGTCGAGTTGGACACGATATTTGAAGCCCAATCCGCTGCGAGGAAAAATCGTAAGCACCCACCCCTCTTCTATAGACACTCTGACGCCTGTAGGAATAGTAACACTCTCACCCACCTGCAAGTCTATATCGTATGGGGCAAAAAAATCATATCCTGCCGAGTGCTTGGTAGCCCTCTTGGGCAAAATTATATCGTCCCATATCATTTTGCTTTGCTCTACGTTATCCGAGCCTAAGCTCTTGGAAAACTCCTCAAAATCCACCTTGTAAAATCGTGCTATCCTCTGCATAATCGCTCCTCATAGTGCCTTGTCTAGATTATTGCTCAAACTCATCGGTCTTGTTGCTAAAAAATTGTTGTCGTTGTTGCAAATACTCTCTGTCGTAGTTCCACCACTCTAGCTCTTGTAATCTTTGACACTCCTCTTCATCAAATCGCCACCCGATATGTTTTGCGGGTACTCCGCCCACTATCTCGTAAGGCAATACGTCCTTGGTGACCACTGCGCCCGCGGCTATAACTGCTCCGTTGCCTATCGTAACACCCTTGAGTATTATACAATTGAGCGAGATGAGCACGTCGTTGCCGATGACGACTTGGGGTTGCTTCTCTCTGCCCCTGTCGCAAAACGGGTGCGTGCTACGAAAACCTATCGCATGTTCGTGAGGATTGATATACACCCCCGACGATATGGAACAATATTTGCCTATCACGCAGTTCTCTATACTCGAATTGCAGTTGACGTAAGAATAATCGCCAATGATTACGTCCGACGTAACTACGGTATCGTCGCCTATCAAAACTTCTCTGCCATATACTGCATCGAGGCTTGCCTTGGCACTAAAGATATTGGTATTATGTTTCTTGTTATATAATCTCGCTCTAAGCTTCTTTATCAATCGTTTCATTACTTTGGCTCTTCCTCCTTGACTTAAGAAACATTACTATATACTTTTTTAGACTAAGCACGAAGCCTGCTATCAGCAATACGAAAATAATCGCGCACCATATATTGTTGAGCAAATAAAACGCCGGTATGCCGATGACAAAAACCAACAACAATAGCAAGTTGCTGAGTTCTAACTTGATACTAAACTTGCGCATCAACATAATCAATCTAATCAGCATCAATATTGTAAAGGCAATAGCAAGTCCTACGACAGCTCCCTGCAAGCCAAACTTGATTGACAGCACGAAGCTGAGTACTATGTTGATTGCCGCAGAGATAAGCGTTGTGGTCATAATGGCGCCCGTCTTCTTCTCCGTCATAAACAAGGTGCCGAATAAGCCCGCCAAAGAGTTCATGGCAACGCCGACAATGGTTGCGGGAACGATTGACAAAGCTTGTTGGTATTGTGCGTCGACAAAAAACGGAAATATAAATTTGATAAACAAAATCAATAGCGCAGTGCCGAAAGCGACTCCCTTGAGCATCAAATCCACGCACAACGAGTAGCTCTTGGACCTATCCGAATCGTTAGCCATAAGATATGCCGTTTCGTTCCAGGCGTATTGAAAAATTGTGACGACTATCGTTATTGCCGAAGCAAATCTATTGGCAACGGCATATAGTCCGTTGGCATCCGCACCGAGCTTATAATATACGACCATCTTGGTAAAGCCGCTGAGTAGCCAATAAGATATTGTCGCTAAACAAAGCGGCAGGGAGAACTTGATCATCTTCTTGATGAGGTCTTTGTCTATCGCTTTGAAACTGAAGTTCTTGAAAAGTTTTAGGTCTATCTCGACGATAATTATCTGGATTATTAGTCCTATCGCCTGCGCAATATAGAGCGACTTGACGTCCCAATGCAGATATAGAATAAAGAATATGTTAAGACATGCCGACACCAAGGTATTGATGATGCCCGATATCACGAATAATTTGTTTTTTAGAAAAACTCTTGCCGCAAAGGTGTATATATACTGAAGCGCATAAAATAGTCCGTACACCATTGCGTAGACTACGTATTCGAAGACGAATACCCTGGATATGGCAAAAAACAATGCCAGATATACCGCTATTCCGCCAAACGATACCACCATTGCGTTGCTGATGACGGCAAACTTGTCCTTGCGTTGGGTATAATCGAAGGCGTATCTGAACATGCCGTCCCAAATCTGCAAAAATGCAATAGGGGCAATCAGGTTGATAATCGTCTGCACAATATCATACGATCCGTACTGCTCCGGACTTAGCCTGCTGGTGTAAAGGGGTAACAAAAATAAGGACACCAACTTTGACAATACGTTGCCCGTAAAAAACACCAATAGAGTCTTTAGAAATCGTTTGACTTTGTCCATCGTTACCTATTGAATATACTCCTCTTTAGTCGACGCAACCAATAACCCGATTGCATTGCAAAGGTCGAACAACCGAGTTTGTCCGCCGCTTGTCTGAGCGTCATACCTTTTTGGCGAGCAATATCATAATAATATCCCTTCATTATCAAGCCTTGCAATGCCGAGTAACACTTGATGCGTATCTTGACGGCATAAGTGAAGCCTTCGAAGTTCTTTAATTCTTGCTGTCCGCCTTTGGTCAAGCCGTCGGGGAGATACTCGCAAAGATATATGGCTTTTGGATACCACCTAATATAGTAACCGTTGTAGGCAATCTCGTTCCACACCGTCTCTTCCGTCAAGAATTTTTCGTTGTCAAACTCCATAAATTTGTACTTACGCAACAAATCGGTGCGATAAATCTCCGCCTTGTCGCCCAACAAGCCGTATTTTCTTCTCTGTGTATTCTTGGCATCGACGTAGGGTTTGTTCTTGAGTACTTTTGGTAATCCCCCAATAGGCTCTCCCTTGCTTATAGTCGCTTTTAGCCCCGATACGCCTGCAAATTGTTCGTTGCCGTCAATACTCTTTAGCCACTCCAACGCCGTCTCTACCGCATCGCTTGTCAACATATCGTCGGAATCTACGATAAATACGTATCGACCTTGCACCTGTGCTATTGCGTTGTTAAGCGCCCTATGCTTGCCTCCGTTAGCTTGGAAAAAACACCTCATCTCAAAAGGCGTATCCTGTTGTTGCCATTGCTGTAGCAACTCTTGGGTGTTGTCTGTCGAGCCGTCGTCAACTATTACCCATTCAAAATCCTTGACTGTCTGCTCGAGTAGAGATTGTCGTAGATTGGGCAATAAATATGCTCTATTGTACGTCGGTGTGACTATGCTCAACTGATATTTGTACATAAAATTCTCCTTGCTTTGCGTTAGAGTTATTGGACAATTACAACTCATTGTTGTGTACCGTCTATTGCAACACTCCTCCAACAACTTATCTACTGACGGTAACGTAGCAAAGTCGCCATTGTTGTCGGTGACCATGATATATGCAAGACTTACGCCAACGCTTGATAGTCAGACTAATCTTATATTTATAATTAGTATTGTATAACACAGTCGATAATTTGTCAAGAAGCGGACACGGACGGTCAATACTTTAGACTATGTTGACACTAAAGCCTTATTTATGATAACATAATAAAAGAAATTCTAATATGCCATATGCTTGCTATAATCAATCGTTATGATATTAGAGCTTTGGCTTTGTTGCGTATGAACGGGCAAAAGTATAATAGTTGTACGTAGATTTTCTATTTTAGTATATCCAATCCGACTACTTGTAAAAGTCGACGACAAAATTGTGGACATACTACATCACACGGAGGCTTACGATGAGGGAAGTAAACTTAGACGAGTTGAAGCAAATCGAACTAGGTATATTTATTGAATTTGACAAATTGTGTAGCAAACTCAATCTGCGCTACTCTATGAGCGGAGGCACTTTGCTCGGCGCTGTACGACACCAAGGCTTTATACCGTGGGACGACGATATAGACTTGTTTATGCCACGCCCCGACTACAACAAATTGATAGACTACTGCAAAAATAACGAAACGCCCTTCGATTTGCTGTGCATAGAGACCAATCCTAACTATGGATATCTCTTTGGCAAAATAATGGCAAAAAATACGAGTATAGTCGAAGAATACGGCAATCCGACCAATATCCCTATGGGCATATATATAGATATCTTCCCTATCGACGGGCTTGCCGACACCTACAAAGACGCTAAAAAACAATTTAGCAAAACACGCTTCAAAAGAGAGTTGTTGGTGGCGAGAAATTGGAAACGCTTCTTTAGGAGCAAGACTCGTGCTTGGTACTACGAGCCTATAAGATTGGCTTTCTTCGTGATGAGTAGATTCGTGTCTCGCAAAAAGTTGATAGAGTCTATACAAAAAGTCTACGAAAACAACGACTTTGACGCATTGGAATACGGAGCAGTAATCTGCGGATCGTATAGAGAAAAGGAGATAATGCCTAAAGACCACTTCGTGCCGTATTGCGACATGACTTTTGAAAATCATACCTTCAAAGCCATTGCCAATTACGACAAGTATCTGAGCAAAATTTTTGGCAACTATATGCAGCTCCCACCCGAAAATCAAAGAGTGACGCACCATTCGTTTACAGCCTACAAAACCGACGAGGACGAAAACCCTATAGATACGGCGAAAGACCAATAATACGTTGGAGAGGCTCTCGGATAATATGGAGCGATATAGTCTGATTAGAGCATACACATCAATACTCGTAGAATAAATAATTACGACTATTTTATCCTTGTAGAGAATAAGGAGATATTATGAACATAGCAGTTATTTTTGCCGGCGGCGTTGGCAGTAGAATGAACAGCAAGGTAAAACCAAAGCAATTTCTCTCGATATACGGTAAACCTATCATCGTGCATACTATAGAGTTGTTTGAAGAGCACGCAGATATTGACGCCGTTGTGGTCGCTTGTATCGACTCGTGGATACCTCACCTGCAGTCTCTAGTAAAAAAATATAATCTGACTAAAGTCAAGGAGATTGTACCGGGAGGCAAGAATGGTCAAGAGTCAATATTCAACGGTTTGCGCGCCGCAGAAAAAGTGGCGAACGGCAATAAGGCTGTCGTACTAATTCACGACGGCGTTCGTCCGTTGATTACCGAAAAAACAATCACCGACAACATTGCTTGCGTCAATGCTCACGGCTCGGCGATTACTTGCGTCAAGGTCAAAGAAACCGTATTGATGGTGTCGGAAAACAACAAGGTAGATTACGTGCCTAACCGTGAAAACTCTAGACTTGCAAGAGCACCGCAAAGCTTCTATTTGGACGATATTATATCTTTGCACCGCAAGGCAATAGAAGAAGGAAAACTCGACTTTATCGACAGTTGTTCGATGATGCAATATTACCACAAACCTCTATATTTGGTGGAAGGTCCGCAAGAAAATATTAAGATTACTACCCCCGACGACTTCTATAGCATGAGAGCTATACTAGAAGCAAGAGAAAATACTCAGATATATGGATTGGAATGATATGGACGTATTGGAAAGGGACTTTGAAGATATAAGCCTTAGCAACGTGGACTTTGGACAGCTGTCCGACAAAACAGTGATGATAACGGGAGCAACGGGCTTGATAGGCTCGTTGTTGGTCAAATCCTTATTATATTGCAACGACAAGTATAAGTCGGGTATCAAAATCGTCGCTTGCGTGAGGAATAAGCAAAAAGCCCAAAGTGTCTTTGGCGACAAGGCAGGCAAAAACGTCGAGTTGTGCATATCCGACTTGTGCGACGGCAGTATCGAATACAACGGACAAGTCGACTACATTATCCATACCGCTTCGGTGACTAATTCTAAAATGATGGTGACTAAGCCCGTCGATACGGCTTTGATTGCCCTACGCGGCACCAATGCCGTCTTAGAATACGCAGTGAAAAACAACGTCGACTCCGTGATATATCTATCCTCTATGGAAGTTTACGGGCAGGTCGGCACGAGCGAAAAAATTGCCGAAAACACGCTTGGCTACGTTGACCTAAAAAATCCTCGCAGCTGCTATCCCGAAGGCAAAAGAATGTGCGAATGTCTATGCACGGCTTATGCCTACCAATATGATTTGAACGTCAAAATAGCAAGATTGGCTCAAACCTTTGGCGCGGGAATTGCCAAAGAGGAAAACAGAGTCTTTGCTCAATTCGCTAAGAGCGTAATCTACAACCAAGATATTGTTCTGCACACCACGGGACAATCGGAGGGAAATTACGTCTATACGTCAGACGCTATCGTAGCCATTTTGACGATATTGCTAAAAGGCGAAAAGGGCGAAGCCTACAACGTGTCTAACGAAGAAAGTCATATGAAAATCATCGATATGGCACGAATGGTTGCCGGCGACGTCGCAAACGGAAAAATAAAAGTCGTCCTTGATATCCCGGACGACGCCTTGAAGTTTGGATATGCTCCCGATACCAAAACGTGGCTTGACGCCTCAAAACTGCGTAATTTGGGGTGGAGCGCCAAAGTATCTCTACGCGAGGCTTATATTAGAACCATACGGTGGCTGAAAAGTCTCGGCTTGTAAATTGTGATTAAAGACGCAGGATTAGTCCTGCGTCTTTGATAATCCACTAGTTGTTGATAGAATTCTATTACTTTTTTCCCAATACTTTACGTACCTTTTTGGCAAAGTTTTCTCCAAAAAGCTTGACTAATAAGAAGTAAACTTTGCCCCTAAATCTATCCTTGGCAGGCACCCAACTTGCCGCATATCTGTGTATGGAATGGGTGTTGTCCGTTATCTCCAGCTTGCCCGTCGCCATATTGATAGGACAAAAATATTCGGCGGGATAGACGGTAATGTCCGCTACTTGTTGTACTTGTATCGTATCGCACAATCCGTGCTTCTTCAACAAGTCGGTGATGCGGTCTACTACTGTATAGAGATTGAGCGTGCCGTCTTGATTGATAAAATTGCTACTTTCATAATCGTCCAAGACTTCTCTATAGAATGCGTTGCCTGCCTCCGCTGCCATACCTAGCCCCGAAGCTACGCTTATCTTACACTCTTCTCCCTCGGCAGACGCAGGGTTTTCGCAACCCAAAAACGCACCCTTTGCCAATATATCGTCAAAAGGTTTGATGACTTCTACGTCGGTATCGAAATACACGCCGCCTTGCTCGTATAAAATCTTAAATCGTACGTAATCCGATACAAATGCCCACTTCTTGGCTTCGTAGGCTTGCTTGACGTAAGGACAACTCTCCAAGTCGACGTTACTCTCGTTCCACTCGATTATCTCGTAGTCCGGGAAGTACTTTTTCCAGCTTTTTAGGCACTTTTTGCCCAGCTTGTCCAATGGTTTGCCGCCAAACCAACAATAGTGTATCTTCTTAGGTATCATAGCCTCTCTCCTTGTTAGACACTAAAAATAGCAAAACGAAATATAGATAGAAGTCCGAGTCGGTCAATAACGTCTCGAATATCATAATAAACAACATTGCAAACAAAGCGTACATCGTTGTTCTTGACCGGGAAGACTTGGCTATCATCAAAAATCCGTCGCCAATACACTTGATGCAATATATCAAAGGTATAATTCCTAAAACAATCCACACTCCGAGCATGGAGTTGTGAACGTTGAGAACCCGACCGTTGAGAAACGCATAGTGGTTGTCATATCCTATCAGCCAATTGTCTTTGAGTAAGTCGTAAGCCTCTTGCCATACCACCTCTCTACCCGTAAAGAGATTTTTGCCTAAAATCTCAAAGTTGCCATTGGTAATTTTGTGCAGAAACATATAAAATAGCGTAAACAACAACGTAGCAACCAGACCGACAACGTACAGCCTTTGTAGCACTACGGGGTTGCGCTTGGACGGTATGACGTTGAGAATATCCGCAACAAAAAACAGTCCCGTTGCCACAACCGACGTTCTTGCTCCCGTTGGCCACGACAAATAGAAAATCATGGCAAACAACACGATTTTGACAAAATACTTGAGCGGTATCGAAAAAGGCATTTTGTTGACTAATATAATAGAATATACCAACAAGAAAAAGTACAACAAGCCAACCGTGTTGGGGTTGAGGACGTTGTCGTTAAGACTCGGAAATATCGACTCGTAGTACGTCGATACGGGATTTTGAGCCGAAAAAATAATGAGCAATGTGAGGATAGCTATTATAACTAAACTTTGAGTAACGTCCTTTTGCCTCTGCGATATGCCAAACGTTGAAAAATAAACGAGCAGTAGTATCAGGTTGGCATAGTTGACTATAGTACCGAAGCCCGAACCGTTGATGATACTATTGACTGCTCCGATAATAATGACCACCACTGCAATAACGTATTCTCTACTAATAGAACCTCTTTGAAACAGCATAACTGCAGTACATATCGTCAACAATACGGTGGTCAGAAACAATATTATTCTGCTGATACGGCTGTTTTGGTAAGTCAGCGAATTGCATATCATCAACAATGATAAGCCATACAACAATAGCCCGCTGATACGGGATGGCTTACGCATCATAGTTTGTTGTTGAATATCAGTATTCATCTAACCTCTCCATTGATAAAATCGGTATATTGTTGCACGGTATTCTTTGCAATCTCGCTCCACAAAAAGTTGTCGCGTATAAGCGATATTGCACCCTGTGACTTGGTAGCCAACTTGTCCTTTTCTTGGACGGCTTGTCTTATTGCCCTCGCTATATCGTCAGCCGTGGTTTCGCACGCCCAACCTGCATCGTATTGCGAGATAATCTTGCCCAGCGTCGTGCCCTCGGTGACTATACAAGGTATACCGTAGGATAACGCCTCCAATATGCCCATAGGCATGCCTTCGTGCCGTGACGTCTGGATAAATACGTCCGAATCAAGAAGTATTCGCTCTTTTTCTTCTCCACAGACCTCGTGCGACAACTCGACGACTTGTCCGACGTCGTTGACGCTTATCAACTCTTCTACCTGCGCATAGCGCCCCGCAAGATCGGGACCGTACACGTGGATACGGCAATCGTTGTCTATCAAGAAGTCTTTGATTTGGCTCACCGCTTGCATCAACAAGTCTAGCCCCTTGACTCTAACCTCTAGTCTTCCTATAAATACTATACGCAAGCCTTGGCTATTAAAGCTTGCCTTTTGGGTTGTGGGCATGTCGATGCCGTTGGTCCCTATGAATTTTTGCTTGCCAAAATGCGTTTTGTCAATCTCGAATTGCGACAAACACTGAATAGCAACCGCTCCGTTGATAAATCTATTGAACAAAAGAATATTGGCTACTTTTTTCTTCAGCCATTTCTTGTGCTGAGCTTCTTGTTGTAATTCTCCGTGCGGTATGATGACGTAAGGTATCTTGTTGCGACGCAAATTGCGACTGATAGATAGATATTGCACTCTATATACCTCGTGAAAAACAACTACGTCGGGCTTGTTGAAAGGCTCGGGCAACTTGTTGACGTCAAACTTGTCGTCGTATTCTATCTGTGTTGCAACTCCGTCTATCTTGACTTGATTGACGTTGATTAGCCCCACGGTAGCATACGCAGATTGTGCCGAGATATGCTTGGGAGCGGCAACACAAACGCCGTTGCAAAAGTTGTTGGATATATACGCAATGTGTAGTATTATCATTTTTCCTCTTGTTGTCTATATTAGTTTTTTTGGTATGACTTGTGACGGCTTGTTAGCAATTAAAACAATCTTCCTCGATTAGTGTTTGCTTTTGTCCGATATAATTTCATCTATGCAATAGTTTTTTGAAAACCCAGCCTCTCAACTTGTTGGGCATTATCGCTACTACAAATTGTACTATCAACGTATAGTAATAATCCCACCAGCCGATATAGCCCGTTTGCCTAACCTTCTTACGCCCCTGCTTATACTTCTTGTAATATGCCAACCCGCCACGGCGAGCAAACATATCCTTGCCTATTCTAACGTATACTAGAAAATCGTCGATGTTTTTTGCTTTTGCGCCCGCTACAAACATATTTACCCATAGGTACGTGTCTTCCATAAGCATACACGATTGGTAGTTGCCCGCTCTCAGTACCGCCGACTTCTTGAACATAACCGAAACGTGATTGAAGGCGTCTCGTCTCTTTTGATATTTTTTGATTTCTTGGTCTTCTAAAGGCACGACACGCTTGGCAACGATATTGTCTATATTGTCTTCAAATTCTAATATATGACTGCCACATATATCCAACTCATCGTCGGCTTCGAACTCGGCTACTAACTTCTCAAACCTGTCTTGCCTCGATATATCGTCGGTGTCCATACGAGCAATAAGCTCGTTGGAACAATGCAACACGCCTTCTGCCAAAGCAAGCCCCAGCCCTACGTTTTTTTCTAGCGGAACTATTCGGTACAAATCCTTGTCTTGCTCAACGTATTGCTCTATCAGCTTGTCCAATTCTTCCGTCAGAGGTCCGTCCTTGACTATGACGATTTCGCTTGGCTTGAGCGTTTGATTGAGAATGCTATCCATACACTGTATGAAAAATTCCGGATTTTCTCTATGATATATTGACATTAGCACGGAAAATTCTTTCATTGTATATCACTCCTCTTCTGCCTTTTGACTATCTTGTTGGTCGTTGGCTTGGTCTTCTACGGCTACGTGGTCTTGCTCTCGTTGGCAATTATCTTGGTCTAATTCTATATTATATTTTTTGCCAAGTACGGCAAATACAGTCATAAACATTGTCTTGATATCACGCCAAAAGCCAAAGTGATTGATGGAATATAAGTTATATCTCATCTTGAGTGGCAAAACTTGCTCGACGTATACCTTGTCGGTGTCCTCGGCGTCTGCCAACAACTCGTCCTCGTCCTTAAAGCATATGCTGGCAAGACTTGTAACCCCTGCCGGCAATAGCAACGTAGCCATCATCTCGGGAGTGTACTGCTCGACGTATTTAGGCACTTCGGGACGTGTGCCCACGAAGGTCATATCGCCCCTGAGCACGTCGATGAGTTGGCTGATTTCGTCAAGACGCAACTTCCTGATACGCTTGCCCACGCGAGTAATTCTGCTATCGCCTTGCGTGGTAACTTGCGAGCCCTTGTCGGCGTCTTGCACCATGGTGCGGAATTTGTGTATCCTAAACTGCCTACCGTATTGGGTGACACGCACTTGTCTATAAAATACGGGACCTTTGGAATCAATCTTGATTGCGATAGCCAGCGCCAAAAATACCGGCGACAATAATAATAGCATCAATAGAGAAACAACTATATCAAATAGCCTTTTGAAAAACAAACTAGCTCGCTTTTTTTGCAAAATTTCATAGTATTTCTTTACTTCGTCAATTTGCATTTGCTGAGGTAAGTTTTCCCATTTTTTTAATCTCATAGCCCTCTCCCTTAGTTAGGTCAACTACAATATACGGCACCTATGCAAATTACGTTACTGTTAGTAGTATTGTGCATAACTCATTATATTGGTCGACAGTTAGGTAATGGACGGCTGACGCCTCTCGCCCATACTATTATATCTTATATTGTAACATTGCAACTCGCTTTTGGCAATAGTTTTATTATTTTTAAATATATGCGTGTATACTCAACTGCTTTTTTGATATTCGGCACGCATAACTTTGGCTATCGAAGACGTTATTGGATTGTGACTCGGACGGGATTGCATATCTGCCGTTGGCAATAATTGTAAAAATTCATGTCAAGAATTTTTGTTTTTGTATTGGAAAAATTACGTCGGTATGATATAATATGTAATTGAGTAATTATCCAAAGAGGAATATATGCATAAGATAGGTTTTGACAGCAAAAAGTATTTGCAAATGCAGTCGCAAAAGATTAGCGAAAGAATCGATATGTTCGGTGGCAAGTTGTATCTGGAGTTCGGCGGAAAGCTATTCGACGACTTCCACGCTTCGAGAGTGCTGCCCGGCTTTGCTCCCGACAACAAGCTCGTGATGTTGCAAACGCTCAAAGATAAGGCGGAGATAGTCATCGTCATCAACGCCCTCGACATAGCCAAAAATAAACTGCGTGCCGACCTGGGTATTACCTACGACGCCGACGTCATCAGACTTATAGACATATTCAGAAGCAAGGGCTTGTTCGTCGGCTCGATAGTGCTGACTCAATACGACGAGAACAACACCCCTGCCCGCACCTTCCAACAAAAAGTCGAAAAGATGGGCATCAAAGTCTATCGCCACTACTATATCAAAGGCTATCCTAACAATATTCCGCTCATCGTCAGCGACGAGGGCTTTGGTAAAAACGAATACATAGAGACTACACGTCAGTTGGTGGTAGTTACCGCTCCGGGCCCCGGAAGCGGAAAAATGGCAACGTGCCTGTCGCAACTCTACCACGACTACAAGAGAGGAGTCAAAGCGGGATACGCTAAGTACGAAACCTTCCCTATATGGAACTTGCCTCTCAACCACCCCGTCAATATTGCCTACGAAGCGGCTACCGCCGACCTCAAGGACAACAATATGATTGATCCTTGGCACCTCAGCGCATACAACCAAATAGCCGTCAACTACAACAGAGATATAGACATATTCCCCGTACTCAACACTTTGTTTGAAAACCTTATGGGAGAGTCGCCTTATAAGTCGCCTACCGATATGGGCGTAAATATGGCAGGCTACGCTATTTGCGACGACGAAGTGTGTAGCGAGGCTTCGAAACAAGAGGTAATTAGAAGATACTACAAGGCTATGGTGGCAGAGCGCCAAGGAAACGGCTCGGACGAAGAAGTGCAAAAAATCAAGCTACTCATGGACAAACTTGGCATCACTACCAAGGATAGACGTGTGGCTGTGGTAGCCGAAGAAATAAGTCAAGAAAAGCAAACTCCTATATGCGCAATAGAGCTCGCTGACGGCAAAGTCATGACGGGCAAATACTCCGACCTGATGTCAAGTGCCGCTTCGATGCTACTCAACGTGCTCAAAGAATTGGCACACATTGACGACGATATCAACCTCATCTCGCCTATCGCCATAGAGCCGATACTCAAACTAAAAAGAGAAGTGCTCGGCGAGGACAACCCAAGACTACATACCGACGAGGTGTTGATTGCGCTATCCATATCCGCCGCAACCAGCGACGTATCCAAAAAGGCAATCAAACAAATCAAGAAGCTCTTTGGCTGTGAAGTGCACTCCACCACGATACTCTCTCCCGTGGACGAAAAGACCTTTAGAAAGTTTGGGCTCAACGTGACGAGCGATCCTGTGTACAACGTCAAAAAGACTACGGCAAAATACTAAATTGACGATTGATAAGATAACTAAAAATAGCAAAAAACTCGATACGTATCGAGTTTTTTGCTTATATGGTTGAGATTGCAACTTGTTGTAAGAGATTGCCAATGTACTGGGCGCAATGACACAATAGGTCAATCCCTCCGTCTTGCCTGGCGGCAAGCCACCTCCCTTTGCACAAAGGAGGCTTTCTATATGGTTTGAGATTGCCACAGTATTGCAAGCAATACTTCGCAATGACATTGATATTATTGCAATGACGTTGTGTGTTATGTCATTCAGAGGGAAGCCCTTGGCTGACCGTGGGAATTTCGTGCGTATTGTTTGAGATTGCCACAGCCTGACGGCTTCGCAATGACGTATGCTTGACTTTATATTCTATAACTACCGTTCTTATAAACCTCAACCAACTTGATATGCGGCTCCAGACGGCACTCGTTGATGACGACACGCAAGCGGTCGCATTTGGTCTTACGAAAGATAGCTATCCTTCCGAAGCCGACTACCGTACCTCGATAAAGTCGCTTTTCTTTGCCTTGGGAATTGACGGAATAGATTGTAAACTTCTCTATCCTTTGGCTAAAGGAGAGGTCTTCTTCCATTCTTATTCTGTCCACAGCCTCGCAAGGGAAGGTGATATCGAACTCGTAGCCTCTGTCCGTCTTGACAATATCGGTGGTTTGGACGGAGGACGGCGGAAGCATGAGCGACCTTTCTCTATCTATCCAATAGCCCATCTCGGCAAGTCGCTTGACGTCTTTGCCCGCAAGTTTACCCTCATTGGTCGGTGGAATGTTGAGCAAGAACAAGCCGTTGGCGCCTACGGAATTGTAGTATATCGTCATAAGTCTACGGAGGGATTTGACGCCAAATCTATCTTCTTTTTTGTGCCAAAACCACCCTTTGCGGATAGATACGTCCACCTCGGCGGGATACCACATAAGTCTATCGTAACCCTCGAGAGCCTGTCTACTGCCTAAGTCGGCTTGCATTGCGCTAACTGCCTTTTTTTGGAATTTCTTATAGTCGGCATCGGTCTGTTGGTCGGACGTGTCTTGATTTTGGTTGTGGTCGATATAAGGCACTACGTTCCACTCGCTCTTGCGACATTTGCCCGACTCGTTGCCTACCCACCTGATATCGGGCCCCGTGACGGATATGCAAATATCGGGTTGCAGCTTGTACGCCGTGGCGTA
>JBJETR010000039.1:0-2549 GCA_051883415.1 Christensenellales bacterium | reverse complement strand
TAGTATGCTCCCTTATACAATCCTCGCTCTTCGCGTCTTACTCGTATCTACACCATCAAAATAAAAAGTATGCTCCCTGCACAAAATCCGCGTACTCCTTGTCTTACTCGCATGTACGCCGTGAGAAAAACCACGAAGTTGTGGAAGGGTTGTTAAACTCGTATCTCCACCGTGAGGTAGTCGCTTTGCGGACGGAGGGATTGACCTATTGCATAGCATCACAAGCCTTGCAAATATTTCTTTACTTTCCCTCATATTTTTGTTACAATCTATCTATGAATATTCTTATTGTCAACGACGACGGAGTATACGCAAGTGGTATTACCACACTTGCCAAGACGCTTAGCCCCAACCATAAGGTGACGGTAGTTGCACCGCACAAGCAAATGTCGGGCAAGAGCCACTCTATGTCTTTTCATGAACACGTCAATTATATCAAGCTTGACCTCATTGACGGTGTAGATTGTTACGCCACTTCGGGTACGCCCGCCGACTGTGTCAAGATGGGTATCGACCTCATTTTGGGCTACAAGCCCGACCTTGTCATCAGCGGTATCAACAACGGCTACAATCTCGGCACCGATGTCCTATATTCGGGTACTGTTGGTGCAAGTGTAGAAGCCGCTCTTATGGGTGTTCCTTCGCTTGCTGTATCGCAAAATTATCATCTCGACAATTACAAATATTCGGCGGACTTCGTTGCTCGCCATTTGGACAGTCTATATCGCATGCTCACCACGGCGTGTTCCATACTCAGTATCAACATTCCGTATTGCGAGGCTAGATATATCAAGGGCGTCAAGTTTGCCAAGATAGGCAATCACGTCTACACCGACAACTACGTAGATTGTGGCTTGGACGGCTACCTTCTCACGGGCGAGCCTATCGAAGATATCGAGAACGAAGACGATGCCGACGTGAGGTATATCCGTGAGGGCTATATCACCATTTCACCCGTGCGTGCCGATTTCAACGACTACACGGCTTATCAAATTCTCAAGGATACCGAGCTATGAGAGTGGTGGTGGTTGGCGGAGGAGCTGCAGGGACTTTTTGTGCAGGACTCGTAGCCGAGAGTGGCAACGAGTGCATTTTGCTAGAAAAAAACGAGCGTATCGGCAAAAAGCTCTATATCACGGGCAAGGGTAGATGTAACGTCACTCACTATTGCAGTGCCCGAGATTTTCTCGAGGGCGTAGTCACCAACGCCAAGTTTTTGACCTCGGCAATCTACCAATTCCCGCCACAGTCCACCATAGATTTTCTTGAGAGCCACGGCGTACCTACCAAAGTCGAGCGTGGCGATAGAGTTTTCCCCGTATCAGACAAAGCCAACGATATTATTTCGGCTTTTGAGCGATTTGCAAGAGCGAGCGGTGCACAAATCAAACTCAATACCGCCGTCAAAGATATAGTCGTAGAGGACGGCAAAATAATTGGCGTTAGGACGGATAACGAGCTTATCCCTTGCGACAGAGTGGTGGTTGCCACGGGTGGCAAGTCGTATTCTTCCACCGGTTCTACGGGCGACGGCTATATCTTTGCCAAGAGGCTTGGACACAATATAATCGAGCCCAAGCCCGCCTTATCGGCACTCATTGCAGACGGTGTGGACGGGCTAGCGGGACTATCTCTCAAAAACGTCACCGCCACGGCAATAGTGGACGGCAAGAGTATCGGTAGCCACTTTGGCGAAATGCTCTTTACTCACGACGGACTAAGCGGACCTAACATTTTGACGCTATCGAGCCTCATCAATAGATACTACGAGGGAGGTAAGTTTGTTTCTCAAGTCAAGATAGCCATAGATCTCAAGCCCGCACTTGACGAGGAACAACTTGACAAAAGGCTACTCAGAGATTTTTCTTCTACCCCCAACGCCGCAATCAAAAACGTGCTTACATCACTTATGCCCAAATCTTTGATACCGATAGTACTATCTGAGGCACAAATTCCACCGACTTTAGCCGTCAATTCCGTCACCAAAGCACAACGTGCAAGGTTGTTGACAACAATCAAGCACCTCACGTTTGATATTGAGGATATGGCACGGCTTGACTTTGCCATAGTCACCAAGGGCGGAGTGGACGTCAGCCAAATCAATCCCAAGACCATGGAGAGTAGGCTTGTCGAGGGGTTGTACTTCGTCGGCGAGGTGTTGGACGTAGACGCATACACGGGCGGATACAATATTCAAATAGCTTTAGCCACTGCTGTCAGTGCCGCCAAATGCTGTACAAATTGACTAACCTAATAATTGTATGCCTAAGCTAAAATTTGCATTGATACGTTATACTTGCACTTTGCGTATATAGTTATTTAGGCAAGCGTAGAGTAATAATATTGTCAAAAATTGTATATACGGCGTTTTTGTACTTGAAAAAGCGTATATAATAATATATAATTAAATTGCAATATATCATTGTAGTATAGCAACGACCTAATAATGTGTCATTACGAGGCTTGCTTGCAGTGTGTATATCAATCCGAAAAAAGCCGTCCTCTTGTGTTCGGGAAGGGTGTCTCACGGCGTATATACTTCGCAATAC
>JBJETR010000038.1:0-11890 GCA_051883415.1 Christensenellales bacterium | reverse complement strand
ACCACCTGATAAGTGGTAATGAGGAGAGAAGACAACTTTTCTCCTCATTTTTATTAATCTCTACAATAGCCTCATTTATGCAAAGAAATATATGTCATTGCGGTGGAGTGTTGACAACAGTCATTATGTCATTGCGCCGTGTACGTTTTGCGTTAGCAAAGACGAAGTGTTGCAATCTCAAGTATTATGTCATTGCGAAGTATACGCAGTATACTGTGGCAATCTCATCTCCTTTATAGCCTCCTTTGTGCAAAGGGAGGTGTCAACGCAGTTGACGGAGGGATTGACATTATGTCATTGCGAGGCGTTTGCAAAACGCTGTGGCAATCTCTATCCGCTTAAAAAGCCTCCCCTGTGCAAAGGGGGTGTCTCACGGCATTTATACTTCGCAATACTGTGTCGAGTATGTGGGTGCGTTCGGTCACATACGCATTAGTATGCTCCCTCACGCCGTCCTCACTCTCCTTGTCTTGCTTGTATCTCTGCCGTGAGCAAGCCGCCTTGCGGACTGAGGGATTGACCTATGTTGTCATTCCGAGTGAGCAAAGCGAGCGACTCTCATCTACTTATAAGGTCCCTTTGTGCAAGGGAAGGTGGCTCGGCTTTGCCGAGACGGAAGGGTTGTCAAGTCCAATATAATCCCTTTGAGCTGCGACTAAATCTATTCGCCACCCCCTCCCAGCATAAACAAAACGCTACAATTTCCTTTATACTCATAGTTTTATCGCCAAAAATCAAGAAAAAAGATTAAAAATTAACTAGTTACCAAAAATAATATAACCAATCGAAAATACCAAAAATAAAAGAAAAGCGCAACCTCAACGATTGCGCAGTTCTTTATATAAGGGGGAAAATTATGAGTAACTTTGTGCGATAGCTTTCTTTTTCTATCGTCAAGGATAGTATATCACTCATATTTTCCATAGTCAATACTTTTTCGACAAACTTTTATAATTTTTTACAAAAAGTTTGATTTTATAATCTTTATTTATTTTTGAATAACGTTTCGTTTTACAAACTCTCTTATTTTGACCATTGCCTTCTGTAGACTGTCTATAGAGTATGCGTAGCTTATCCTTACGAAGTCTTCGCCGTTGTCGCCAAAGGCATTTCCCGGCACTACGGCAAGCTTTTGCTCCTTGATAAGTCTACTTGCGAACTCTTCTCCGCTCATACCCAGACTGCTCACGTTAGGGAAGACGTAGAAAGCTCCTCTCGGTTCAAACGTTTCTAGTCCTATCTCATTGAGCTCATGCACCAGGTAGCGTCTGCGCATATCGTACTCGTCTCTCATCTTAGCAACGTCGGCAAAGTTGTTCTTCAGCCCCGATTCCAAAGCTTCGAGGGCGCAATATTGAGCTGCGGTCGGCGCACACATAATGACGTATTGATGAATTTTGAGCATTTGTTTTGTAAGGGGCTCGGGAGCACAAAAGTATCCCAATCGCCAACCCGTCATGGCAAATGCCTTACTAAATCCGTTGATGACGATAGTTCTCTCACGCATATTAGGCAGGCTTGCAATAGAGGTATGTACCATACCGTATGTCAGTTCGCTATAGATTTCGTCGCTTATCACCATCAAGTCGTTTTCTATGATAATCGGAGCAATGGCTTCCAATTCCTCTTTGGTCATAATTGCGCCCGTAGGATTATTAGGATAAGGCAATACGATAGCTTTGGTCTTAGGCGTAATTGCTTTTTTGAGATTTTCCACACTGAGTACAAACTTATCTTTCATCTCACACTTTACAGCTACAGGCACACCGCCTGCCATCACCACGCCGGGAGCATAGGACACATAGCTAGGATCGGGTATGATAATCTCGTCACCTTGGTCTATCAAAGAGCGAAAAGCAAGGTCGATTGCTTCGCTTGCACCCACCGTCACCACTATTTCCTTTTCGGCGTCATAAGTCAAACCGTATCGCACGTTTTGATATTCGGCAATTCTTTTTCTAAGTGCAATCAGACCGCTGTTGGCGGTGTATTGCGTTTCGCCTTGTCTTATTGATTTAACTGCCCTTTCCCTTGCGCCCCAAGGCGTCTCGAAGTCAGGCTCACCCACTCCCAAAGATATGATATCCTTGCTTGTTGCAGCCATATCAAAAAACTTTCTTATACCGGAAGGTTTGATTGTCTTGACCTTCTCGCTTAGATATTTGTCGTAATTCATGCCATCACTTCTCTTTTCTTGGTATATTTTTTGTCTAGGATAATGCCTTCGGACTTATACTTTTTGAGTATAAAGTGGGTTGCCGTAGACAAAACGTTTTCCATCACCGACAACTTCTCGGATATAAATCCTGCCACTTGCTTGATAGTCTTGCCCTCAACTATCACTACTAGGTCGTAGGCTCCGCTCATAAGGTATACGCTCGACACTTCTTCGTAAGCCATGATTTCTCTTGCGATATTGTCGAAGCCGTGAGTGGATTGCGGGGTAACTTTGACCTCGATTAGAGCCGTCACGCTCTCGTCTTGAGTGAGTTCGCTATTGATGACGGCAGTATATTTGACCAATACTCCGCTATCTTGCATATCCTCTATTCTCTTGGCTACTTCGCTCTCTTCCATACCTAGCATTGCTGCGATTGCCCCCGCCGAAATACGGCTGTCGTTTTTCAAAATGTCAAGAATTTTTTTGTCGATGTCGTTCATAATTTTTCTCCTTATCAGTCTATCATATCGAGATATTCCTCGTACGTTGTCAGTTTGTCAAAGGTCTTAGTGCCGTTGATTTCTATTATTCTGTTTGCCACCGTTTGCATCAACTCTTGGTCGTGCGAAGCAAACAGCATACTGCCCTTATAGTTTATCATACCCTTATTGAGGGCTTGTATCGACTCGAGGTCGAGGTGGTTGGTAGGCTCGTCCAAGATGAGGAAGTTGCCCGCTTGTAGCATAGCTCTCGCCATCATACATCTCACCTTTTCGCCTCCCGAGAGCACCTTAGCCTTTTTGAGTGCCTCCTCTCCCGAGAAGAGCATTCTACCCAGCCAACTTCTCAGGTAACTTTCGGTATTGTCCTTGCTGTATTGGTTGAGCCACTGCACCAATGTGAGGTCTACTCCGTCAAAGAAACTGTCGAAGTTTTGCGGTACGTAACTAGGATTTATCGTCTTGCCCCATTTTACAATGCCCGCATCGGTTTGCTCTTTGCCCATAATTATGTCAAACAACATAGATACGGCAATGGATTTGTCCGACAAGAAGGCAATCTTTTCGCCCTTCTGCACGGTAAAGCTCACGTCCTCGAAGAAGCCCTTTTTGGTTAGACCTTCCACCGTCAAGGTGTCCTTACCCGGTTCACCTTCAAAGTCAAAATTGATATAAGGGTACTTTCTGCTAGACGGTTTGATATCTTCTAGAGTGAGTTTTTCAAGTTCCTTTTTACGTGACGTTGCTTGTCTTGACTTGCTTGCGTTGGCAGAAAATCTTGCGATAAACTCTTGCAATTCTTTGGCTCTTGCCTCGGCTTTTTTGTTGGCTTCTCTCGCCTGCTTAGCCAGCAGTTGGTTGGTCTCGTACCAGAAGTCGTAGTTACCCACGAACATATTGATTTGACCGTAGTCCACGTCGCAGATATGAGTACACACCTTGTTGAGGAAGTGACGGTTGTGCGACACGATGATGAGGGTATTTTTGAATTCCATAAGGTACTTTTCCAGCCACATTATCGTCTTGGCATCGAGGTTGTTGGTAGGCTCGTCTAGTATCAAGATGTCGGGATTACCAAACAAGGCTTGCGCAAGCAAAATCTTGACTTTTTGCTTACCGTCAAGCTCGCTCATCAACATATAATGGTATTCTTCGCCAAACTTGAGCTCGTTGAGCAGTGACGCTGCGTCGCTCTCGGCTTCCCAACCGCCAAGCTCGGCAAACTCTTCTTCGAGTTTGGACGCCTTGAGTCCGTCGGCTTCGTCAAAGTCCTCCTTGCAATACAAAGCGTCCTTTTCGTCCATAATCTCTACGAGTCGCTTATGTCCCATCAACACCGTCCTCAACACGGTGCAGTCGTCGTACTTGTTTTGGTTTTGTTCCAGCACGCTTATTCTTTGATTTTTGCCAATGGACACCGTTCCTCTGGTTGGCTCGAGTTCTCCCGACAAAATTTTGAGGAAGGTGGACTTACCCGCTCCGTTGGCGCCAATTACGCCGTAGCAGTTGCCCTCGGTAAACTTTAGGTTGACGTCCTCGAAGAGTTTTCTTCCTCCGAATTGCAAATAAAGGTCGTTGACTTGTAACATTTCTTGCTCCTATCTTTTTACTTGTATTATTATTTTTTGTAGTTGTTCTTGTATTGCTGTTTTTGTAGACTCTTAGGGTAGTGCGGTTTGGACACTCCCGTATTTGCCTTATTTTATATAATTGTCTACGCTCTTTTACTTATCTTCGTCATAGGTAAGTAGGCTCTTTTTATTGCCGTATGCGAGTTTACTTTCTACATCGTTTGGTCGCATACGCATTAGACTTATCCGACTCGTCAGCCGTCTACACTCTTATGTTTTTCTCTATAATCATCTTTATGCCTTTTGCCTTTCTAAGTATCATATTAGCATAATCTCAAAATGGCACGACAGCCTTAATAAATGTTTTTGACGACACGTATCGACTTTTTGCCGTTTATTGTATCGGCGTGCCTTGCATACTACTGCCAATATTCACTGCGTATCCGCTGTAATACAATTTTAGTTCTTTTCCGCTTTCCTCTACCTCAAAGGCAAGTTTTACCACTTTTGTTTCGCCTTTTTTGGCTTTGATTTTACTCGCAAGGCAACTCTCTATCGCAGTGTCGGGAGATACCCCGCTAAGTTCAAAGTCGGTAGGAGAGATAGTCTTATCCTTGAGCATTGTCATATCTATCGTCACCACTGCCCATATCTTGCCCTCGCCGGCGCTATTGCCGTCAATCGTCCTCATAAAGTCCACGTCCTTCACGCACCACTGCATTCCACTGCTGTCAATGCTTTGACCGATATAGCTCTTTTCCCATCTGCTCTTGTCGTTTTTCTCCACGAGGAATATCGTCAAAAAAACCGCCACTGCGACTATCAGCGTAACTATTACGAGCATTGCTATTTTCAGTTTTTTGTTGTCTTTGATTGTGCTCAATTGGTCACTTATCTTCCTTGTTTGGTTTAGTTAATCTTTGCATAGATGGTATTCTACGCTTCCTTGTTGGGTTATAAGTCCTACTTTAGCCATTATCGCACCAACCTGCTTTTTACTTATCTGTCGTACTTTTGACTATTTCCGCACTATGCTGATTTTTACTTATCGGTCATACTTTTGGCTATTTTCACACTATCCTACTTTTTAGTTGTCGGTCATACTTTTGGCTATTTTCGCACTATACTAAATTTTACTTGTCGGTCGTTCTCTTTGACTATTTCCGCACTATGCTGATTTTTACTTGTCGGTCGTTCTCTTTGACTATTTCCGCACTATCCTACTTTTTAGTTGTCGGTCGTGCTTTTGGCTATTTTCACACTTTATTAGTGCGAGATTATACAACCCATTCAAGAGAAGCGTATTTATAATGTTTGGGGCGTGCTTTTATTTGCCCGATTTGACTTGCTTCTTGATACGCTCTGTGATTTTCTCTGCCATAGAGTATATCTTGTCCACGCTCTCGCCTACGAAGTACTCGCCCCTTTCGTACTTGATTTCGCCCGCCACCATAGTCATCAACACGTCGGCTTTGCTGCCTGCGTATACCACGTTTTTGACGATGTTGTTGATAGGTCGCATATTAGGCTTGCTAAGGTCTATTACACATAGGTCGGCTTGCGCACCCACGTATAGTCCGTCCAAATCTTTGAGCCCCATTGCCTTAGCCGAGCCCTTTGTCGCCATAGCGAGCACTACGTCGGCAGGCAGAGCGGATGCGTCGTTATTTATATACTTTTGCAAGGTGGTTGCGAGATAGGTTTCTCTCAACATATCCAGGCTGTTGTTGCTAGCCGCGCCGTCGGTGCCGAGTCCTATATTGACGCCCTTTTTCCTAAGCTTTTCTAGTGGTGCGATACCGCTGGCAAGCTTTAGATTGCTGGCTGGACAACTCACCACGCTTGCCCCGTCTTGCGCTATAATATCTATATCCTCGTCGGATAGGTGTACGCAATGATATAGCGTTGCACCGTGGTCAAACATACCCATATCGTGCATTAGTTTTATCGGTGATTTCCCGTATTTTTTTATACAGTTTTCTACTTCCGACTTGGTCTCTGCCATATGCATACATACGGGCATTTTGTTGATACGGGCGTACTCTGCAAAAGCTTCGATATTGCTTAGGTCATTGGTGTATTCGGCGTGCAAACCAAGTCTATATTCAATTAGTCCACCCTTGCCGTCAAGATTTCTTCTTCCCTCATCTAGCCTAGCCCACATCTTGTCCTTAGGTCCGTTGCCTTGGGTGATGCCCTCCATTATAACGTTGCGCATACCGCTGTCAACGAAGGCATTAGCAATGTCTTCTAAATAGAAGTACATATCGCCGACTACGCTGATACCGCTAGACAAATATTCCAAAATCGCAAGTCTACTAAGCCAATAGCAGTCCTCTCCCGTAAGGCAAGCCTCGTAAGGAAAAACCTTGTCAAACAGCCACCTATCGAGTGGCAAATCATCGGCAAACGACCTTAGGAAGGTCATAGGCGAATGGGCATGCGCGTCTTTAAAGGATGGCATGACGAGATTGCCTTGCATGTCTATCTCTCTATCCCACGGCTTGAGAATGAGTGGCGAGCATTGTGACAAAAAGGTGATTTTGCCGTCTTCTACCCACATTTCTCCGTCAACTACGCCGTGCTCGGCAGACAATATTTTTGCATTGTAAATTCTATATTTCATTTCTTTCCCTTTCGTCTATCGGGATAGACGGGATCGTTGATTAGATTAGCAATGTTTGCCTTTTGTTGAGCAAATTTTGCTTTATTTCTTAGCTATATTTATGCGATTACAGTTCCAAGTAAATTATTTTTATTATAAGCCTATTGCTCCCCGAGTACTTACAACTTGTTATAATACCTGTTTGATTTGCGTTATATTTTACTCGTGCTCTAGCGTCAACACAATAGCCGATTGTTTATCGCATACTTTGCAATCTTTTAATATAATGCTTATTTGATTAGCGCCATATCTACTCGACAATCAAATATCAACAACGTAGCCCATTGCTTATCGCACTTGTTTATTAATTACTCGTTTGCTATTAGGTAATCGGCTTTGTTGTTCTCCTTTTGGCGTGCGTTATCCTTTACTTTGTAGGCAGTTTCTTTATCGTTTCGATTATCAAAGTGCTCAGTTTTTTGCCTGCGATATCGGCGGCATGCTGAACGTCAACGTGCGACAGCGTACCTTGCGACAGTCCTGCGGCGGGATTGGTGATACAAGATATTCCCAACACTTGCATGCCTATATGTCTTGCCGCTATGACCTCTACCGTCGTGCTCATTCCCACGGCGTCGGCACCCATTGTACGTGCCATTCTTATCTCGGCGGGAGTCTCGAATTGCGGTCCGTAGAATTGCATATATACGCCCTCTTTGAGGTCGATATTATTCTCTGCCGCCACCCCCTTAGCGATATCCGCCATCTCTTGCGAATATGCGTGAGTCATATCGGGGAAACGCACCCCTATCTCCTCATAATTGGTGCCTATGAGAGGAGATGCAACCATGCTCGATATATGGTCGGTGATGAGCATAAGCGTGCCTATCTCTCTAAAGCTTATTCCGCCTGCGGCGTTGGTAACTACGAGATACTTAGCGCCCATTTTAGCCATAATTCTTATGGGCATGACTACCTCTTGAGCGGTGTAGCCCTCGTACATATGCAATCTTCCTTGCATAGCCACTACGGGAACCTCCCCTATATAGCCGAAGACGAACTGTCCGACGTGTCCCTCTACGGTAGAGCGTGGCATACCCTCGATTTGGCTATACGGCAAGGTCTTGACTACCTCGATAGAGCTTGCAAAGCCACCCAATCCCGAGCCGAGCACTATGCCTACCTTAGGCTCGAAGTCGACTTGTGCCTTCAAGCTTGCGTAAGCCTTGTCAAGTTGTATCTTCCACTCTTGCATAATCTTTCCCCTTATAATTTTTTGCCTGATATCTATCGCACGATATATCTTGCGATACGTTGATATACGCCAATATCTTACGCATACGTCACGCCGTATCACGTGCAATATAATGCTAGCATTAGTTGTATAACGCCTAAATATTGCCTATATATAATGCTCTATCGCTCGCGATATAATACTCTCGCACTATGAGATAAGTCGATACGTATCGACTTTTTCGCCCTTTTCGCCTACAATATGCACGCCGTCCGCGATAATACGACTATCGGGTGCGGTTTTATACTACTGCTATTACAAACTAAAACTTTGTCGCAATCGTACGTAGTGCGCGTAGTCGAGATATACGCGTGCGTAGGCGCACTTTGCTATAGCGTTATCTTTGCGAGTTATTTCTTAAAGATTTGTCTGCTACCCGGCTTGACGAGAGGGAGCTTGCCTTCTTTGCAGATAGGACAGTCCTCGGGCTCGTAGGACACTACGTCCATGCTGATGAGGTTGACAAACTTGACTCCAAAGTCCACCTTGCCGTTGCTTCTGTCTACGATTGAAGCAACCGCCGTAACTTCTGCGCCCATAGATTGCATCAATGCTATAACTTCTTTGACCGAGCCACCCGTAGTTACTACGTCCTCGCACACGATAACTTTGGTGCCCGGCTCTACGCTAAAGCCTCTACGCAAGGTCATCTCACCGTTCTCTCTCTCGGCAAAGATATTAGGTTTGCCAAGCTGTCTAGCCACCTCGTACCCCATGAGAATACCACCGATAGCAGGCGAGATAACCATGTCTACCTCGGTGCCTTGCAACTTCTCGGCAAGTCCTTTGCACAACGCCTCGCTGTACTCGGGGTTGACGAATACCTTAGCGCTTTGCATATAAGTGTCCGAGTGTCTACCGGATGTCAGACGAAAATGTCCTTTGAGAATTGCTCCCGTCTTGTTGTAAATTTCCAATGCTTCTTGTTGAGTCATAATCTGCTCCTTTTGTATATTCTTGTAGTATATTTTGTTGTTGTCTAAGATAAATTATTGCAGGTATTAGCCACTCGTCTAACCTGACCTATCTATAGCCTCACCCGATTGCGGTAAAACATAAGAGCGTAAGCGGTCAGACAACGTATTATAATATCGTCTAATCTGCCTAATAGTTATCTATTATAATAATACCCTATTTGCGTGTTGTTATAGTGTAGATTGGCAAGGTATGCTCGTTGATTGCCTACCTACGCCCATACTCGACAATACGTTTCGTTACATTTTGATTAGGTATGCTACGCCGTTGGCGACAAGCGTATCCTATTGTTAGTCAATTGGTCAACCGTTGACGATAAGACTGCCCACCAAGTTGTTGATATCCATATCTTGCGACTTGACGTATTCTTCCAAGTCCTTGACGATATTATATGCACCCATTGGCTCGGTAAAGTTGTAGGTGCCGACCTGTACGGCTCTTGCTCCGCATATCATAAACTCGAGCACGTCGGTATAACTCTGCACCCCACCCATACCTATGATAGGTATCTTGACGGCGTTGAAGCAGTCCCACACCATCTTGAGTGCGACGGGTTTGACGCACGCACCGCTAAGTCCGCCGTGGTTGTTGTATAGGATAGGACGGCGAGTCTTGTAGTTGATTGCCATTGCCGATAGGGTGTTGATGAGCGATATTCCGTCCGCACCGCCCGCTTCCGCCGCCCTTGCGTTGTCGGCTATACACGACACGTTGGGGCTGAGCTTGGTGATAACGGGCTTTTTGCACACGTCTTTAACTGCCCTGGTCACTCTCTCTACGCTCTCGGGCAAAATTCCGAAAGCCATTCCCCCTGCCTTGACGTTGGGACAAGAAATGTTGAGCTCTACCATTTGAGCCTTGCTCTCGTTGATTTTTTCGCCCATTGCGATATAGTCCTCAAGGCACGCTCCCGCTACGTTGGCGATGACTACCACGTCTTCCCTCGCCAATCTAACGTCGTCCTCGGCGAGATAGTGGTCTATGCCGGGATTTTGCAGTCCCACGCTGTTGATTATGCCCGACCTAGTCTCTGCAATGCGTGGCGGTGGGTTACCGAGTTTTGGATTGAGAGTCAAGCCTTTGGTACATATTCCGCCCAATGCCGACAGCGGATAGAACTGAGAATACTCCTTGCCAAAACCGAAAGTGCCACTCGCCGTGATAACGGGATTTTTGAACTCTACGCCCGCAATATTTACTTTGAGATTCATAGTACCACCTCTCTCAGCTCAAATACGGGACCGTCCTTGCAAACTCGGTAATAGCCTTGTTTGCCATCCCTCTCTATCATACAGTTGCATACCAGACATGCACCTATGCCGCAACCCATTCTTTGTTCGAGCGATATATACACGGGTATATCCACCTTAGCGAGTGCTCTTTTGAGTGCTTTGTACATTACCTCCGGTCCACAACAGAATACTGCCTCGACTCCCGACTTGATTACATCCTCTGCGACCACGTCGGTGACGAAGCCCTTGCGACCGTAGCTGCCGTTGTCGGTGGCTACCACGACCTCGGAACACAAACTACGAAGTCTATCTTCTAGCACCACCTTGCTCTTGTCGGCAAAGCCGAGATAGCATACGCAATTCACCCCATCGCTACGCCTTGCCACTGCAGGGAGCACGGCACTACCCATACCGCCGCCCACAAGCATAATCTTAGAATATTTGCCACGTGGATCCCAACCGTTGCCGAGTGGCAAGGTTGCCTTGAGGATTTCTCCCGTCTTGACTTGCGACAAAGTTTCCGTACCCTTGCCTACTACCGCATAGCAGATGACGAAGGTATTGTCGCTAGCGTCAAAATCGCAAAGACAAAACGGGCGTCTTAGCAGAGTATCGTTAGTCGGAAGCTTGATATTGACAAACTGTCCACCCATAATATCGTCCACTCTATCGGTTGATAACTTCATCTCATATATTCCGCTAGCAACCTCTACGTTGTAAACTACTTGACAAGTCGTTTCTCTTACAGACATCTCGTTATATCCTTCTTCATATCGATTGCCGCAGCGAGCGCTGCTTGTTTGTAGTCCATTCCCGCATATTGAAGCTTGCGATATGCACACAAAATGCCTCTCGAAGAATTGACTATACCACCCATTTTATTTTCGAAGCACACGGCGAGGTCTTCCGCCTTGCCGCCTTGCGCTCCGTATCCCGGGATAAGGAAAAACATATTAGGGTGAGCCTTGCGGATTGCTTGCGCCTGCTCCTTGTGAGTTGCGCCTACAACTCCGCCTATACTGCTGTAACCGTATTTGCCTACTAACTCTGCACCCCAACCGTCCACAAGAGTAGCCATATTGTCGTACAACGTCTTGCCGTTGTCCATAATCTTGTCTTGCAGCTCTCCACTTGTCGGATTGGACGTCTTGACGAGGGCAAACAAGCCTTTGTCGTACTTTTTGCAATCTTCTACAAAAGGCAAAATGCCGTCGCTACCGAGATAGCCGTTGACTGTGATGAAGTCGCTCTCGTAAGGCGTAACTTCTCCGCCCGCAAGCTTGCATTTGCCAATATAACCCTTGCTATACGCTGCGGCGGTAGAACCTATGTCGTTGCGTTTGACGTCGGCGATGACTATGAGTCCGTTGCTCCTTGCGTAAGCGATAGTATCTCTAAAGGCTTTCATACCCTCGACGCCGTACATCTCGTAATACGCCACTTGCACTTTGACTGCGGGAATGACGTCTTTGAGGGTGTCGATGAGGTCGAAGTTGAACTTGGTGATTTGTTTGCCCGCTTCTTCTAAGGTCGTGCAAACCTCTTGCATCTC
>JBJETR010000037.1:17339-44800 GCA_051883415.1 Christensenellales bacterium | reverse complement strand
GCATTAAGAGTTTTAATCTTTTTTTCTTTACACCAATTTCTTATTGTGTAAGCGGTGATTGCGATATCAGGATCAGTTTGTTTGATTATTTCGAGAGATTTATTTATACTTCTTAACATTTTTTATTTCCTCCTTTATATACAGTTATCTAATTGTTCGAAATTGTATCCAATTTTTCGCATGGTTTCTTCAAAGCCAAACCAAGCAAGTAAGTTTTGATTATATTCGTCTGTAGCCAACGGATCTTCTTTATCCCATTTGTTGCTGAAGAGCTCAGGTAGAAAGTATATCCCCGTATTGTTCATAAGTTCATAGAGTAGTCCGTCTATTTCGTCCTTGTATTGATTGTAAAAACGGACCGTATCCGTGTAATAAATTAAAAAGCCAACCATTCCTGATTGGCATCCGTAATTTAGCACGTCCGTAAAAATATTCTTTTTGTCCGAGTAGTTTCCCCATTCGTCAGCTATGTATTGCAATACACGTTTTTCTAGCGGAGTAGCAGTGCTTTTCAATTCTTTGATATTCTTAAGCGTAAGTTTCATTGTCTACCTCCTCGAAGTCATCAACTTTGACTCTCTCATAAGTTGGACCGTATTCGAAATACAGTTTGCCTTCTTTGTCGGTGAAAAGGTTGTAAGTGATAAGACTTATTTTGCCTCTATCGGTAACAGCCACCTGTATTTCCATCTTTTCCGTGTCTATGTGAACGATATTGAACGTGATAAATTCTTCGCCATCATAGAGTTCAAACTCAGAAAAATAATACTTTCTAAATTCATTTGTTTTAGAAACATCTTGTTTCATCTTGGATACCTCCATTGTTTATTTTGCCTTTCGGCAGGGGCAAAGTAGCATAAGTCGAAACGCTGTTATTATTTAGATATATTTGCAATGGAGAATATCAACGACCAAAGACTTTTGAGAAAAAAATAGTGTCGTAAATAATAAGAGCTAAACTCTATATCGAGCTTGACTCTATTCTTTGATAAAATGTTTAAGCGCTATTTTTTCGTGCCGTTGATATTCTCGCTGACTTGTGCTACAAAAGACACAACGAAAGGCGGAAGAATAAGGAATCATTGTAAATTTTATAGATTTTATTATAGTAGCCTTATTGACCTATAATCGAAGCTAAGGTTGTCATCCTCATAAATTTTCATCTAATTTTATATTAAAATCGAGTTGCTTTATTGATTTCTTGTTAATTCTATATTATAATATTTTTTAGAGAAATGCTAATCGTCATAAATTATATTAAAACAGAATGCTATTTAATATTGAACATGAATAAATATTTAGCTAAGTGTCGAGAAATAGGAGAAATTAATGAAAAAGAGAAGCATGAGATATATTGATTTATTTGCAGGAGCGGGAGGGTTATCACTAGGATTATATAATGCAGGAATGAAAGGGGTTTTTGCCATAGAAAAAAATGCTGATGCATTTTCAACATTAAAACATAACCTGATAGACAATAAAAATCATTTTGATTGGCCTAAATGGTTGCCTGTAAAAAACTATGATATATGTAAATTTGTTGCGGAATATAAGACACAACTGACTAAATTAAAAGGTCAAATTGATTTAATCGTAGGGGGGCCGCCTTGTCAGGGATTTTCTATGGCAGGTAAACGTGATCATTCTGACATTAGAAATACAATGGTACATTATTATTTAGATGTAATCGAAATAGTAAGGCCTGAGTATTTAGTTTTAGAGAATGTTCACGGTTTCACTTTGGAATTTAAAGAAGATAATAACAAAAAACCGTATTCCAAAATTGTAATAGACAAGTTGACGGAACTCGGTTACAATGTTGTCACTAAGGAAATAAGAATGGATGAGTATGGCGTTCCACAAAAGAGAGTTAGGTTTATTTTGGTTGGGAGCTTGAAAGATAATGTTTCCGATTTATTTGACAAGTTGGAAAGTGGCAGAGATGCTTTTCTCAATAAGAAAGGCCTTGGTAGAAGAGTTTCTGTCAAGGAAGCAATTAGTGATTTGCTAAAAAGTAATGAACGATATAAATGTCCTGATTGTAATCAGGATTTTGAAAGTGGTAAATATGGGGAGATATCTTCAAATTATCAAAAATTTATGCGTTTAGGGGTAGAGGAGGCTCCAAATAGTCACAGATTTACCAAACATACCAAGGAGATTGAATTAATGCAACAGCGCATGATTGAAACGATTACTCCTGGTATAAGAATTACACCTAAGGATAATATGATAGAAGGTTTAAAGCGAAGAGGGGTTACATTGCTGGACCCTAATTCTACGTCTCCAACCGTTACGTCTCATCCGGATGATTTTGTTCATTATTGTGAACCGAGGATTCTTACGGTTAGAGAGATGGCAAGACTTCAAAGTTTTCCAGATTGGTACGAATTTAAAGGCAAATATACTACGGGTGGAAAATTGCGAAAAATAGATGTTCCTAGATATACACAAGTAGGTAATGCAGTCCCTCCTTTGTTTGCAGAACAGTTGGGGATAATCATAGGGAGTTTATAATATATGATTAGGAATCTTAATTTTAAGGTTAGTGCTGGATTAAAAAACATTATAGGCAAAGAATTAATTACTAATAAATTTGTGGCGATATTCGAATTAGTTAAAAATTCTTTTGATGCTAATTCTAGAAAAGTTGATATAACATTTAACTATGAGAATGGAATAATCAATTCCATTGATATTCAAGATTATGGTAATGGTATGTCTACTGAGCAAATTATAAACAATTGGCTTAACGTTGCTTATTCCGATAAAAAACCACAGAACGCAAGGAAAAAAGGCATAGAATTTGAAAGAGCTCAATTAGGTGCAAAAGGGGTAGGGCGTTTTTCTTGCGATATAGTTGGGTCAACGGTTAATCTATATACAAGAAAACTAAATGAACAAGAAGTTCATCACATACTAATCAATTGGGATAATTTTGAGAATGTTGATGAGCAAAGCTTCTTAGATATTCCGGTAGAATATGAAGATATAAAGGATGATAATTTCCCCGTAAAAGGAACATTAATAAAAATATCTAATTTAAGAGATACGTGGGATAGAAATGAGCTTTTAGAATTAAAAAGAATGTTAATGAAACTTATTTCGCCTAACTCCGACGATTCATCGGAATTTGTGATTGAGTTACATGCCGAACAAGAATTAGTACAAGATAAATTTGCTGTTAACGAAAGAGATGTAGTAAATGGAGTAATAAAAAACACTCTATTTGAGTCTTTAAACATAAAAACCGTAGCTTTAACCGTAGATATTAATTCTTCTGGGGAAGAAGTAACTACATTATTAAATGATAAAGGTCAAGAAGTTTTTTACATTAAAGAAACCAATCAGACATATCAAGCTTTAAAAGATGTTCATTTAAAATTATTCTATATGAACAGAAAAGCTAAATTATTATTTGCCAAGCTTATGGGTGTACCACAAGTATCATACGGAAATATTTTTGTTTTTAAAAATGGATTTAGAATTTTGCCTTATGGAGAAAAGGAAGATGACTTTTTTGGAATCAATTTAAGGCAACAACAAGGAACAAAAAGATATTTTGGTACGAGAGATTTGGTGGGAAGAATCGAAATCAATGGTGAAGCAAAAGGTTTCGTTGAGGTTTCTAGCAGAGATAAAGGTTTTATAAAATCTAAACAAGTAGACGAGCTTAAGTCTTTCTTTGTTGATAAGATGAAAATCTTGGAAACATACGTTGTAGATGTTTTAGACTGGGGAAATCCAGATGGGGAGAAGTTTGATTCTGAGGAAATAAACTTTGAGAAATTAGTAAAGCAAATAGCAGGAATTACTAAAAAATCAAATCCCTTAGAGATAAGATATGATGCAGGTATTATTGCCGAAGCATCAAAAAAAGCAGCAGATTCTTCTATTCAAAGTTCGTTAGATAAAATTCTAGCAATTGCAGAAAAAAACAATAATGAGCAATTGTTGTCTTTGGTTAATTCTACAAAAAAGAAAGTAGAACACTTAAAAGAAACAAATAAGAAATTAACTAAACAAAATGAAGAAAAAGACAAGCGCGCAGAGGAAGTTAAAAAGGAATTACAAAGAGTATCTAATCAAATGTATTTCTTGGAGAATACAAGCAATACGGATTTTGTTAAAGCGAAAGAAATCATTCATTTAGACATGGTGTTTGCTAGCAAAATTAAAGATTACCTTGAAGTAATTTTTGAAGATGTAAAATCAAATAATATACAATGTTTATTTGCTAATTTGGCACAGATTGATTTTTTAGCCAGTAAAATATATTCGATAAGTAATTTTGGGCTAAAAGCAAATTTTTCTCTAAAGTCAGATATTCAAATCGATTCGGATTTAATTGCGTTTATTGAAGAATACATAAAGAATATATATGAAAGGTCGCCAAACTTGGGGATGAATGTTAATATTATAAATCAAACCGATAGACAGATTAAGATAAAATTTTCAGCCTCAGAAATAGTTGCGATTATAGAGAATTTAATTAGCAATTCTAACAAGGCTAATGCAAAAAACTTATATTTTAAGTTCAGCAATGACGATAGATATATAATTATTGACGCTATGGATGATGGTGATGGACTTGAAACAAGTATAATAAACAAAGATGATATATTTAACTTGGGATACACTTCCACGAGTGGATCAGGAATAGGCCTTTACACTATTAAAAATGTTTTAAAAAATATGAATGGGACAATAGAAGTGATCGATACTTCATTGTCATTTGCACTAAGGATGAAAATAGATTATGGACATAAATTTTAATTTGTTAATTGTAGACGATGCAATCAGTGAAACGGACCCTTTGTATGAAAAAATTAGGACAAAGATTCTTAATATGAGTTTAATTCCAAATATCAGGTTGTCTGACGGCCTGGGATACCAAGAAATAGTTAAATCAGCCAATTTTGATTTGTATCTTATAGATTTCAGTTTGGTTAATGATATTCAAGGGCCTCAAGTAATAAAAGAAATTAGAGATAATAACAAAAATTTGACTGATATAATACTTTATTCCACGACCAACGAGAATCTTTATAATAAGATTAGTGAATTAGACCTTGATGGAGTCTATATTTGTCAAAGAAGAGATTTAACATTAAAAACAGAAAAAATTCTAAACAAGTTAGAAAAACGCATGTTAAATCCTTTGTCGTTAAGGGGGATAGTTTTACATAATTATAGCGATATTGAGTTACAACTCAAAGAATTGTTGGTGAAGAAATATAGAGAGTTGGGAGAAGATGATAAAAAGATAGTGCAAGACAAAGTGCTAAAAATGGTAGAAGGTGGAGTAGAAAGATTTAAGGTGGCAATAGAAGATTGTAAACAGGAAGGAGATTTTTTTGAGAATCTGCTTTTAGGTAAAAATTTCTTGTTCAATATGGGGCAAAAATTGACATTACTTGAATTCTACAATGAAAAACAATACTTAAAACTTGTCAAAAAAGATATGCATTTGCTAAGGTCTTTAAATGATATTAGAAATGAATTAGGTCATTCAAAGATAGTTGAAAAAGACAATGAAATGGTGGTACTTAATTTAAGAAATGAAGAAGTTGTATATACCCAAGAAAAATGCAATAGTACTAAAGGCAAAATAATACATGCGTTTGAAATTCTTGCTAGTCTTTCTCAATAATAGCAGACACGATTCCAGACGGGAGTGGAATTTGGGTAAAAAACGGCTTTTATATTCCAAATTAATTCCAAAAATGAGGGATTAGTATAGAAAATTATTTTGTTGGGGTTGATTCCCTATGAGAGTGACGGAAATTTTGTTTTGCGAAAATGCGAAATGGAATTGAAATTGAGTTATTTTCAAAATAAAAATTTAAAAAGCGAAATAAAAAATTCATAACGACCACAAGAAGGAAAAGAAGAGTTGGTAAGTTAATTACTATTTGGTTAATGAGTAAATTGCCGAGCGGATGAAATCGCTCGGCTTTTCTATACTTTATTGAATTAGTTTTGACTATTGGTAAATAAGACAGTTTTTGTTTTATAGTATTTCTTATTAGATTTCAGTTTTCCAAAGGCCGTGGAGATTGCAATATGCATAGACGGCAACCGGCTTGTCGTCGTCATCGACTGCAAACGTAACTTCGGGTGCGTCAAAAGGTTTTAAAGTTCTGCACTGTCCTCCGTTTTCGGTTGCTAAATAAATCCACTGAATATAGTGCTCAGCCGTCATAGGATGAGTAACCTCGCCTACGTTTATGTGAACGGCGCCATCCTCTACCGTAACGAAAGGTAAGTGCTTTTCGCCTGCAGCCTCAGAAGTATTTGGTTCGAGCGCAGCCATTTTTTCACCACAACAAATAACGGGTACTCCAACGTCTTTTACCTTAAAAATGATATTGCCGCAGTGCTTACAAATATAAAATTTCTGTTCCATTATATATTTCTCCTTTATGTTTTTGATATTTTATCAATATAATCTTTCATCGGTTTTCTTAGATATTCCTATTTTGCCGCCGTCGAACAGACGGGCAAGCCTCAAACTTATAGGAAGTTTTGCAAACATATATCCGCTCAACGCAAATGCTAACCGCTATTTCGTCAACAGTAATTCTTGGTTACTTTGAGGAAAGACTGAAGATTTTTTCAAAAATATTATAAAACGGTTTTTTATTTATGTCAATAACTGCCCAAGTAATAAGCCGTATAAAAACATCTCGATATGAGACTCCTTGCATAATTCGGTGGAGATACAAAGTGAAGAGAGATAGGAATTTTAAGTAATGTAAAGATTTTAGTTGGTGTAAAATTTAGGGGACTAAGCAGGTAGTCCCCGCTTTTTTAATAAAATACAACAAAGATATAAGACTACCTGCGACATCTTCTTTCAAGGGGGAGATGGCGAGTTGAGAAGATGAAGATAGTCTATTATATCTCAATACCCTATGCAACACAGTACAAACACTGAGACAATAATAGCGCTCAGTGTTTTTTTATTTATACACGACTTTATATAAATACGGGGGGTGTCCGTCCGAGGGGTGTCCCCCTAAGGACAGGTAGTAGCAAGGTAGTAATTGCATTAAAGTGCACTACATAAAAAGTAAGACAACAAGGAGAGAGCGTATGAAACTTATTAACGTTTACAAAGACAAGTTCACTGTAGTGGCAAATGACGTCTTTTACGATAGAAGATTGGACTATCGTAGTCGAGGTGTATTGACAACGATTTTATCATTGCCAAACGGGTGGGATTTTTCAATACCGGGACTTGTGGCACTTGTAACACCCGAAGAAGACGATAATAGCCGTGGAGAGGGTAAAGCTGCAGTTCGAGCTTGTTTGACATATCTTGAAAAACTTGGCTATTTGGAACGTAGACAAACAAAAGATGAAAAGGGACTATTTGATGGTTATGATTATGTCATAAATATTCCCCCAAGTTTTTAACCACAATATATAGTGGTGCTTGATAAAAATATACCACTAAATCTTCCGTAGTCCGATTATCGGACGACGGATAAAACCCGTCGTCGGATAAACGGACGACCGTTGAACGGACGACGGATAATCGGAAGACGGGGAGAAAATAAAATACTTAAGTATAAAAGACTAAAGTAACTTAGTGCGCACAAGAAAAAATAGAGATAGTTTAACTTACTACTAAGCAAACAGCGTGCGTGTCTTTTATAAAGAAAAAGTATAAGACTGCTTTGACGTTACGTCATTGATTAGACAACTTTGCTTTTTAGAGAGCGAGCAAGCGATTTTTATCTCGTGCTCACAAGGGGGTGTCCGTCCGAGGGGGTATCCCCCTAAGGACAGATTGAAGAAGACGTTAGTCGGCATAGCCGAGCGTATAAAAAATTTTGGAGGTAAATCAAAATGTTGAAAGTAACACTATCAGGTAGGCTCACGCAAGAGCCTGAATTGAAGACTACGACCAATGGCACCACTGTGTGCGAGCTCAACGTAGCTGCAAGCAATAGGGGTGATGATGAGAGGACAAGTTTCTTGACCATCGTGACCTTTGGCACTGTGGCAGAGAACGTGTCAAAGTATTTGGCTAAGGGCTCGAGAATTGTAGCGAGTGGCGAATTGCAAGTCGAGACGTTCACACGTCAAGACGGTAGCAAGGGCGCAAGTGCTAAAGTCTACAATGCCGACATTGAGTTTGTCGACACAAAGAAAAAAGGGGGTGGGGACGAGAAAAAAGACGCACCTACCGTCGATGAAAGGGCAGAATTGCCGTATTGAGAGGTGAGGTTATGAAAAAACATAAAATCACGTTTGACAACGGCAATAAGCCGTTAGATGAGTACATAGCGGAGTATTTTGGTTGTCTTGAGACGCCTGCCGATGAGTTGCCCGATACCGAGCCGACTTTTGAAGTTATTGTTGAGGATAAGGGGGAATAGTCGATGGCGGATACTAAGAAGTTTGTTGAGCAAAAGCGAGAAGAAATGCTCGATAGATTGATAGAGGCTATTGAGAACAACCCTGCAATGTGGGAAAAAGGTTGGTATTCAATGGGTGCAGCGCCTATCAATGCGTCGTCCAAAAAGCCTTATAGGGGCTTAAACGCTTTTTTCTTAGCGCTTACGGACGCAATTAAAGGTTATGACGATAATAGGTGGTTGACCTTTAATCAAGCTCTAAAGATGGGTGCACCTGTCAAAGCAGGCGAGAAGTCGTCAAGCGTTTTCTTTTGGACAAAATATGACTTCAAGACCAAGAAAGAATTTGACGTAAGCGTGCTTGCCGATATGGAAGAGGAAGAAAAACGAGAATATTTGCGTGAAAACGTAAGGAACGTACTCAAGTTTTATAGCGTATTCAATGCAAAGCAGTGCGAGAATTTTCCTGAGAAAGTCAAGCAAGAGATGAGCGAAGACGAGCGCCAAAAGCAAAACGAGAATATAGAGAAAATCATTGCGAACAGTGCGGCGCCAATCTTCTATGACGGCAACGGAGAGGCATATTACCAACCGTCAAGCGACACTATTCACTTGCCAAAGATTGAGGACTTCAAGACCAAGAATAACTACTATGCTACCGCTTTGCACGAAATCGGACATAGTACAGGACACGAAAGCCGACTAAATCGTGATTTTGGCGGTGGCTTTGGCAGTGAGACATACGCTATCGAAGAACTGAGAGCGGAACTTGCGTGCGTGTTTATGCAGTCTGATATGAATATCGACCTTAGTGGCGCCGAAGTTGCCAATCACGCTGCGTATTTACGGTCGTGGCTTGACGTCGTTAAGAAAGATAAAGACGTCTTTTTCAAAGCTGCAGCCGACGCCGATAAAATTGTCAAATACATATCCGATAACTACTTGAACAAAGAAGCTGCAAAGCAAGTCGAAGAAGTGACGAGAGCACAAGAAAAAATATTAGAGCCGAACGTGTCGAAGTGGTATCAAGACAACTATCCTGACGACGATATGGGCAAGGATATAAACACGGCTATTGTGTTCGACGATATTCTCAATCGAGAGAGTGAATTTTATACCATAGTTGGCGTTAGCGATAGCGTAATACGTGAGAGAATTTTTAACGAGTTGGCTAATCGAGCTAACATACCGTACGAAGAAATCTATGACCGTTGGTTGGAACCGCCACAATACGTCTTAGACTTTGAGCTAAATCACGGTAGCGAAATGTTGCTTAGCAACGAATTAAAAGCGCTTGGCTTTGAGAAAGACCGTAGCGTTTATGAGGAAAATCAAGCACTTGAATTAGCCGCACGTAACGAAAATGCTACTGTATGGACTGAAGATATAAGATACGTCGGTGCCGATGGAGCGACAATCGACGGCAAAGTTGAAGTGTTAAGCAACGCCATTATTACCGAGCGAGGCAATATGAGCGACTTCGTAACGTCGAAAATAAGACGTGGCGACGTCGAGAAAATTGCAGAGGTTATACGAGGCTTTGGTGCGACCGTTGACGTCAAAACGCTTGACGAGCAACGTGCGGAGCAATTTGCTCAACTTGAGAGCGTTGTTGCTGCAGAAGAAAGTAGCGTCGATACCGAACAAACTCAATACGTATCGCCAAAAGAGTATTATGCCGCTAAAAATGCAAAGCGTCTCGAGCAACTGCAAGCCAACGTGCCTGACGAAATGAAAAACTTGGCGAATTGGTGTGCGTTCAAAACTTATTACGACAAGTCGTCCGGGAAGAAAAAGAAGATTATTCTTTCGCCAAAAACGGGCGAGTGGGCGAGCTGCTCTGACTCGTCAACGTGGGGAACGTGGGACGAGGCAATGAAGTTTGCAAAAGAGCGCAACTGTGAGGGCTTGAGCTTTGCTCTCGATAAAAAGAGCCGTATCGTATGTATCGACCTTGACCATTGTATTGGTGACAAAGGTATGCGCTCGGAGCTTTGTTGGGACATACTCAACTCATCGAGCGGCACGTATGCGGAGAAGAGCGTAAGTGGCAAAGGCGTTCACGTCTTTTTCAAAGCCGATGACGTCGTCAAGGGTTACTCGAAGAAGAATGATGAAAACGGTATCGAGTGTTATGACAGTAGCAAGTTTATCTCGATGACGGGCAACCTTATATCGAAGTCGAACAATCTTGTAGACACGCCAAAAAAACTCATAGAGACCGCACGTGGTAAACTTGGCGAATTGCCTGAGCGTGCATTTACGGCGCAACGTAGCGCAGGCGACATACGAGTGTCAATGTCCGATAGCGAACTCATTGACAAGATTAGGGAAAGTAAAGTTGGAGCCGAATTTAGTCGTATGTTCGATAACGGAGAAAACCTTTGCAATGATAAGCATAGAACTGACGCAAAATTGATGAGTATCCTTGCCTTTTTTACCGATGGCAATGCAAGTCAAATGAAGTCGATTTTTACGTCATCGAGCTTGTATCGGGCGGACAAAGGCGAGAAGTATTTGGATAGGACGGTGGAATATGCGATAAGCACTTTGAAGACTCGTCCGTCCAATCTTGGAAAGGTAAGCAAGGCAAAAAAGCCGCAAGGAAAGGCACCAAGTAAAGCCTCTTCTCAATCAGGCAAATAAATTTTTTCTTGTGTTCACAAACCGCTTTGACTGACTTCGAGGTCAGCCAAAGCGGCGCCGACGTAGGTCGGCGATACAACGGATAAAATTACACGAAGACACAGCTACTCCTCTGACGTGAGGAGTAAAAAAAGGTTGTGTACACAGTAAGCAGGATAAGACGGTGCGACACTTTTGCCAAAATTGCCAAAATTACTACTACGTAGTAAGAGTGTGTCGCAGCCTTGATGGTGATTGCCACAAACTGCGGCAATCAAAAACAACTCGGAAACCGAGTTTTTGGGAGAGCACAAAATGAAAAAAAGGACGATTGAAAAGCGAATACGTATTTACGACGAAAGCGTATGGGAACTGATTGACAAACTTCTTGCAAGCAACGAGTTTAAGGGCAATTTTAACGAGGTAATTTGTCAGGCTTTGAAAATCGGTGTGCCACGTCTTTATGAAATGACGTTTGACCCACAAGGGTATTATAGACGACTAAAAGATGAGACCAAAGATAAAACGGACGAAGAGAAAATATTACGTGACGTATCGTACACGATAGACGACTTGACGGTGCAAGTCGGTATAGTAAAGTATCTTGCTACGGTGCTATACAACGTTACAAAAATGGAGCTCGATGGCAAGACGGGAACGAGCGAAATGATGGACAACGGTATGCTTGCAAGTTTGCCCGAAAAGTTGCAAGAGATAGAAAAAATAATGACTGATAACACAAAGAAAAGGAAGAATAGATGAGCGTAGTTTTTAACATTGCCTATACTGCTGCAGCGCCAAGTTCCAAAGCAACTGAGTTTCAACGCTCAGAGTGGAACAAAGAGCGTGCGTTTTACAATCTTACGGCACCATACAATTTTGTGACGTATTCTTTGAACGGCAAAAAAACGGCAAAAAACAAAGACGCATTGGACTACTTCCAAAAGGACACGGGGGCATTTAATCTCGATAGAGATTTGAGCGAAGAAGACATTGCCAAGCTGAAAGAAAACCTTGCTAAAACGGGCTCGATAATTTGGCACGGTTTTGTCTCTTTTGACAAAGAGACGAGTGCAGCTTTTACGACGCCAAAACAAGCACGTGAGTACCTCAAACGTACTATGTCGGCATTGTTCGAGAAGTCGCACCTCGATATGAAAAATATCGAGATGATGGCGAGCTTGCACGTCGACAAAGCCCATCACCACCATATACACTTCTCATTTTGGGAAAAAGAGGCAAAGAAGAGAGACAAAAACGGCGAAATGCAGTTTACGAAGAAAGGTTGTTTTAGCCAAAAGAGCATAGACAACTACGTTATTGCTGCAGGTCTACAGCTCGAGGATAACAAAAACGACTTGCATATTGCACGAGATAAGGCAATCGCACGTCTAAAAGATATGATGGCGCCTACGAATAAGGCGACGAGAAAGAAAGACATATCGGCTAAGCTCGTGGAGATTGCTCAAGTTTTGCCTACGACAGGTCGATTGGGATATAACAGTGAGAATATAGCTAATTTGCGTAGCAAAGTTGACGCTGCAGTCGATTATATCGTTGCTCGAGACGACGTGCTCAAGACGTTGGTCGCAGATACGTATCACGAAATTGCTTTGAGAGAGCAAAAAGCGCAAGAGATTGCGAAAAGCGGACGTATTTTGTGGACGCAGGGCGGTAGGCTTACGCCAAGCGAGATGGAAGACTATAAGGCTGCAAAAATGTTCGAGAAATACGGCGTAGCAAGCAATCGTTTTGCGTGCATTGATAAATTGCGGCCCGACTTTAAGTCACGTATGGGGCAAGTAATTATCAATGCGGCCAAGAGGGTAAAAAACGAGCGAGCACGCAACGTGGCGATGAGTGCAGGCGCAGGCAAGAACGCATTGCGAATTGCTGCAAGACGTAACGCCACGTTGATGGCAAGGGACTTTAACCGTTTTATTAGCGGAATAGTCCAAAGCACTGAGATGGTCAAGGTAGATTTTACTGCAGACCTTAGAAGAGCGGAACGAGAAATCGAGCAAGGCAAATACGACAAAATAGGGGGTTGATTATGAAATCGAAATGGGGCAAAACATTGTTAATCGGTGGCGTAATCGTTGCCATTATTATATCAATAGGAATAGCGGTAGCGATGACTGCTATTGCGTACAAAGGACGCATTGACGTGGAGACTTATACCGCCACTTTGAGCAACAAGACTTATTGGATAATCTTGGCAGTCATCTATGCGAGCCTATTGACGTGGTTTTACGCAGAAATGCGTATCAATGCGGATAAAGACGTCGTCAAGGATAATCAAGGCGAAGAGAGTAGGTGGTTGACTAAAACTGACATACGTAAAAGCAAAGACTTTGTCGTCACCGATTGGAAGAGTCTCGACAAAGTCAACGACGGCGTAGTATTGCAGGCAAAGAAGAACGGACGCAATATCGACGTCATTTTGAGTGCCAAGCCAAACCACGTGCTCGTCATCGGTACGACGGGTGCAGGTAAGACTCAAGGCTTTATCAACCCGACAGTACAAGTTTTGATGAACACCAAAACCAAGCCGTCGATGGTCATTACCGACCCTAAGGGCGAACTCTACAACACCCACGCTGCAGCGTTTGTCGAAAAAGGGTACCGAGTTTTAGTCCTTGACCTCGACGCTCCGTATTATTCGAGCAAATGGAACCCTTTTGACGTTATTAGAGAAAGAATAGATAAAATAAATGAATTAAGTCTACAGGCTGCAACCGAAGAAGTCAAAGTCAAGGTGCAGATTTTGAGAGATGAAATATACGAGTTTGCGAAAGACTTGACCGACGCTATATGTCCGCTTGAGAAGAGCAACGATATGGGTTGGCAACTTGGAGCGAGGTCGCTCATCAACGCCATCGTGCTTGCTTATTGTGAAGACTACGAAGAGGGTTTGCTTGAGAGCAAGCAGCTCGGTTTTGCGTCGTTGTATCATACCGTCTTCGATTATCTCTCCGCCGATGACGAGACGCTCAAGCAATATTTGTACGAGAGTAGAGACCCAAATAGCAAGGTCAAAGGCTTGGCTAAACAAGTGTTAGAGACGCAAGAGAGGACGTTGACGTCATATTTGAGCGAGGTATACAAGCACGTAGAGTGGTTGTCCGACTCGGGCATTTTGTCGATGACGTCGGGCTCCGATATAGACCTATACGCTATGGACGACGAGCCTACGGCGTTGTTTGTAAAAATTCCGGACGAAAAGAAAACCCGACACCGTCTTGTCACGTTGCTCATCACGCAAATGTACAAGACTCTCGTAGATAAGACCAAGCGCAATTATGCGAGTGGAGAGACCGACGAGCTCGAACTCAAACGCACGGTTTACTTCTTGCTCGATGAGTTTGGCAACTTGCCTGCTTTTGCCGATTTGTCGGGTATGGTTACGGTAGGTCGTAGCCGTAAAATGTTCTTCGAGATGGTCGTGCAAAATTACGCTCAACTTGCCAACAAATACGGTAAGGAAGTTGCGGACACCGTCAAGTCGCAATGCGCTACCAAAATTTTCTTAGGCTCCGATGATACTACCACAATCAACGAATACAGTGCTTTGTGTGGCAAAAAGATTGTTGCTAATTCTTCTTTGACGACGTCATACGATAGGAACACCGTATCTACGGGCACGGGCGTAAAAGAAGTGCCGTTGATTTATCCTCAAGAACTCAAAAATTTGAACAGTGGCGACGACTTCGGCAACGCCATCGTGTTGCCGTTCGGTCATTTTGCTTATAAAAGCAAATACACGCCGTCTTTTCAATGCAAGGATATTTACGTGATGAAAAAACCGCCTGCAAGCATAATTACGCCTCGATACTTCAACGAAAGCGAGCACGTCTACGATATAACAAGCAAACTTGCTCGAGACCAAGAAATTATGGCGGAGATGGCGGATACGTTGAGAGCAATAAGGGGAGAGGATAAAAAACCGACGCCAACGGTTACGCAAACACCGACGACGTCATTGCTCGTCGGACAACTGATAAGCGAACTCGCTCCGACGTTTCCTGAATTGGGGAATTGGGTGTGTATGTCGGTAGACCAACAACTTGCCACGATTAGGCGATTGAAAGCACAAGAGAAAAATTTTGACGTGATGATAAAACTTAGCACGATAGAGAGAGAATTGGAAGAGGGGGTAAATTGCAATGACAAATAAACGACAAAAAATGGTGTGTATTGCGCTTTGTGCAATGGTAGTGATATTAGGTCTTACTATGCTAATGACGTTGCAAGAGCAAACCACGACCGTTGCTCAAATCGTAGAAAAAGAACTGACGAGCAGCGAAAGTACGGGACAGTGGACTGTTTACAACGGCAAAACGTACTACTTGAGATTGAAAGTTTACGCTAAGGCTGCAGATAAAGCATATTATGTAGACAATAAATACTACTATGGCGTCAATAGCGCAAGTTTCCGTTTTCAATTCGGAGATTATAATAATAACGTAGGCGGTGCTATTGATGGTAGCGTATCTTTTTACCTAAAAAGCACGTCGGGCACAGTATATCAAAAGCAAACCTTTAGCAACTACGTAACGTATGCCGAAAACCTTGGCGGAACGACGTCAAGTGATATAAACTTCACGAGTTTGGCAAACGGTACTTACACGTTATGTGCAGATTATAACTATAAGAGAATGTCGGAGACGGAAAGCGGAACACATACCATTGCTACTATCGTGATTGACACCGTAAGCCCTACGGGAACGTTGAGTGGTATTTACTACACTGATAGTTCGGGTATGAAATATTCTAATTCATCGGTGAAGTGCACGTGGACGGACACTACGGTTACGGCGTACTTGAATAATAATGATAATAAGTACACGAGCGGCACGAGTATCACCGCCGAGGGTGTATATACGTTAGTCCTTACCGACCGTGCACAAAATAGCACCACTTATACATTTACCATAGATAAAATGGCGCCTACGGGCACGTTGAGTGGCGTAGATAACGGCGGATACACGCAAAAAGACGTTACGTTCACGTGGGCTGATACTACTGCCACCGCCAAGCTCAATGGTGCAACCTATAAAAAAGGAGATACGATAAGTGCAGAGCGACAACACACCATCGTGTTGACCGACCTTGCAGGCAATAGTACCACTTACACCTTTACTATTGATAGAACGGCGCCTACGGGTACGTTAAGTGGTGTAACGTCGGGCGGTTACACCAATGGCAACGTGAGTTTTACGTGGAGCGAGAGTAATCTTACCGCCAAACTCAACGGCGCTGCATATACCAAAGGAAGTACGATAAGCGATGAGCGTGAGCACACCATCGTGTTGACCGACCTTGCAGGCAATAGTACCACTTACGCCTTTACCATTGATAAAACGGCTCCGACTATCGGCTTGAGGAGAGCCGATGGTAGCACTTTTGTCGATGGTGCTTGGGTTAATCAAGGCGTCTATTTTGACGTCACTGATACATATCTTTTGAGCAACGTATTGTATAAGCTCAACGGCTCCACGTGGGAAGTCATCAACTCGGACTACATATCGGGAACGATTTATTATGACACACGCTTGACGTCGATATTATACGGCACTTACGAGCAAGCCTTTTCGACCGTTCTTGAGAAAGAAATGGGACGTATGACGGGGCGCTCTAATTGGAGCACTTTTGATGGCGATACGAGAATAATACACTCGTCTCAAGTGGACCTTGCAATGCAAGGTGCGCCGTATTGGGAATTTGAAACCTACGAGGGACAAGTCTACGTGTTCTTTGACGTGGACGCTTGCAAGTCGTATATCGAGGGTAAAGCGAGTGGTTACGTTGCGTACAAAAATCAAAATATGTTTATGCAAGACGGTCAATTCAAGATAGTATGTACCGACCGTGCAGGAAACTCGACGACCAAGACCTTTAATATCAAGACGACTTTGCCTACTTTGCTATACGAATTACCTGCTTACGGCAATTCCGAGCAAATAGTCTACAGTGTCGAAGACTACGTTGCTTTGAAGACCTACGTGCGTAGGGTTGACTACGGCAACAGTAGCGAGTGGCTATTGCTTACAAGCAATACCGACATAAAGTTTGGCACTGATGAGGACGGCACATATCAATTCAAAACGGTGGATATTGCAGGCAACGTCATTATCAATACCGTAGTGCTTGACAATACCGTGCCTATTCTCACGGCGGAGCGTAACGGCGCCGTAGTAGATGAGATATACGTCAAGGATAGCGACACTCTGAAGTTTAAGGTGCAAGACGTCAATGATAGCAAAGACGTGCTATTAGACGGCGTTAGACGTCTTTTGAGCGATATTCCGTCCATATCGGGACTAAGTGAGGGAAGACACGAAGTAATCGCCATAGACAAGGCAGGTAACTTGAGCGCAGCTTGTTATTTTATCGTTGACCGCACGTTGCCTACCGTAAGCGTGGCCACACTTGACGATGACGTCATCGAGGTCGACGAGCTTACGGACAAATACTATGTCAATGTGGGGGTAAAGTTTGTTGTAGACGATACCAATCTATCTCTTCTTTGTGTCTACAAAGACGGTAGTCAAATCGTGAGCGAGAACGTCACGACTGTAGCCTACGAGGCGTTGGCCAATAATTTTGGCGTCTATAGCCTATTTGCGGAAGACAAGGCAGGCAACCGTAGCGAGACGATTGAGTTGACGTTGCAGATTATCGAAGACTTCGGCAACCTCGATACTGCATACAAGGCGTATAAGCTCAATTATTGGTACGAGGTTACGTTGCCCGACTACATTTTCGGAACGTCGGCAACTGCCGATAAAATATCGGGCACCTACACTTTTGAAAAACAAGAGAGTGCTATGGCGTGGGCGTTAGCAATGGAAGAGCAATATCGTGTTCAAAGGGTGAGCGACGGTTGGATATACGTATCCGCAACCAATGAAAGCATATCGCAAAAGTACGCCTCGAGGAGCGACCTTGACAAGGTGCTGACCAAATACGCTCAACGTTACGTAAGTAGCCGTAAGACGTCTTCGATTTTGGGTAACGACAATTATTACGTAGTCAAGGACGACGATGGAAACACTGACGAATACGCTTTGGTTAGACAGTCAATGACGTTGCCCGGATATTTGTCGCCACTTTACGACGGACTTCGAGTTTTTCAAATCAAGCCGTCCTTCGTATTCAAGGCGTGCGCAACGGCTTTGACTGCAACGTCAACCACGTTGACGTATATCGCCGATGACTACAATGTGCAATCTAACGTGAGCTTTACGATGGATAGAGGCGTGTCAATCAAGGACAAGCTCAAGTCGGTAGATAGTTACAAACAAGGCTATTATCTCGTCGAGGAGAAAGACTTGTGCGGTAACGTGCAACGTTACGTCGTCTATCTCGACTTAGAATCTCCTACCTTGAGCGTTGAGATGGAAAAGGGTGACGGCACAAGACAAACGGTAGTGATTGATGGCGATTATGCGGAAGACAACGCAAATATCTTCTATCTTATATCCTTTAATATCAATGCAATTCTCGACAACGTAGACGCTTTTACGTCGATAAAAATCGAGGGTAAAGGTATTAGTCAAACGACCTATACGCAAGGCGAAACCTTGCCTGTGCTCGATTATGCGCTTGGCGGTGGCGGACAATACGTCATCACGGTATATGACCGTAGCGCCAACTCTTTGACGTTCAAAGTAAACATAGCAGGCGCCGCACCGTATATGGAATATAACTCATTAAAAGAGACAAATCGACGTCTCACGCTGTATTTTAACGCAGGAGATAGGCTCAATCAGATAGTTAGGCTCGAGATATACAAGGTAAACGGCGCAGGAGAGAGCGTGCGTATCGAGCGTGACGATGACTCTACGCTTATCGACTTTACCACGCTTGAATACAACTTTACCGTTGGCGGCAAATATTATGCCGTCATCGAAGACAGATACGGAAGAGTTGTCACTACTACGCCGATTTTCTATGAGAGAGGACTACCGCTTGGCACGCTCGAGGGCGTGACGTCGGGTGGTGTGACCAACAAAGACGTGACGTTTACCTATAGCGTCGGAAATGCAGTGTACGTATACGAAAATGTGGACGGTGCGTGGGAAATATACACGGGACACGTTGTCGAGTACGACAATCTCAACAAAGTCTATACTTTGACCTTTTTGAGCTACGAAAACACCGAAAAGCAGTATATGGTTTATCTCTACAATGAGAGCGATGACAATCTCTTCATCGAATACACTTTCGCCATCGACACGATTATTGCGCCGATAACCATATCCGAGCACACGGGCTTAGCCGTTGAGAAAAACGGCTACACTAACAAGCCTTTTAGACTTAGTTGGACGGAGACAGGCGTAATGCTCAAGTACACGATAGGAAGTAGCTCGTTGACCTACAATTACGCCAAAGGCGACGTGTTGAGTGGTAATGGTATGTACAATTTTACGTTGACCGATAGAGTCGGCAACGTGGAGACGTTTACCGTCTATCTTGACAACTTCGTAGATTATACGCTCGTAGGTGGCAAGATAATCAACGTCAATGGTAGATACTTGACGGGCGGACAAGTTAGCGTCGTTGTCAATGAGGCGTACACCTATTGGAACGTCGCAGAGGACGACACGATACAACCCGATAGACCTATCGTCAACGAGGGCACTTATACGATAACGATACGTGATCGCTATGACAATGAGATTGTCATCGTTATCGAAATTGACCTTACGGCGCCTACGTTTACGCTCGAGGGCGTGACGACGGGTGGCGTGACCAAGAGCAGCGTTGTCGTATCCTTTGAGGACGGTGCTAAATGCTATCTCACGAACAAAAATGCAGTTGTCCGAGAGATTGCAAGCGGCGAAGTATTCACCGCACACGGCGCCTATACCTTGTATGTTGAAGACCTTGTGGGTAATAGAGCCGATATTAGCTACTCGATTGACACCAAGGTAGACTATTCGAGCAACGTCATCAACCGCCAACACACCACGGGCAAGGTAACTTTTTCGTTGCTCGAGGACGGCGTCATCGAAGTGAAGAAAGACGGTGAGGTCGTATCGGGGCAAGAGTTTACTGAAGTAGGTAAATACGTAGTAAGAGCCGAAGACAAAGCGAGCAACGTCATCGAATATTCATTTACGATTTTGCCTGCCAACGCTCAGAGTGCAAGCGTAGAACTTGCGTCATCGCATAGAGTGACGAGCGTAATGCTCAACGGCGAGACAGTTGCGCCGACTTACGACGAGAGCGGTAGCACGCTATTATGCAACGAGACGGGACGTTGGCAAGTGACAATATCCGACGTAGAGCAAGGGCAATCTTATTCGATTTATCTCAACGTGGATAACGTGGTGCCTGAAGTTGAGCTTATTTGGCAAGCCAATAAGGTGTCGTTTAGCAAACTGAATAAAGAGGGCGTAATCGCCACGTTGACCAAAGACGGCGTAGAAATGTCTTGGAGCCAAAATTCCGTCATCGAAGAGCCGGGGCACTACGTGCTCACGTTGTCTGACGATTTTGGCAATATTAAGACCATTGAGTGGGTGATTGAGTACCGCCTAAACACCTTATCCATCGTATTGATAACGATAGCGGCAATGGGTGTAATTGTTGGCGTGATAGTCATTATAAGAAGTCGAAAACTCAAGGTGAGTTAAAATCTATGCGACGCACGTCGCTCGATATATACAAATAAAAAACATATTATAGGAGGCATTTTATGCAAAAACTATTTACTTTTACAATGCTTGCAGCAGTTGCAGGCGACACGGGCAACTTAAACAATGCATTAATTCAATTCGGCAACAATATTAGTGGTCTTATGTCCACTATATGGCCTTGGCTATTGGGTATCGGCTTGACGCTTATAGCGCTTTGGGGCGCGTTTATCGGCGTCAAGATTATCAAAGCCCGTAAAGCCGAGGAAAAGCAAGAGGCAAAAGCGCTTGTCAAGCAACTAATTATCGGTATAGTTGTAATTTTCCTAATTGCTTTGGGCGGCCCATTGATTATCCAAGGCTTGGCATCGTGGGCAGGACAAAGCATAACGCCAATTAGCTAATGGTGCGACGGTAAAGACGAATTGTAAAGACGATTTGTCTTTACCGAGATAAGGAGAGCTTTATGGAAAATTGCGAAATAACCGAACAACTGACACGTCTCAACGCCGAAATATCCGAGAGGATACAAATAGGGCGCAATCTCCACGTCAACGTGGAGCAGATGGTAGCGGAGCGTAAATGTCGATTTGAAAAAGAAATCGTCAATGTTCCGCAAACGGCAGCCTACTTAGACGTAACGCCTGCCGTCGTGCTGCGTATGGTGCAACAAGGTCTACTTCACCCCGTGTACGAGTTTAGGAAAAAGGATATGCTTTTTCTCCGTACCGAAGTCGAATTGCGAAAATTCGATATGTTGAGTAAAGACAAAAAGTAAAGACGATTTGTAAAGACAATTCGTCTTTACTGAGGAGAATACACAATGCAAAAATACGAGGTACTCAAAGCGATAACAAAGCTCAACGAAGAGATAGAAGAGCGTGTCGAGAAACTGCGTGGTATGGAGAGTGACGTTGAGGCAATTATCCAAGAAGAAAAGCAACGCTTGCAAGAGCAAATAGTGGGCGTTAGGTGGGTAGCAGAATACTTAGACGTCAATAGAGCGACTATATACCGTATGGTAGATAGAGGACAGTTGCACCCACTCTTTACGCTACCCAATAGCGCAATGTTGTTTCTTCGAGCCGAGATAGAAATACGCAAGTCTGAGTTGTTGCTCAACAAGGACAAATGCTTGCTCTCAATCAAGCGTAAAGACAAAAAGTAAAGACAATTTGTAAAGACAATTCGTCTTTACCACCGCTATTTTTCTTTGTGTCTACAAAAAACGCTCCCCTCGATGGGGAGCGAGACGAGGCGGTCGTAGCCTTTATTCTTCAGGAATACAGTCAGGCCACTCGTCGTCGGTGATACGGGTATATTTTAACTCACCGCTTGAGTTAATAATTTTACCGTCTTTAATATCGGAGAGATTATAGTATGATACGTTATTTTTATTGTTGGTAATGATATTGAGGTCGTAGACCTCATAAGTCTCGGTATCTTTGTGATAAACCCAATAATCGGTATTATATGCCTCTCCGCCTTCGATAAGATATGGCGTGTTATCAGAACGATAAGCAACTTTATAGCTTTTAACAAAGCCGTCTTTGGTAATGAGAAGATAATAGTCATAATCGGAAGTATTTTGTTTTACATACATATATTTACCGACAATCGGGTCAGTAGTAAGCGTATTCGATTGCCCGATTTGGTCACCGTTCTTATCCTTATTGACGGTGCAACCGACGAGGACGAGAGCACAAGAAAAAATAGTAATTAGTAGCAAAACAGTAACGAGTTTTTTCATAAAACAAACCCCCTAAATATCTATATTCATTATAGCATATTTGGGAGCAAAACACAAGGAGATATAGTATGAAAGTATTTTTTCTAAAAGTCTTAATGTGGATAGAGATTGGCGTGCTTAGAGTGGTCGATATGATAATGCAGCTCTTTTCTGTCTTCTCGGGTATCGAGGACGTCGCCATAGGCGAAAGCGGAAAGGGTACGTTACTCGAATACTTCGTCACCAATCAAACCGTCATCAATGCCTTTTGGGCGTTATTTGTCATCGGCGTGGCGTGTACGGGGATATTTACCGTCATCGCCATCGTCAAAAATATGGTAGTGGTCAAGAAGACGGTAGGTAAAATTCTTGCCAAAATGTTGACTGCAATATTGTCTATGATTTTGGTGATAATGTGTCTATTCGGCTTTATATACGGCGCCAACGTCGTATTGCAACAAGTCGACGGAGCCTTGGCTCAAGATAATCGTCTCACTATCGGGCAACAACTCTTTGTAGCAGGCATAGACGATGACGCTTGGATAAATATCACGCCGAGAGAGGGGTGCACGATAAGAGAAGAGGGACTCATTGCCATTTTTGGTAGCGATGAAAATAAAACTGCTACCGACGAGCAAGGCAACGTTTATTATGTCTTCAATTCCGATTGGAGCGGCGTCACCCCTGATAAGGTGTTCGGTGTATATAAGAAAGATGACTTAGGTATATTCGAGAGTGGCGAGGAAAAAGATAGGGACGGTGGTTTTGTTGATATAGACAAATACGACTTTTTCATAGGCGTGCCTGCCTCAATAATCATCGTAGTAGTAATGTTCGTCGCCGTGATGGGGCTTGTCACACGATTATACGACCTCGTATTTATGCTATTGACGTCGCCGCTGATTATGTCGACGTTGCCCCTTGACGACGGCGCTAAGTTCAAACTTTGGCGAGAGACGGCAATATCCAAGACGTTGCTTGCCTACGGTACGGTTTTTGCCGTCAATATCTACATAATCATCTTGCCGCTGCTTAGCAAATTGAGCATAACAGGGCAACCTACGCTAACGACGTTGATGAGGGTACTACTCATCATATGCGGCGCTCTGACCATCTCTAACGGTCAATTATTCTTCGCACGTCTACTTGGTACGGACGCTCAAGAGAGTCGTCAGGCAGCGCACGGTATGCGCACAATGTTTGCAGGCGTTATGGGCTCGGCTCGAGCCGTCAAAGGAGCCGCACGTCTTACCTTTGGTCAATATAACCCATTTACTCATACGAGAGAACGTGGAATAGTGCAAGCTGCAGGTAAAATCGCCAACGTCGGCGCAACCGTACTCACGGGCGGTGTGAAGTCGGGTGATAGTTACGTGAGCGTTGGCACGGGTTTGAAGAACAAAATGGGAGATATGAAGACTCGCTTTGGTCGTAGCCTTGGCGAAAATCGAGGCGTGATTGGTGGCGTTGCTAACGGAATAAGAACAGTTCGAGACCTCAACAACGTCCGCAAAAACGGACTTGATATTGACTTGTAAGGAGACGCATTATGATAAGATACATACCTAAACAGACTAAAATCAAAACGACTATATGGAAGTCTTACGGCATAAAGGATATGATAATTGCCGTAATAATGTTCGCTTTGGTCGTCCTGACTGTGGCGAGCAATCTCAAATACAAGTGGCTCATCGGCGCAGCGATGACGTTTATCTTCTTATTCCTTATGTTGCCGAGCGGACGAGACGTGCTTATGTATGAGGAAATTCTCGGCTTTTTCAAGTATATTTTTTCTCGAAAAAAATATAAAGGAAAAAGCGTAGACAAGCTCGTCCCATATACGGGGCTCGAAGAGGACGGAACTATTGTTTATCCCGGTTATTATGGCAGAGTAATCAAGGTCGGTAGCAAAGTCTTTGCTCTCGAGACCGAGTGGACTCAAGAACGAGATATAGAGGCTGTAGCTCGAGCACTTTCTTGCCTCGATACGGGCAAGGCTATGGATATTGTCAAAATAGATAGACCTATCATTTTTGACGATTTTATCAAAAAGTTGGCGTCCACTAAGAGCGAAGTCGTAGGAGATTCTACTACCGCCAAAGTGCGCAAAGCGGTACTCGGCGCAAGAGAAGAGCAACTCAAGTATTTTAACTCTCAAGACCCCGTATATAAGGCAGAATACTATATCGTGGTCTATGACAGTCTCAAAAAAGAGGCTACCCGTGTATCCGAGCAAATATGCTCGTATTTACGCAGTGCCGAACTCGAGTGCAAGGTGCTCGATAAAGCCGTCGACGTTGCGGTGTTCCTAAAGTATTGCAACACACGCAACTTCAACGAACGAGAGGCGCTTTCAAAGGGCAACAAAGAGTTGCTCGATTGGGTAAAGCCTACCGAGATAAAGTTTTCCGCAAGTGGATACGAAATCAATGGTGTCAAAGCGTTTAATTATACGATTGCCGATTATCCGTTGACCGTAGGAGCGGCGTGGGGCGCCGAATTGTTCGATATAGACAAGACTAAGGTGGTAATGCACTTGACGCCCGTAGACCAACACAAAGCCATACAACGTGTGGACAAAGTTTGCCGAGAGCTCCTTGCTCGAGAAGAGTTGTACAAAGCGAGCGAAGTGCTCGAGCAAGAAACGCACCTCGACAGTATGTCTTCGCTATTGACGTCGCTGCAAAACGGCGGAGAGGGCTTATACGACGTCACTACGGTCATCACGGGCTTTTGCTATGAAGACCCCGAGAGAGCCTTTAGAAAGAGCGTAGGTAGCCGTATAAGAGTGAGAGGCTTTGTCACGGACAACCTCTACTTCCGTCAACAAGACGGCTTTGTTACGGCCAATATATCGAGACGTGGCGCATTGCGCAATATTGAGCGTGGAATCAACGGTAGAAGTATTGCTGCAGTATTTCCGTTTGTCCACACGTCGATGATAGAGCCTGACGGCATTTTGTACGGCGCAGGCGCCTATCCGGTAATTTGGAATATGTGGAAGAAAGACGGAACGCATCGCAACGCCAACACGATGGTCTTCGGTCGTCCGGGAAGTGGTAAGTCATACTTCCTCAAGACCTTGTTGACGCAGTCCATTGCCGACGGTTGCACGTGCTTTGTCGTAGACCCCGAAAACGAGTACGGGGTGCTCGTGCGCAACGTGGGCGGAGAGATGATAGACGTAGGAAGTGCGAGCAAGGGTTGTCTTAACCCTTTCCATATCTATCAAATATTGACGGAAGACGGCAACGTGGCGCCGTCAAGTCAAGTATTTTACTCTCATCTCAAGACGTTGGAGAGTTTCTTCAAGGTAATTCTTGAGGGGTGCGATTCTGATACGCTCGAGCTCATCAACAACGCCATTGTCGATATGTACGCCGTGCATGGCATAACGCCTGACGTCGACGTATCGAAATTCAAACCTCAAGACTTCCCCGTCTTCGATGACTTGTACAAGTTGTTGACACAAAAAGAAAAAGAAGAAAAGAGCGAGAACGTCAAGCCGCTTTATCTCAAGGCGTTGAGCTACGTCAAAAAGTTTACGTCGGGCGGAAGATATAGTGACCTATGGGGTAAGCCGTCTACGTTGACCTCTGAGAGCGTGATGACGGTCTTCAACTTCCAAAGCCTATTCGCCAACAAAAATAATCTCGTTGCCAATGCTCAAATGTTGCTTGTTTTCCGCTTTTTGGAGCAACAGGTCATCAATATTCGAGAGCGCAATAGAAATGCCGATAAACCGCATAGGATAGTCATCGTAGCCGATGAGGCGCACTTGTTCATCGACCCGAAGTATCCTATTGCAATCGACTTTTTCTATCAAATGACCAAGCGCATAAGGAAATACGATGGTACCTTTATCCCTGCCACGCAAAACGTGGGCGATTGGATAGCCAATGAAGAGTTGAGAGCCAAGACGTCTGCCGTCATCAAGAACACTCAATACACCTTTGTTTTTGCGCTAAACCCTGCCGACGTCGTCGACCTTGCGGAACTCTACAAAAACAACCCTATCAACGAAGAAGAGCAAAATCTCATAATCTCTGCAGGTATGGGCGAGTGTTTCTATATTGGTGCCTATAACGAGCGTAGCGTGTATTCGATTATGACCAACAATCTCACTGAGTCAGTCTTCACGGACAAAGACTTTTTGAGCCGTATCGAAGAGACACGTGGGCAGTAAAAAAATACCGCTCACCTTAATTGGTGAGCGGAAACAAGTCATACTTTGAAACCGTCGGGAAACTCAAAAGTTGTGTAGTAGGTGCAGTCCAATATTTTAGCAATTAAAATCAACTCATCTTCCGAGAAGTTGTTGCGCTTGAATTTATTACACAGTTTTTGACGAGAAATGTTCATCTTATCGGCGAGTTGAGATTGAGACATATTGCGATATGACAACAAGATTTTTATTTTTTGCGCAGTGCTCATCATAGGTTACCTCTAACTTTATATTGATATTATTATAGACAAAAAGAATAACGTTGTCAATATGTTTACTGTGTCAATTATAATATAGTTTTGTAAAAAATATTTTTACATTGTAAAAATAATGTTGACAAATGTTAAATTATCGTTTACAATATAATTGTAAAGACAATTTGTAAAGACGATTTGTCTTTACCGAAAGTAAAGACGCAAGGAGAATAGCAATGAAGTGGACTAAAGATGAGATGAAAAGACTTGGTGAGAAGTATTTGCGTAGATTGTCAATCCACGATACGTATATCCAACAATACGTCGCTGAGAATAAAGTCTATATCTTCGATGACGGGGAAGTCATCGAAGTAGCGCAAAGACCCGACGTTGCGAAGTTGATGGACAAAATCGAAAGCAAAGGCGAGGGCGTCGTGTACGCCATCACGCACGAACACCTCAGGGACGTAGGCGGTGAGACGTATTCCTTATTGATTGTATCGCCGTACCAAGAGGACGACGCTTACAACGTCACTAAGTATGGCAAGACGATTTATCAAGCCGAGGCATACGTTTGGAATATGACAAGAGAGTATTGCTCTGAGTACGGTATGGTTGGTGTTCAGTGCTACGACGGTATGGTCGAGAGAGTATTTTGACAAATAGTAAAGACGA
>JBJETR010000037.1:0-17239 GCA_051883415.1 Christensenellales bacterium | reverse complement strand
GTTCAGTGCTACGACGGTATGGTCGAGAGAGTATTTTGACAAATAGTAAAGACGATTTGTAAAGACAATTCGTAAAGACAAAAAGTAAAGACACAAGGAGAAATAGTATGAAAAATTTATACGTAGTAGAGGTAGCAGATTTTAAGCGCAGTAATGGTGACGTTATCTTAAGCGAATATCTATTCGCAAGTTTCGACGAGCAAGAGGCGAGAAATTATTATTTCAACGTAGCATTGCCAAAAGAGAAAAATATGGCAGGATACTTGACAAAGAGTGAAAACGAAGAAAAGAGTAGAGAGTTGTTCTTGAACGTTTGGACGACCGATAACGACGACTTGCTTTTGGACGATATAATCACCATAAAGGGTAATTTGATTGAGATAGATAGTTACGAGCTTGAGTACGATGGAGCGATTGAACGTATCGAACTCAATGCCCCACAAGTCGACGACGATGACGAGGAAGACGAGGACGGTGACGTCCTCGAGGACGATGGAGAGCCCTTTGAGCAAAAAAGTCTTTGGTATGAAATTAGAGCTGCGATAGGGGACAACGTCATCAAGACAGAGAGCGATATTGGCTCCGTGCTCGTCGGCAACAAAGATATGACGATGACGATTAGCAACGGCTATGGCGACGGGACTACGAGGATAGGCGTTTTTGAAAAGGAAAACGAGATAACGAACAAGATGAGGTTTGTTGGTCAGGTCAACGGCACCTTTAATATTTACGACTACGATTGCTATCAAAGTGCCGAACAGTTGAATAGCCCACGCAACATTGCTACTACGTTGTCGGGACACTACTACGTATACTGCTACGAGGGTATCGTAGTTTTCGAGAAAAGGTGGTGATTATATGAAGATAATAGGAATTGTCAATCAAAAAGGCGGCGTAGCTAAGACCACCACCGCAAGTGCGCTTGCGTATGGCTTAGCCCGTCGAGGCAAAAAGGTGTTACTCATCGACTTCGACCCTCAAGGCAATTTAACAACGTCGTGCGGCGTGTCGGTCGATGAAAACAACCCACCTGTATTGAGTTTTTTGTTATATCCAAAAAACAACGTGGTGCCGTATACGCTCGAGGATAGGCTCGATTTTATCGGCTCGGGAATAGAACTCGAAACGGCGAATATGGTACTTGCAGGCAAACCTTGTAGAGAACTGTATCTCAAACGTGCTTTGAGAGCCGTAGACGGTCAATACGACTACGTCATCATAGATAGCAACCCGTCTTTGAGTGTTATCACTCTCAACGTCTTTTCCGCTTGTGATGACATTGTCGTGCCGTTCAAGCCCGAGTTTAACTCTGAGAAAGGCGTAGAGTTGTTGATAGATACCGTCGAAGAGATACGCCAAATAAACGCTAAATTGCACATACGTGGCTTTTTGGCGACGATGGCGGACAAGCGTAGGAACTCTACGGAGCAAAGTATTGCACACGTAGAAGAATACGCTAAGGCTTGCGGCAGCAAGGTCTATGCAAGTCGTATTAGACAGTCAGTCGTTGCAGCCGACGCACCGATGGCAGGCGTATGCGTATATGATTATCGCCCGGGGAGTCCGCTTGTCGCAGACTATGCGAATTTTGTAGAAGAATTTTTGAAAGAGGAGAAATAAGACTATGAACGAACAAAAAAGACGTGGTACCGTATCGAGCTTGCTCTCAGTCAACACGACGTCGTCGCTCGTGATGGGCGACAAAGACCCGCTCAAACTCGTCAATTTTAAGATGAAAGAGAGCGAAATCGAGGCGTTGGACTTGTACTGTACGAGCAACGGAATTAGCAACAAAAGCGCCTTTATCCGAGCCTTGATTTGTCGAGAGATAGGGATACGGTAAAGACGAATTGTAAAGACGAAAAGTAAAGACCGACAATCTTTACTTTTTTATTGTGTCTACCTACCGTAATACGGTAAAGACGAATAGTAAAGACAAAAAGTAAAGACAAATAGTAAAGACGATTTGTCTTTACCAAAAAACAACGTGGTTTTTTCAAAAAACCTATTTACTTTTTGCCTAATTTGGTCTACTATGGTAGCACAAAGCAAAAAGTTTTCAAATATGAAATACAGTGTCATATTTGACATTTTATAATACGACTACAATAGATAAGGAGATGATTATTATGATGAAAATGCTTATCCAACTCGATGAGGAGAGAATTAAGGCAGACGGCAAATATAGTAGCAAAAAAATGTGGGACTTTATTGATGAGGTCTTCGAGGATAAAAAGTGTATCAAAGAAGTCCAATCCGACGGCTCGGTAATGTACTCGGGCAACCCAAATAGAGACAATCTTATGGCTGATTTTGGCTATGCTTATTTCAGTTTAATCGAGTGGGAACTGTTTGCTAAGTACTGCAGAAAATGGATATGTTATGACAACGAATTTGACGAAGATTCGCCTTTTGATGAAGACGACGTGCTTGCCAAGGAAAGAATTAGAACGCCGTTGTTCGCCAAATATGCGAGGTAGATTATGGAAAAACCAATGTATAAGGCTATTAACTTTGACCTTGATACACGAAAAATGCGACAATATGGCAAATATCCTATTGGATATACTGAAGTCAAACGCAGTATGTTGCAACTTGGTTTTATCCATAGGCAATGGTCAGGTTATGTATCGAAAGATAAATTAAGAGCGGTCGATGTTTATAATGTCGTAAGAAAAATTGTTAAAAGCCACCCTTGGCTATCGGTTTGTGCAAATAAATTTGACGTCACCGATATTGGTAAACAATTTGATTTGATGAGCATTGTTCGCAATGGGGGTAAGCAGGTCGATGATAGCAAGTTTATTGACGATGACAAAAACGATAAAGGCGACAAGCCTGACGATGGCGCCGATAGTGGCGTTGCTCCTAAATCGCCGACAGGACCACAAAATGGTCCAAGCGGCTCATCGGGCAACGCACGTTCTCTCAAGGGTGACGACACAAAAGAAAAAAAGTCAGGTGACGCAGCTGCAACGTTGGCGGACAAATACCGTATGACGCAAGACTATCAAGATAGCGTCGCCAAATACGGTAAAAAGACAACCGAGCGTCTTTTATCTCAAACCACGAAGAATATGACCGCACCAAGAAAAGCAAAAAGTACCAAAGCCAAAGCACCGAAATCGAGCTCGAACTCATCAGGCAAGTAAAGACGAATTGTAAAGACAAAAAGTAAAGACAATTTGTAAAGACAATTTGTAAAGACGATTTGTCTTTACCGACAAAAACACTGAAAAGCCGTATTTTTGAATATGGCTTTATTTTTTGCCTTGTGTTAGAATATAAGAAAAACGCAAGGGGATAATAAGGTATGAGAGAGATACTCGAGAAGTTGGTCAACGAGTGTGTCAGGGGCATTATTGCCACAATGAGTGACAGTGTTGCGAAAGGCTCGTTTACTCAAGCCGTAAGCGCTACCAAGAAGTTGACCGACAACTTAGGTGTGCAAGTCTTAGAGCTGCTATGCCGACAAGCCGATGAGACGTATGAGAGTAGTCGAAATCGAAAGCAAATAACGATAAAGGACAAGTCGAAGACGAGACGTTTGCTCACGGAATTGGGCGAAGTCAAAATAACGAGGATATGCTATTTTGACAAAAAACGTAACTGTCGTTTTTTTGCCGTGGACGAAATGTTGGGGCTCGAGCGTCGAAGTCGGATAGAAACGGGACTAAAATCGAAGATAATCGAGCAAGCCACGTTATCGAGCTACGGCGCTGCAACTAAAGCGTATGGCGTATCACGCCAAACGGCGCACAATCTTGCGCAAAGTTTGCGTAATATCGAGCTAAAGAAAGATGACGTCATTGCGGAGCCAAAGAACGTAGCAAACGTTTATATCGAAGCGGACGAAGACCATATACATTTGCAAAATGGTAGGAGCGCAGAAGTCAAACTCGTCTACGTTCACGAGGGAGCGCAAAGCGTATGCAAAGGACGAAACCAACTGCAGAACGTCAAATACTTTGCAACAATGGACGAAGACCCCGATGAGATTTGGAACAATGTCGCTCAATACGTATACAAGACGTATTCATTGACCAACGCTACCGTTCACGTGTCGGGCGATGGAGCGCCGTGGATACGTTATGCGCTTAACGTGTTACCTCGAGCACGGTATCACATTGACAAGTTCCACGTGCAAAAATCGGCTACCAATATCGCCAAAGGCGACAAGAAAATGAGAGCTGCAATTATGCGTGCGGTAAATTTTGGCAACGTAGACTCTTTGCAGCAATTATGCGTTGCTCAAGCAAGGCGCTATACGTCGCTAACCGAGCGAAGAACAATTAGCGAAAACTTCTACTACTTGCGCAATAATATTGCGAATTATAGCAAGAGTAGCCGTTGTAGCGCCGAGGGGCACGTGTCGCACGTGCTATCGGAGCGAATGAGCTCACGCCCGATGGGGTGGAGCAGGAACGGCGCCGACCGTATGGCAAAACTAAGAGCGTTTTACTTTAACGGTGGCAACTTCCTTGACTTGTTCACAAGTCACGATGGAGCGATTGAACGTATCGAACAAACGCCGGACGAAAAACAACGTCGTCGATACAAAAATCACGTCGTAAAAAAGTACCGAAGAATATACGAGACGTATCCGATACCTGCACTTTGTGGCGTCGTCGGAGACGAGCAACAAAGCCTAAAATCATTTTTATCGCAAAAATAAAAAAATTTATGCCTAAAAAACTTGACACCATCAAGATTTTAGAAGATATTGCATAGGGGGAAGATTTGTGATATAATAAAACAATAAAATATTAAAGTGTTTGGAGGAATTTATGAATAGACTTCTAGGTAAAACTGCAATAATCACAGGTGGCAACTCTGGTGTAGGCGCCACAACTGCTTGTCTTTTTGCGGCAGAAGGAGCTAACGTTGTAATCAGCGCTAGGCGTAAAGATGCACTGGAAGAAGTAGCTAAAAAGATTACTTCCGCAGGCGGTAACGTTCTTGTCGTTTCAACCGATATTTCCAAAGACGATGACTGTAAGGCTTTAGTTGCCGCTGCCGTTGAAAAGTTTGGTGCGGTAGATATTCTCGTAAACAATGCGGGTGTTTTGGACACAGGTCTTGCTCCCGTTGATAGATTCAGCGATGATGAGATGCAGAAGATTATAGCTATCAATCAGGTTGGTACAATGCAGATGATTCGTGCGTGCCTTGCCGTAATGAAGAGCGGTGCGTCTATCGTAAACGTAGCATCGGTTGCAGGTGTAAACGGTGGTGGCGGAGCTGCTTACGTTTCGTCAAAGGCTGCAATAATCGGTATTACGAAGCATACGGCATTGCTTAATGCAAGCAACTATATCCGTTGTAATGCAGTCTGCCCAGGAACAATCGTTACCCCAATGACTATGAATATGAAACCCGAAGAACTTGATATGCGTATGATGGGTGCAATGAGCAAACACGCAGACCTTAAAATTAAACCTTGTATGGCGGAAGACGTTGCTAACATAATTGCCTTCTTTGCTTCCGACGAGAGCAAGGCACTCAACGGTCAAGTAGTAGTAAGCGACTTTGGCGCATCTCTATGATTAAATAAACTTAATAAAGCATTATCCCATCAGCTAAGCTGGTGGGTGTTTTTATAAAGAAAACTTTGGCAGATTGGAGAAATTTAATTTGCATTGCAGCCTATTAAAAGGGAAAGATTTTGATTTGTAGTTTAATATGCTTTTATATTTTTTGTAGGAGTGCTATAATTTTAAACAATAAGGAATGGATATGGTAAGGGCTTTTGTTGCCAATTCGCCCCGACCTGCCTCTACTAAAGAAAAAGGAGTTTGCTTATGAATATTTCTGAGAATATAAAATACGTTGGCGTAAACGACCACGATATTGATTTGTTTGAAGGGCAGTTCGAGGTGCCTTTGGGAATGGCGTACAACTCGTACGTTATTCTTGACGACAAGATTGCGGTCGTAGATAGTGTTGAACATCGTTTCAGCAACGAGTGGCTTGCCAATATAAAGAATGCTGTCGGTAACAGACCTGTCGATTACCTCATTATTCAACATATGGAACCCGACCACTCTTCAAGCATATTAAGCTTTTTGCAAGCCTATCCCGAAGCAACGGTGGTTTCCTCAGACAAAGCCTTGACGATGATGGCAAACTTCTACAAAATTGGTTGCTCAAATCGCATTGTTGTCAAGGAGGGCGACATTTTGTCCCTCGGCAAGCACACGCTGCATTTTATTACCGCACCAATGGTACATTGGCCGGAGGTAATTATGACTTATGACGATTGCGACAAAGTGTTGTTCTCTGCCGATGCGTTCGGTAAATTCGGTGCAAACGACGTAGTAGATCCCGAAGGTTGGGCTTGCGAGGCAAGGAGGTATTACTTCGGAATTGTCGGAAAATACGGTATACAGGTTCAAAACGTATTGAAAAAAGTTTCCGCTTGGGATATCAAGACAATATGTTCCCTTCACGGTCCGGTACTTGACGGCGACCTTGCCCCATATTTGACCGCATATGCTACATGGTCGGGTTATCAGGTGGAGTCTGATGGAGTCGTTGTTGCATATACCTCGGTTTACGGCAACACACAAAAGGCTGCGGAGCTAATGGCGAAATACTTAAAGGACGGGGGATGTAAGAAGGTTGCGCTTGTCGATTTGATTAGAGAGGACTTGCACGAAAGCATAGAGGACGCATTCCGCTATGGCACGTTGGTATTGGCATCAACCACCTACAATAACGACGTATTCCCTAAGATGAAGCAGTTTATCGAGCATCTTGTGGAGAGGAATTATCAAAATAGAAAGGTAGCATTCATAGAAAACGGCTCTTGGGCTCCAAATGCGACAAAGGTAATGAAAACCCTTTTTGCAAGTTGCAAAAATCTTACTTATGCGGAAAATAACGTTACCGTTCTTTCCGCACTCAACGAAAAATCAGATGAGCAAATATCATTGTTGGCTAAGGAACTCCTTGCCGATTGATTTGAGCGTAAAAACCTTTGACGGTAATTTTAGACTGTAAAAGGCTATATGATCGCACATACCTAAAAATAAAAGCGTTAAGTTTTACAGTTAACTTAACGCTTTTGTTTTTATTCTTCTTTGCTGAATTGGTCTTTGCCTACAGCGCACAATGGACATTCAAAGTCTTCGGGTAAATCTTCCCACTTTGTGCCGGGAGCAATTCCGTTGTCGATATCGCCCGTCTCTTCGTCGTAGACGTAACCGCACACGTCGCAAACGTATTTCATTGTCGTTACCTCCTTATTTCGATTATTCATTCCGCAGTAAAGTGGAGTATATTTATTATAACAATAATAGCTTATAAAATCAATGATATCGGCAGTGCCAAAATGATAAAATATCAATAAATTATTCGCAATAACGGTAAAAGTCCGATAGAATGGCAAAACCCTAAAACGACGAAAATTTACGTGTAGTCGATAAAAGGCTAATCTTTAATTGTATCCTTCTTGATAGGTATTGTACGCATAAAGACGTATTGCAAAAACATTACGAATAATATAATAGAGAAGATATATATTTGAGCAATAGCGGAAACGGGACATGGACCTGGGACGATATTGGCTTCTTTGATTGCCACAAACGAAGTTATGAAAAGATATCCCATGACGCCAAGAGAAATTAGACCTTGCCTTAAGTTGCGGAAGAGGGTAGACAAAAACAGTAGAATTGTAGTCACTACCACCATAATAAAACCTAACGTAGAAAGGTTGTTATGAATTTGTCTTAGTCTGTCATATTTAGGTGCGAGTTCCCCTTCAACGTGAAGCCAAGGAACAGATAGTCCCGTAACTATAACTATAGTGCTGATAGCGGCGAGTGAATAAAAAACTATTTTCCATCTTTTCGTAAAGCCACCTGAGTACAGAATAAGAGTAAGTGCAAAAAAGTAACCAACAAAGAAACTTAGCCCCCACAAATATATAAGTGCCATATGTCCCTCGGTGTAGGCTAAATATGAGAGAGATTTGTAGATGGCTCTATCTTCGCCTCTCGTTGCAACAATAGCAGAAATAGCAGGCATTATTATGCAGCTGTATATCATAAGTATAATCTCATAAAGTTTTTGATGCTTGGATATTGAGATTGGCATATCGTTTGTTGAATCGAATATTTTAAGAAAATTCTTCATTGCACCACCTAAAATCTTCATTGGCATGTAAATATTTTAAATGCTGACGGCGAACTTTGTCAAACGCTAGAATGCGAATAGAGCGTGATGACGGGAAATAGCCGTCTTTTTGCGCTTATTCTCCGCTAATCTTAAAAAGTATTGCTTGGACGTTATACTAAATTCTCGTTTAAAAGCATGGAAAAAGTGGGAATAATCTCTAAAATGCCTTTCTTTGACGTCTTTGTAATGTAGTGATATAGCAAGAAATGCAGGTAATATAGCGATTCTGCCAATTATTAGGCAAAAGCGCTACAGGATATACATTTATAGATTTGTTATAAAGAGCGGCTCGTTTGCTTAGTCAAAGCAATCGACTAAGAACCGATATCAAATCAACAAGGAGAGAATAATGTTTTTTGACGACAAAGTTTTTCTTGAAAATAACGTGGCAATAGAACTCTACGACTATGCTAAGACTTTGCCAATATTCGACTATCATTGTCACCTTTCTCCTTCCGATATTTTGGAGGACAGAGTTTTTTATAATCTTACCGAGCTGTGGCTTGACACAGACCATTATAAATGGCGCATAATGCGTGCGTACGGCATAGATGAAAAATACGTCACGGGGGACGCAAGTCCCGAAGAAAAGTTCTTCCGCTTTGCCGAGGCTTTGCCTCACTTTGTGGGCAATCCCGTCTATCATTGGGCACACCTTGAGCTGAAAAAGTATTTTGGCATCACTATGCCGATTTGTCCGACAAACGCCGAGGTTATTTGGCGCACCACGCTTGAACAAATGGCAGACGGCAGATTTAGTGCAAAAAGATTGATTACCCTATCCAACGTGGTCGGAGTGGTAACTACGGACGATCCTATCGATGGACTTGAATGTCATAGAGCACTAAATAGAGAAAACAATTCTTTTTTCGTCCGTCCTTGTTTTAGAGCAGACCGTCTTATCAATATCGAAAAACCCGATTATCTCGAGTATATAAGTTGTCTTGAAAGGGTAAGCGGTATCGCAATAAAGTGTTTTGGCGACTTGCTGACGGCGGTAGAGAATCGTATCGACTATTTTCATGATAACGGAGCTACGGCTGTGGATATCGGTCTGGAGGACTTCCCGTCAGGCAAGGGAGACGTTGATTTAGCATCTGCCGTCTTTAAGCAAAGAATGGACACAATTGCACATAATACCCAAGAGTACAAATTTACCCTTATAGCAAAAATAGGAGAGATGCTCAAAGCTCGTGGAATGGTAATGCAACTGCACGTCGGCGTTATACGCAACTGCAATACTAAGCTTTTAGCGAAGTGTGGCGTAGACAGTGGAGGGGATAGCGTGGCTAACGTCCTCAACGTAAATAACGCCAGGGACTTGTTGGACTGTATAGAAAAATCCACAGGACTTCCTAAGACTATCGTATATTCTCTCAATCCTACCGCATACTATCCTTTGGCGACTCTGATAGGAGACTTCCAAGGGGGAGAGAAGGGAAAACTCCAACTCGGAGCGGCGTGGTGGTTTGCCGATCATCGTGACGGTATCAAAGAACAAATGCGTATCGTTGCCGCCACGGGTGGACTAGGGCTCTTCAACGGAATGCTCACCGACAGCAGAAGTTTTACTTCATATGCCCGTCACGATTATTTCCGTAGGATACTGTGCTCACTCATAGGAGAATGGGTGGAGAGCGGAGAATATCCGTCAGATAAAGAAACACTTGAAAATTTAATAAAAAATATATGCATTGAAAATGCAAAAACTTATTTTGGAGTATAATATGAAACTTACTTTTCGTTGGTATGGAGTTGGGGATAAAATCCCACTCGACTACATCAGACAAATACCTAATATGTACAGCGTGGTAACCGCCGTATACGACGTGCCCGTCGGTGAAGTTTGGTCGAGAGAAAGCATTGCCGAGTTGAAGAAAGAAGCTCAATCTCACGGACTGAAAGCCGAAGTCATTGAGTCTGTGCCTGTGCACGAAGACATAAAACTCGGTCTTGCGACAAGGGATAGATATATCGACAATTATTGCGAAAATATCCGTCGTCTCGGTGAAGCCGGAGTCAAGTGCATTTGCTACAACTTTATGCCGGTCTTTGATTGGACGAGAACGCAACTCGATAAACTTGCCGAGGACGGTTCGACTTCTCTCGTGTATTACGGGGAACAGCTTGACGGCAAAGATCCGCTCGTGGACGATATGAATCTCCCAGGCTGGGACGCTAGTTATAAGAGAGAGGACTTGAAGCGTCTATTTGAGCAGTACAAAGCCGTGGATAGCGAAAAATTGTGGGAAAATCTAGAATATTTCCTCAAAAAGATAATACCCGTAGCGGAGGAATGCGGCATCAATATGGCTATTCATCCAGACGATCCGCCTTGGGATATCTTCGGTCTTCCTCGTATAATTACTAACGAAAAAAATATCGATAGACTCCTAAGTTTAGTGGACAGCAAAAACAACGGTCTCACTTTTTGTACGGGCTCTTTGGGAGCGGGGAAAAACAACGACCTCGTTAGGATGGTGGACAAATACGCTAAGATGGGCAGAATACACTTTATGCACGTACGCAATATCCGTCTCCTTGACAACGGATTTGAAGAATGTGCCCACGACCAAAGTACGGGTACGCTCGATATTATCGGCATAATGAAAGCTCTTTACGACAACAACTTTGACGGATATCTCCGTCCCGACCACGGCAGAATGATTTGGGGAGAGGAAGGAAAGCCGGGCTACGGTCTATACGACAGAGCCCTCGGTGCAAGTTATATCAACGGTATATGGGCGACTCTTAACCGTTACGGAAGGTAGGCTTAAGCCTACAAGACCGACATTTGCCTCTTGAATTAAGTAGGTTGTGGAGATGTTGCAAAAAAGTTATGCAAAACAAGCAGATAGCAATGTTTGAAGGGTAAAAATCGATAAATTCTAATGATAATATAATTGAAATCTCGCTTAGAGAGTGATATACTTGACTTGATATAATAATCAGTTAGGCGAGGATAAGTTATGATAGAAGACAAAGACGAAAAGATGCAAAAGCATCTCAAGACCAAAAAGAAACTCAAGACGATTGGACCGATAGTGCTTGCCGTTGGTGTGATACTTGCGATAATAGGTATGGTGGACTTTTTTGTGTCCATGAGTAGCTCTGGTAGACCTACGTTGTTTTTTATGGCATTCTTGGGTATGCCGACAGCGGTGGCGGGCGGAGTAATTACCATGTATGGATATCAAAGAGAGATGGGCACTTATATCAAAAACGAGTCGGTGCCCGTGTTTAACGAGGCGGGAGAAGAGATTGCGCCTGCTATACAGAGTATTGCAAAAGCAGCAAAAGAAGGCAGTGAAGAAAAATTAACCTGCGAATGCGGTGAGCTCAACGACGTCGGCAGTAAATTCTGCAAAAAGTGTGGAAAACCCCTATTCAAGACTTGTCCATACTGCGGACAAGAGGTGGACGTCGACAGTGAATTTTGCAATCATTGCGGACGAAAAATTTAGTGGGAAATACTTATAACGTACAAAGCCGTCTTATTCTGGACGGCTTTTTTGTTTGAATAAAAAAATTTATATGACAATCATTGTCATAAAAAATGTGATTTAATGTAGTTGAGGATAACAAATAATACCTACAAAGTTGTCCGGTAAAAAATTATCATAAGGAGAGCAAAATGCAAAAATTGAAAGTGTGGAAGAGCAAAGAGGAATTGGACCAAGCGTGGAAAGAGTTCAGCGAGGATACTTACACGATAGAAGAACTACAAGAGATGGAGCGACAAGGAATCAAGTTGGACGAAAGACCGTTTTGGGGTAAATGGGCGGAGAAAGCGTTGGAGATGATGAAGGAGTGCAATCCGAGGCTCGTTGACATCTTGACATACGAGATGAATTTGGAGGCGTTTTGCAAGAACATCCAAGAAGAAGCTTCGACGCTCATGACCAGAGAAATGAGGAAAGCGAGAGAGAGATTGGGGAGCGAAATGGGCTTTCTCAAAGTGTGGCAAGAATTAACCTACGTGCAGATGACGGTAGAGGAGATAATTATCAAAGAGATAATCGAGCCGAAAATTATGATAAAAGCAAAACTACAATTTCCGCTGTAATACGGGTGCGATACCGAACTTTACGCTTGGCTATTTTACGATACTATCCTATAACTAAAATTGTTATTGGGAGAAGAAAGCATTGCATGTAAATTGGGTATTATGAAGCAAGTCAGATAATATAAGGCGTATTTTAGTACTTTGTAATTCCAAAAGGGAGTTAAGCACCGCGGGACAAATCTATACTACCCTCCCTCCTACGCATTTTAGTGATTTGTAATTTTAATTCTGACTTGTTGTGTATTGAGTATCTATACTGTTTTAGTACTTTGTAATTCCAAATAGGTGTTATCGGGGGGTAGTATAGATTTGTCCCACGGTGAGGTTGTAGTGCTTGGCAACTCCATATCTCAAGTTTTTGCAAATTGACAGCTGTTAGAGGCTGTCTTTTTTTGATATGAAGAAAGAGATGCGGACAGGCATCGCCAAATTGTCGGAAGAATATTTATTGACGGCGTTGGTGTTGCAAAAGTATGGCAAGTATGATAATCTTATAGATAAGATTGAATAGAGTTGCAAAAAGCAATTAGAGGGGAAGATGAAGAGAAGCTTTGTATTGATAGCAGTTATGATATTGGCGGCTCTGTGTGCGTTTGGTTTGTCGGCATGCGGAGTTGACGACGGCTATACCAATTTGGGAAGAGAATTCGTGCCGTTCGATGAGGCGGCATTCGTCCAAGCCATGGCTACGGGTGGCGAGAATAGAGTATTGGTAAGCGAGAACGGCGTGGCGCAGTTCAATTACGTCGTCTATCCCAACGAGTTGGACGACATTGAGTTTGACGGTGATACGTTCGATAGGACATATCGTTATCAAGTGGAACTAATCAATGCCGTCAAATTTATGGCTGAGACTCTTAATCAAATGATTTACGGCGGAGTAGGCGAAGTAGTCGTTGTAAGTCAAAAGACGTACGAAGAAACCCTCATGTCCGAAAATGCAATATTAGTGCAACTGTCGAGCGTTGACGGAGTGGAGGACGACGGATATAAGTTGGTCGTTGCGGATAGTCGAATATCAATCCTAGCCAATAAATTTAGGGGCTTGACCAACGGCGTATACGACGTTTTGGAGAGCGAATTGGGTTGTATGTTTGTCAGCCAAACTTACGACTATATTCCGCATTTGCCTACGATATATCTATCCAAATGCGAAAAAATCGTCAATCCGGACGTGGCGTGGAGGAACGTCTACGCATACGAAGCCTTATATCGCGAAGACGAGGGCTTAGATAAGGACTACATTGGTTGGCATAACAAGATAAAACTCAACGGAGCGGGTAATGACGATTGGTATAGATGGTGTCACTCTTCTTTCAAATTGATTCCGCCCGAGGAGTATTTTGAAGAACATCCCGAGTATTTTAGCATGTACATGGGCAAGCGTGTCTACGAGCAAGGTCCCGTGTCGGGACAGCTTTGTTGGAGCAACGAGGAGGTATATCAAATTATTTATACCAAAGTCACTCAAGAAATGAGAGAAAACCCCGATATCCATATATGGGACGTGAGCCAAATGGATACTTGGATAAATCGTGGCAAGGGTTGTACTTGTCCCGACTGTAAGGCAATAGACGACGTTGAGGGCAGTCAAATGGGCTCGCTACTTACCTTTATCAACAGATTGGCGAGAGATATCAAAAAGGATTTTCCCGACAATTATATATCGACGCTTGCTTACAACTACACTGCCAAGCCACCGAAGAACATCGTGCCCGAGGACAACGTTATCATCAAGTTGTGTTTGATGCCCGGTGACGTAACCGCTCCGTATTCTTCACCGCGCAGTAAGGCGGGCAAGGACGCTAAAGAAATCGTTGAGGCTTGGGGACAAGTAGCACAACATCTATTGATATGGGATTACGATATCAATTTTCACAATTATATGATGCCGTATCCGATACTCGACAGCCTCAAAGAGACCAATGACTTTTATATTCAAAACAACACTTACGGAATGTTCCACCAAATGAGTTTTGACAAGGGCGGAGATATGGCGGAAATCAACAGCTATATTTTTGCGAGGTTGATGTGGAATAAGGACACCGACGTGCAAGAAGTTTATAACAAATATATGACGGTTTATTATGGCGAATCGGCAAAATATATGGCTCAGTATTACGACCAATTGGCCACCAACGTGGAGAAAACGGGAGAGGATTTGTATATCTATTCGACGGTGCAAAGTCATATAGGTGGGTATTTGAGCGAAAGCAATATCAATAGCTATCTAGAGTGCTTCGACAACGCGATTGAGACGGCAGGGGACAATCAAACCTTGATAGATAGAATCAATCGTGCCAAAATTAGCGTGCTGTTTGTCAAAGGCGAACAGTTTTCTGCCGATTGCAAGGGTAGAGAAGCGGCGATAGAAGAAATGATTGAGTTGTGCAACAAAAACGGCATAGACTCTTTGATGGAAGGCGAAGGCAACGGCGACGAATTGCAAAATTTCTACGATAGGAATATGGCTCAGGTCAAGGCTATGCCCGCAATCATAATCGCTATGATATTGGCGTGCTTGTTGATATTATTCTTGATATCGGCAATCGTCTATATGGTGGTTCATAAAGTCAAATACGGCACAATAAAACGAAAAAAGAAAGAAGAACAAATGTCGTAAGGTAGATATAGAGTCGATTGAATACAAACAAGTTAGTTGGAAATACTGAATACGGAGATAATTATGTGTACGGCAGCGACTTATAAGACTAAAGATTTTTATTTTGGAAGGACGCTCGATTACGAATTTAGCTATGGTGAGGAAATAGTAGTAACACCGAGAAATTTTGATTTTGGCTGGAAAAACGCCAAGGGAGCGGACAAGCATTACGCTATCATTGGTATGGCGCACGTGCAAGCAGATTATCCGTTGTATTACGACGCTATCAACGAAAAAGGCTTGGGCATGGCGGGACTAAACTTCGTAGGCAACGCCAGGTACAATAGCCAAATCGTGCAAGGTAAAGATAACGTTGCACAATTTGAACTGATACCTTGGATATTGTCGCAGTGCGATAGCGTAAAACAAGCTAAAGAATTGCTAAATAAAATCAATATTACCGACACACCATTTGCAGCCGAGCTGCCCGTGGCATCGTTGCATTGGATAATCGCCGACAAGGATAGTGCGATTACCGTCGAGAGCGTAAGAGAAGGATTGAAAATCTATGACAATCCCGTGGGCGTACTGACCAACAATCCGCCCTTTGATATGCAAATCTTCAATCTCAACAACTATATGGCTCTGTCGCCTCGCTCTCCGCAAAACTCTTTTGCTAAACAAGTACCGCTGAGCACTTATAGTAGGGGCATGGGTGCGATTGGCTTGCCGGGCGATTTGTCGTCGGCATCTCGCTTCGTGAGGGTGGCTTTTGTGAAAGGAAACTCAAAATCGGCGGACACCGAGGAGGCGAGCATAAGTCAATTTTTCCATATTTTAGGCTCGGTGGAACAGCAACGAGGTTGTTGCGAAGTAGAGGACGGCAAGTACGAGATAACCATATATACCTCATGTTGCAACGCAACCAAAGGAATATATTATTATACGACTTATGACAATCACCAAATAAGTAAAGTAGATATGCACAAAGTAGACCTTGACAAGTCAAAGATAATAGCATATCCTATGTTGACGGACGAGAAAATTTTTAGCCAAAATTAAATTGAGAATTGCGACAAACGACGCTATGCCCGATTGGGTGTAGCGTTTTTTTTGTATAAATAAAATTTTGCAAAATATGACCTATGTTGTCATAATTGATAAAATATAATATAACAAAAGGAGGAGTAATATGGTTGATTGGAACGGAGACGGCAACTTGGATAGACATGACGACGACTTTTATAATAACGTACTAGGTAGCGACCAAACGCCGCCGACTAATAGTAGCGGAGGCGGGTGGAGTATAGGCAAAACTCTATTGCTTGTCGGTTTAGCAATACTATATTTGATATTGAAAATTAAGTAGAGGTGATTTTGACAAAATTTGCGTCGCGATTGGCAAAACAATATTGATAATTGTTATATATTAGGAAGAGAGAGAAATTGTCAAATAACACCAAAAAAGACATTTTTTGACTCTAGGCGACATAATCGGGGTGATACAATAAGCCTAATGAGATTGACAAACAAAACGCTGTCAGAATTGTTGTCTATCAAGGAGAAAGTCACAAGATACTTCGAAGAAATCAGCAATTTTGCACAGCGTATCGAGATCGGGCTCTCTGCTGCCGGATTCCCAAAAGCTAATGGTCTGGTTGCATACGCCAAATACCTCTCCCATTTGTCTTTGGGATAGTTTTTTCTCGATCCTCAATTCTCGTAATATTTTGCCGAAAGTATTGTTGTGCATAATGTTATTCTACGATATTTTCCTACAAAATGTTGACTTCCTACAAAATGTAGGATATAATCAAATATAACCTAAGTAAGATTTTTTTAAACAAGGGAAAAAAGAATAAGCGTTAGCAAACAGTTGACTTGGGGAAAGGAAAAATGTTGCACTTGACAAAGACAACTTTTTGGAATATTATTTGTATAAGGTATATATTTTAGAATAGCGTAGTGCTCATCAACACTAAAATATAAACCAAAAACAACTTAGCTACATAATATAATTGACATAAACTAAAAATTTTTAAGGAGGCTTTTGTTATGAAAAGCAAAAAGAGTATTTTAGCACTTCTCATTGCTATCGTATTGTGCTTTACGGCATGCGTATTCGTAGGCTGTGACGAAGAAGTAGACGACCGTGATCCTAAGATCGTGGCAGTATACAATCTATACGTAGCAAGTGCGGAAGAAGCAGGCGCAACGCCTTTGTCCTATGACGCTTGGATAGAATCCATCAAGGGTGCAAAGGGTGATACGGGTGCAACCGGTATTGCGGGTGCTGACGGTAAGTCTGCATACGAGATATGGAAAGCGCTCAATCCTAATAGCACTTTGACCGAGGCTCAATGGCTTGCTAGCTTGGTTGGACCACAAGGACC
>JBJETR010000036.1:0-117192 GCA_051883415.1 Christensenellales bacterium | reverse complement strand
AAGCCAAACAATGCCAAAGAAACCAAATCTTTGGCAAAAAAAATCTTTAATATAGCATGCTACGTGATATTCGCCGTGGTGCTGGTGTGCCTTTTGTCGGTGGGGATAACCCTACTAAGAGGCGAGCAACCTAGCCTATTCGGCTACCAAATGTACTACGTGCTCACCGACTCGATGACGGGCACGATAGACAAAGACGAAGTGGTGATATGCAAAAAGTACGACGGCGGGCAGCTGCAAGTGGGCGACATTATCACTTTTGAAGCCCCCGAAGGCTTTGAACCCAAGGCAATAGTCGGACATAACATAACCCACCGTATAGTCGTTGCGCCTTACCAAGACGAGGACGGTACGTGGGTGATAGAGACCAAGGGCGATGCCAACTCAATAGCCGACAAAGTGCCCATACCCGTGGACAACGTAAGAGCAACCTACGTGGGCACGTCGGACTTTTTGGCGGGACTGATGAGATTCCTTAGCAAATGGTACGGCTTTGTCACCTTGATAATACTGCCACTAGTCGGCATTTTGATATTCGAGGTGTGCAAAGTAATCAAAATCAAAGCCGCCGAGCAAAAGAAAATCACCGACGACAACTTTGACAAGCAACGCAACGAAGAAGTGGAGAAAGCCGTGCAAGAAATTCGTGACGGTTTGACGGCAAGAGACGACCTCACCAACCCCGACGGCTCGCCAATGACCGACGAGCAGAAGGCGGCGTATATAGACGAGATGGTGGAGCGGTTTAGGGAGGCTATGAGCAAACCAAACGACTAACTTGACGGCGGATATACTTCGTTATACTTTGTCAAAAGTGGTATGTCATTGCGCTGTGTACATTTTGCGTTAGCAAAGGAGTGAAACGACGTGGCAATCTCAAAAAGATAGAGATTCCCACGGTCAGCCAATGGCTTCCCTCGGAATGACAAAAGGAACGAGATTCCCACGCTCACTGTGTTCGCTCGGAATGACAAAAACGGATAATATCCTTGTCATTGCGAAGCCGATAGGCTGTGGCAATCTCAAATAATACGAAACAGGTGCAATAAATGAACAATTATTATGTTTACATTTTGAGCAACAAGAGCAACAAAGTGCTTTACATAGGGGTGACCAACGACTTGCAACGCCGAGTGTATGAACATAAAAATAAACTCATAGAAGGGTTTACGAGTAAATATAACATAGATAAGCTCTTACATTATGAGATTACGACCGATATAAAAAGTGCGATAGAGAGAGAAAAACAACTAAAATCTTGGAGAAGAGCCAAAAAAGAAGAACTAATCAATAATAGCAATCCTCAACGGAAAGATTTGTCTATTGGTTGGTTTGAAAAATAAAAAGAGAGATTCCCACGCTACGCTCGGAATGACAAAAGGAACGAGATTCCCACGTTCGCGTTGCTCTCTCGGAATGACAAAAGGAACGAGATTCCCACGGTCAGCCAAGGGCTTCCCTCAGAATGACAAAAGGAACGAGATTCCCACGCTACGCTCGGAATGACAAAAACGGAATGACAACACACTATGTCATTGCGATAATATCCTTGTCATTGCGAGTGAAACGAAGTGAACGTGGCAATCTCAAACAAAAAGTTTGAAACAATAAAAGGAATGTTATGAAAGACGTCAAAGCTATGATACCAATAATAACGCTCGTTCTGCTAATATGCGTATTGGCAGGCACGTTTGCGTGGTTTAGTAGCTTTCAACAAGTCGATATGATGGGGCTTTTGTCGGTGGAAAATCCACAAGAAGTCGTATTGACGTCTTCTACTTTGACGCCTGGCTCGCTGGTAGAATACAACGGACAAAAGGGTTATGACAGCTCGGGTAACGTCAAAAATCCGCCTGACGCACCATATATTATCAACTTTGACGTGGAGTATTACGTTGTGGGCGAAAGTGCCGTGGACGTATCGTTTGGCTTTGAGTACATAGCAATTCGCCTCGATGCACAAAAGTCATTGCCGTTCTCCGACGTGGTGCGTATAGTTTTCGGTGACTCGTCTTTTGTGGATACCGCCGACAACCGTAAGGCGTACCTTGGAGTCAAGGGCAGTTACGAGTACGACCGCAACGAAGCTGGCGGCGCGGATTATTTTGACAATACAGGCACTCAACTAGAAAGCGGAACGACTATCTACACCTACGGACCTAAGTTCGAGGCTGACAATGAAAGCAAAAAGGGATTTTTGATTACCAAAAATGAAGACGGCACGGGCGACGTGACGGAGGTAATTATCAAGAGCGAGTACGTTGCGGAATATTTTCATCTGACCTATGCGAGATACCAAGTGCAATACAATGCGGGTAATAGCGCCTATGAGTTTGTAGACGGCTCGGCGACCACCGACGTGCGTTTTGCCACGGCGATTAGGCACACGAGCACGACAAATGCACAAGGACACTCAGAGGTCAATCTAAACCCTAACAAGTGTATTCCGCAAAAGTCCAAGATAACCATAGGACTCTATCACGACTTTGGAGCGAACGCACCTGTGGGCAACGCAAGTCAGTTTGGCGAATTTGTCTTTTCCAACGACGTGTTTAGAGGTTGCACCTTTGTCTTTTCTTTCAAAATATCGAGTGAGAAGGTGAGCGCATGAGCAAGTATATGAAATTGGCAATAATCATCGTAGCCGTGGTAGTTGTACTTGGCGCAGCTGCGGGCATCACTTTTGCGGTATGGTCGGACACGGGTAGTATTCCTGCGGGCGGTACCAAGGTGGAAGTCACCAACACCACTTCCAAATACCTAATTTTTGAGGTGTACGACTCGGCAGGCAATTTTTGCTACGTTAGTTTTGATGATAGCGACGTCAACAACAAGAGTTACAAGTATGCCGACACCTATCAAGCCGAATACAAGGACGGCGTAGCCGAGGCGGAATTGGGCACTAAATTGGGCACGATAATTTACGCAAGGGTTGTAGGCTATGCGAATACTAACCTCGGCGAATTAGAGAGCCTAATTATCCCTAATAGTATTAAGGTTGTCCTCAATGCCACGTATGATAGCGTTCCTGTCACCGAGATAAGAATGATGAGTCCGGAGGAGTTTCCTGCCCTCGACCTTATCACGGAAGTGACTATTCCAAGCTCGGTAACGAGCATTTTGGACGGCTCTTTTATGGGCTTGGATAACCTTGAAAAGGTCAATTGGGTAGAAGTCTTGGAAGATGACACGGTCAATGCGTTGGAAAGCAAACCGGACACTATGACTATCGGTGCAGACTGCTTTACAATGTGTCCGAAACTCACTACTGCCGTAAGATAATAGCAAAAAACTCGATACGTATTGAGAAAATAAGCTAAACCGTTCCTTTTTGGGGGGGCGGTTTTTTAGTTGTGCGGAATGACAAGGTACTATGTCATTGCGCTGTGCACATTTTGCGTTAGCAAAGAGGAGCAAAGCGACTGTGGCAATCTCAAAGAACAAGGAGGAGATTCCCACGGCTTGCAAGCAAGCCTCTGAATGACAAGCGGAGGAGATTCCCACGGCTTGCAAGCAAGCCTCTGAATGACAAAAGGAACGAGATCTCCACGCCTTGTGAACAAGGCTCGGAATGACAAGGATCGATGTCATTGCGATAATATCCTTGTCATTGCGAGTGTAACGCAGTGGAACGTGGCAATCTCAAACAAAAAGCAGGAGAGCCGCTACGCTCGGAATGACAAGAGGAGAGAGATTCCCACGGCTACAAGTAGCCTTTGCTATCGCAAGATGTGCACAACGGAACGACAAATACGGGGTGACGGCGAACGACCAAAAGTGTGTCTACTTTTGTAGAGATTTGAAAAATTTGAACAAAATTTGAAATTTGATTGTGAATTTTTTAATAAACTTTTAATGTATGTAAATTCTTACATAAACGAAAATTAAATTGACTTCAAAAACTTGTAAAAAAAATCTTCTCTTTATATAATAAGGGTACTTAATAGGACGTCTTTTCTTGGGGGAGAAAATGAAGAAGTCAGCACTTTATTCTACGATAGTGATGATTGTAGTAATCGTTTGTTGCATAACGGCGGTTACGTTCTCCTTTTTTAGCATCCAATCCAGCAACAACATTTTTGAATTAGGTTCCAAGGTCAGCGAAAAGTTCGTAGTGGCTTTTTCTGAGAGTGGCAACCAAATTATATCGGGCGATGCAATCAAGACCGACGGCTCTGTAGAGTCGGGAGGTCAAGTTGCTCGCCTTGTTTTGACTTATACCACACAGACGGCATACGCCAACATGTACTTCACCGTCAGCAACCTACAATACAATGTGCCAACGACGGGTTCTGCGTTGTTGGCGGCAGGCAATACGACGATTGTCGAGCCGACCTCAGCCAACGCAAGGTATATGGACAGTGTGATACAATACGCATTTGTCAAGGTTGGCAAGGACGAGGCGGTGAATAGCGTATCGCCACCTGCCGAGGAAAGCAAGTGGTATTACAAACAAGAGCTTTCCACCGATTGCTTCGAGCTAGCAACAGCCAACGGCTCGAGCACGGGAATAAGCAAGGACGAGAGCGGAACGATAATTTTGTTCCTCAGGATAAGTCCTCACGTCAACAACGAATTGCTGCCGCCGGCAATGCACCAAGTAGAAGTAGTAGCGACCATCGAGTCAAGGGAGTTGTAATATGAACAAATCGAATAGACACAACTTAATAGCAATCCTCGCATCACTCATCGCAGTAGTGATGATATTTGGTATGGCTGTAGTCCTTGGCGGAGACTTTGGCGCATACACTAGTGGCAACGAGAGCGAAAGCCTCGATAATATCTACGACTCGTCGGAAGATACGAAAGTAGAGAGTACGGGCTGGGTGTCGGGAAGCACTAACACAGAAACAGGTGTGAAAATAACCACGCTAAATCAATTGAAAGAGTTTGTCAGCGGGAACGATAGCATAGATACTAGCATTACCGGATATGCCGGTGCTACATCAGGATATCTTGCCAACAATATTAGCGGTTGGTCTCTTGGCACAGGTGTATCAACTTACACAATGTCCGCAAGCAAGACTCTCTATGGTAACGGCTATACGGTATATTTGTCGGCATCTTCTACAAATTCTTCCTTTACCGACCAAGGTGGAGATATAGGTCTGTTTTTAAAACAAAACGACGGCAAAATATATAATTTAAAGTTTATTTTTACGGGTACTTTCTACAACCAAAACGGTAGTAGTACTTGGGTAGGCACGGTTGCGGGTAGAAATACGGGTACAATCCAAGACGTGTCGGTAGAACTGCAAGGTCCTATGGTTACGTCAAGAGCCAACGGCGGTAGTTGGGGACAAATAGGAGGTATCGTAGGATATAATAGCGGAAAACTCAACAACGTATCGTTTAATCTTAATACGACGTCAACGCTCAAAGACCACACCAACGGCAGCAACGATTATCAATTCGGTTCTTATGACGCAGGTTCTTGGACCAACTATGCGTATGCCATAGCGGGCGGCATAGCGGGTGAAAATAATGCAAACGGCGTAATTAGCGGATGTACTGTCAAGACCACGCAGGGTGCAATAGAGGTGCGAAGCGGTAGTTATTGCAACAAGAGAGTGGCAAAGGTATGCGGTAACAACAACGGTAGCGTGTATGGTATTGTGTTGGATGGCGACGTCAAACTTGAGACGGGAAGTGATAGCGATAAGTACACTTTCACCAACGGCGGAACGGCAGTTCAATGTGGTATTGACGTCAACGGTGCCGACAACAGCGGTAGAGATTTGAGTACGGCTTCGGGGTTTACTTGGGATTGGTACTTCACGGGAGAGGGTTCGAACACTATCTTCCACTATAAGAAGTCGGGAGTAGCATCGGGAGAATGGATATATAGAAGTTATAAGGGTTCTACTATTGAAGAGTATCCTGATGATTTTTCAAAAATCAAAGAAATGACCTTTGGTATGTCCCAAGGCGACGCCGTATTTAATCTTGAATATTTTTATGATTGTATACCATTCGTAGAACATTATAATAATAGTACGGAAGTATATAACGCTAAAGTCAGCGATGGCGCAAGGGACTGGAAATACACATACGACGGCACTCCGAAAACTATAAAATTCGTATATTATAGAGTATTGGACGACGGCGTAACTACCAATGGTAAAGTGTCGGAAACGGTTGCCGTCACCGCAACCGATGCAAGTACTACTGCATATAGTGGCAAAGCGGCAGGCATAGGATATGATCCGGACGGCACGAGAGATTATTGTGCGACTTCTAACATAGCGTTTAATATAAAAATAAATCAAAGATCGGCAACGATTAAATTGCCACAATTTATATATGACAAAGACGGCTATAACGGCGGTAAATATTCTATCGACGGTACAACGTGGAGCAGTTTGGGTAGCGTTTCCGATGCAACGATTAGAGAGTTTATTGTCAAAAACTCTATCGCATATATTGGATCGCCCGTCGGAGAAGTTCTTTCGGGACTTGATCCTGACGGAACTAATACGTATGAATCTTCGGCTGTTACCAACTCTTATAGCAAATATCAGCAACCGATAACCGAAACCACTTCGGGTACGCCAATCGCAAGTCAATCGGATTTGTCAAATTGGTGCTCGAGCGGTACCGGCAATGCATATTTGTCACAAGATTTTATTATAACTTTTGGCAGTCAAAAGAATGGCTCTACGTATGCAATACCATCTGGTAGAACGCTCTACGGCAACGGACACACTATTACTGTATCGTATTCTTACACCTCATGGGCAGGCGATGCACCAAGCAATGTAGGCGGTTTGTTTCGAACAAATGCTGGTACCATAAGAGACCTCAATTATGTTTTTAGTGGCAGTTTATATATGGATAACAGCTCTACGATGTGGTCGTCGCCTTTTGTGGGAGAAAACTCTAGTACGGGCACAATAACCAACTGCGTAGTAGATTATCGCGGTAACTTTCAAGTTCACGGTACCGGCACCGACTGGTATATGGTGGGTGGCGTCGTTGGTAACAACAAAGGCACGATAAGCAACGTAACCTTTATTATGAATACAACGACCGCTGCTTCCAATGCTTCAAACAATTACGTGATGAGATGTAACTTCCGTGGTAGTGCGAAAGGAATGATCTCGGGCATTGCGGGTGAAAATAGCAAGGATAATTCAAGCGGCACTTATGAGGGTAAGATTTACGGTGCAAGATACGTACAAATAAGCGGACAACTCAGAGCCGACCTCAATAGCACCAGCAACGTGCCTGCTTGTAGCAACGTATCTGCTATTTGTGCCAACAACAACGGAACTATAGTCGGTCAAATGGTTGAAGGCACGCCAAGCATGTACAACCAGTACGCAAGTGGCAACTGTAAGTATTTTGCAATGTATAATCCGTCTGGCACTTGGACAACAAGCGGTAGTTATTGTTATCTTATCAATGGTGCTACGTGTACCGAGAGATCGGGACTTGTCAAGATAGACGTTGGATATAGTGATAGCATTACGTCCTATGATGACGTCAACGTATATTTTAGTGGAACAACAAATATAAGAGTAAATATAACCTTAGTCAAGTCTATAGTCGACGATGGCAACAAGATTTTGCAAGTTGGAACAACCAACTATTCTTCCCAAACGGTATATTCGGTATATTGGACTACTCCGACAAGTTCGTTCGGTAATTTGAGATACGGCAAGACGATTTCTTCCACCGACATTAAAACGGCGGAAGCGGCCGAAAATGAAGGCATTATGGAAGGTGACTTAGACAAGATTGTTTCGGCAATGAAAGACTATTTGTCATTGAGTGGCGGAACTTCGTTGTCTACCGGTTCGATAGCCGGCTATTCGTACGATACGACTACGCTCAAGACCAAACTTCAAGAAGCTAGCGGCAACTATAGTTATACAATAGTAACGTCTACCGATACCGTAGAAGGCAATTATTGTATCGTTGGCACCGTTACGGTAACCTTACAAGATATATATCATATGCAGGGTGCTACGGTTGCTACGTGGACAAAGGGCACGCAATACACGATTGATGAGCCTAATATTACCATAAATGACGCCGCGTGGTTGCTGGGCGGTGCTTATTACGCAAAAGTGATAGCCGGATATAACATCAATCAAAAATATACGCCAACGGTAACTCTTGGCAATAGTGGCTATACCAATATTGCAGTCACAGGCATAAGCAATACTAATATATTAGATGATATTGTATATAAGATAACGACGACTGATACCACGACAGCTGCTACTTCGGCTACGGCAAGCATCTACGTCAGCAAAAAGGCGGATTCTCTCAACGTATATGATTTTGCTATTAGTCCTTTAGGTGCCGCAACTTTTGTATCTTACGATTCGACGGGTTATTCGTTTACGTTCAATAAAGACATATTGCCTACAAATATAAGTGGTTTCCCATATTTTGCCGCTGCGGGCAATCCTGCCAATAAGGTAACACTTACTTGGGACGCAACCAATTATTATCTCCACATAACCGAAGCCAATATGAATACGTACTATGGTGCCGGTGGAACGGGAGAAGGTGCTGCCAACTCTTTTGACCTCAATTTGCTATACATATATAATGCAACAACGAATAGTGAAGCAGAACTTAAAGCATTCTTATCGGGAGATGACAGCACTGCTGATATTAGAAAATTTGGAGGAGCACGTCAGCTCACTTTGACGGGCAATATAACAATTACTTCGACGTTGGGCGATGTGATAATTTACAACCAATACAAGATTTTGGAAGGTGGTGGATTTACTATCACTATCAATTCTCCTACGGGTGCCGAATACAATGGCGATCTAAACGTGCAAAATCCTATCGGCTATCCTGTAGGAGAGTACGTTGCGGACACCGGTTATCCGATTAGCGTATTGGAGGACAGCAGATTTGTCTATAGAGGCGGACTGGCAGCCGTCAGCCTTGGCGCAATCCAAAACGTCAATATCGAGTTGGGCACCGATCTTGGCAACGGCATAAACACCTCCAGCACCAAGGCTTACGCCATAGGCGGAGTGGTAGGTCTCAACCAGGGCGGCAACTTTAGCAACGTCACGGTTACCGTGGGTGTTGACCAAACGATTACAGGGGTTACTATCCCTGCTATTTGGGGTACGTTGAGCGCTATCAGCGATGGCGGTAGCATACACGATATCACTATCGGCGGAGATAGAAAAAAGAAAATCACCAACGATTCGGGCAAGAGTGAGTTGGGCGAAAATTATTTTGGATATATTGGTGGCGTAATCGGTGTAATGAGGTTTACCGAACAATCGGTTCTCATAAATAAACTAGGTCCGAGTGGCGAGTTAATATTTGACGAAATAGCCTTAGATATTCCTAGCGCTTTCTATAATATATACAATATGTATATGGGAGATTACGTAGGAGAAAAGGCTTATAAGGGCGTAATAACGGGTACAGGCTACGTGTCAGGAAAGAATTGCGCTATTGGCGATATGCACGATATCGTCTTCTTCAACAAGCAAAAAGATGAAAATAATCAAGTCAAAAAAATGCCATTCTTCTCGTTCAACACTACTACGGGCAAGCACGACGTAAGCATGTTGTCTGCGTATGGTGCGTTGGCACAAGACGTTGACACCACGCCAATTACTTTTACTAACAACCTCAAGAAGGGCGTTGGTATTACCCTCGATTATCTCAATAGCTATACTACGGGTGCCAACGTTGTCCTCGATATGCTCAATCTAACTATAGAGGGCAATACTGTCAAACTCAATAATGACAAGATTAGACTTATAAAATTTACCGGAGATGCGTTGTCAATCAGCTACAGCGATAAATCGGTAACTTTCGCTAACCTCAACGACCAAGTGACCGATGATACTTCTAATACGACTACGCAAATGACATCTACACTCGATATGTCGCTTGCGGTAACTACGGCGGAAGAATTGAGATTGTTCTTGTTGGGAGAAGACGCAAAAAATGCCGATCCTCTCATGGCTAACATCAACCAGATTGACCTCGAGAGCAATATCACTATCGACGATTGGACCGTTGTCAATAGCTTGCTCAAGGTAGACGATGGCAGAATGCTCAACGGTGGCGGGCTTACCGTGACGGTGAATATCAATCCAAGCAAAATCAACAAGCTGGAACAAACCTACACCAACGACAAAACCATCAACACCAGATGGAATGGCTATCAATTGTTGTACGACTTTATCGGAGTCAACAACGGTACTATCCAAGACCTAAAATTTGAAGGAATCCAGGGTAATTATTATAGCGGGTATGACATATCTTCCAACGATCATATCATAGGCTCTTTGGTGGCTGTCAACAACGGCATTATCACAGGCGTAACTTATATCAACAACGGCATAGGTACTTATGTGAATAATGATAATGCCGACCTCAACACGGTTGCAGGTCTCGTTGCCGGCGTCAATATGGGCGATATTACTAATACCCAAGTATACAACCGCAAGGTCTTCTCCGTACAAGGTAATTTCGAGGGAAGCGTGTACGTGGCTATGGGCGCTATTGCGGGCGTCAACGACGGCGGATATGCCGAGGGCGTCAAAGTCTTTGGCGACCACGCTATACAGCTGGTTTGCTCCAACAACAGCACCAACCAAAACCTCTACGTGGGTGGTGTGTTTGGTATGGCTAACAACCACGGAACATTGACTTTTGCAGGAAACGATATAGCAGCACCAACCGCCGACAAAGCAGTTATCTCCAATGCCAACGTCATCGTAGCGGGCGGTATAGGTATCAAGCATGCGAACGATACGATTATGCTTAACGGTAGCCGTGGTATCTTCGCGGGTATCGTGACGGGCGACCTCGGATACGATTATCAAATGGATAAGCTTGCATTCATAGATATGCAGACCAACCCTAATCTTGCCAATTATTACGTAACCAAAACAGATGAAAATGATATTACAGTAATATTGGGCGCTGGTAGCGATAGAGTATTCAACAACTCTTTGAAAGACGGCACGTTGTCAATGATGGGTTATTACTATTACGACGACGGCACCACGCCTGACACGACTTGCGTCAGTGGCGGTAAGGTGGATATATTGGATAGATACGACCAAAGCGTATTTATGTATATGTATGACGAGACAACTGACAATGACAATCTTCTTGCAGGGTTGAAAAACTATATGGGCGATACCCCGGGCACAACCGAAATAGAATTTGACTTGCAAAACGTGTCGAACTATTTGAGAGTAGGCGTTGAGTTTACAATAGTTCAAACAACATCTACTCTTGGCGATAGATTGGTAGCAAATAATCTTAACGATACCGTTCTTAAATTCCTCACCAAAAAAGATTATATGTTGGCTAATATAACCAGCACTGTCAACAACGTGGTGAGTGGTGCAAAATATAAATTCAAGTGGGCTATAGACCCAAGTAGAAACGAAGCAAAACAAAGCAATATTATCCAAGGATTTATCGAAGGTCAGACGTCGCAAACGTATAAAATTGCAGGCGCGGCATTGTCAATAGAATTGTCTAAAGATGCCGAAGTAAAGTTTACAGGCATGAGTGCGGGCAGAGTCTTGGATAGTGATAGAAGTATCAACGCTATCACGGATGGTGTTACTTTGACCGTCAACGTTGATATGGGTACAAATGATCTGAATATCACCGAAGCCAACGCAAACTATGCGGTAGGAGACTATGACGTCGTGGGCGTGGGCGGTCTCTTCGGTGCAGTGTTGGGCACAATTAGTAAAATAAATATAGTTGTCAATATCACCGGAGGAACTGTCACAGGCAGAGGTATCAATATGGCAGTAGGTGGTATTGCCGGTATCGTAACGGGTAACGTCAATATCAATTCTGCACAGGTCAACTACAACGGCACGACGATTGCCTTTGACGACGGCGGTAAGACGATTTCCTTTGGCGGTTTGTTTGGTAATATCAACAATACTACCGTGACATTGAATCAAAACAAAACCAACTACGTCTATATGAAGGGCGTAACTATTAAGGGTTATGAGACAAAAAACGAAGAAGGTAAGACAATTAGTACAGGTACCGCGCAAAACGTTGCCGTCGGCGGTGCGGTAGGACTTATGCAAGGCAGTGTACTGCAAGGCGTTGCTAATCCTACAGTGCTATATCTCAACCAAAATTCTACCACGGCTTCGGGCTTTGACTTTACCTCCACCGTAGGCTTTAGCGGTGCGGGCGGTCTCGGCGGACTCGTCGGCATTTTGGCAGGTTCCAACTTGCTAAATCTCAATATAGACCAAGGTATGTCGTACGCAGGCACCAATCCAAGCGACTATACTTGGGATAAAGATATGGTTTGGACCTTCAACGGCGGTAGCGGAAGCGCAGTATCTGCCATGGGTGGTGCTGTAGGTATATCCTTTGGCGGAAATATCGCTCAAATAGGCGTCAATAGCCGTGCAAGACTTATCAACAACGTGGGCACGGGTGCGGGCGACGCTACGCATAACTATATCGGCGGTTTGCTCGGACTTGGTAGCAACAGCGGCGACATGAGCTTGACGGGTACTGCCGACGCTTATGCCGAGACTATCAACGGCAAGACCTATACCCTCACTACCACCAAGATTAACAATATCTACGCAGGTCAGATAGGTATGATTGCTATGCCTGACGGCGGATACGCGGGCTACGTGACGGGTAGATTTATCAATGCCAAAGAAAACTATGGTGACGCCAACAACTTGCAAAACCTCGTATGGATTGACTTTACTCGCAAGACGGCAGACCTATATAGCAAGATTCAAGTCTTCGGTGCAACAAGTAGTGCGGGCATAACGCTCTCCAACGTAGCGGGTATGTCGTTGCTTGGTTACGTATCGACGGATATGTACAATACCCTCACTCAAGAGGGATACAATAAGTCAGGTAACAATAGTAATACTGGCAAGTTGGCAACCTATAGCAAAATCACCGCATGCGACTTCAAGGGTACCGATATTTCTATCGCCTTGGCTGCTTATATCGTTTATCATACGGGACTTGCACAATATTCTCTCAGCATTAGATTGATAGGTACTTTGACTACGGGCGGAGGCGGTTACAAGCCTTATAGTACCGACATCAACGCAACCGGTACCGAATATCTCAAATCTTGGACTGCTCAAATCATGGCAGCCGACAACAATACACCGTTGGATACTGTGAGAACCTTTGATAGTGGGGTGCTTGATAGTCAAATGGTATATAACGGTTTGTGGATATATACCAGATACGACGGTAGCGGTAAGCACAACAATTTGCGCTTACAGCTCTTCCGCAACGAGGTGCAAATTACCACAGAAACGGAGTTGCAAGAGTTTATCAGCGGAATGGACTTTGATGCTAACGTAGATTATACCAATGCTACGGCGGGCGTTTTGATGAATAATATCACTCTTAGACAAGAGCCTAATAAGTTTGTCCTCGACAAGCCTCTATACGGTGGTGGTCATACTATCACTCTTGTTACGGCTTCGGCAAGCGATAGGACCAATACACTTAGTCAATATACTATAGCATCTGCGGGAACAAAAGACTCGTATGGTATCAATAACTCCGGACTTACTTTGAAACAAGCCTTTGACGTTGATACAACGCAAACTCCTGTCAAATCAAGAGAAACGTATATATTTGGACTATTTGTAGGTTATATTGGTACGGGTGGATTAATACAAGACGTAAACTTTGTTTATAATCAAAGTTTGGTTGTAATGAGCCCGGGTGCTAGGAATAGTGTCAAAGAAAGATATCCTATGGCAGTGGGTATAATTTCCGCACTCAATGCAGGTACAATACAAAATTGTAGTTTGACTTTGGGCGCTAATACCAACTTTATAGTCAACAGAGACATGCCTGTGAGCGAAAATAGCACCTACGAATCCTTTAAGAATATTTGTATTGCGGGCGGATTTACCGCAATGATGATAGGCGACGTTGATAATGCGGGAACTAAACAAGCCAACATGATCAACTGCACCCTCAATATGGACGAAAAGGCTATGATTAAGGCTATTGGCGAGACGCACCGTAACGCCAATATGACCAACTATCCACATGCGCAAACTATGGCGGGCGGTATGATAGGTTGGATGGGTAAAAACTCTAACCTCATCAACTCCACCCTCAACGGCGGCGGACTTATCGAAGCAAGAACCAATATGGTTGCTTGGTTTGCAGCGGGTTCTTACGATAGTTATCGTGCGGCGAATTACATTATGCAACAGATGTACTCCTCCGGTGCTGGTGCTTTGGTTGGCGTCAATACTCAATCCTATTATTACTACGGCGATTCGACTTCTGGTGCGGATAACGACACGGGTAACCAGCCTTATACCAACGTCGTGCCTGTAGGCGACAACAAGATAAGAGGCGTCATCGACGGCGTAATCATCAACTGGTACGGCTTTACCTTGGAGTCCATTACCGCCAAGGCCGCCGAAGTTAACTCGGGCTCGTTCTTGTATTGTGACAATACGTATACGGGAGGCAGTGACGGTCGACACGGCGACTTGCAGAAGATTGGCGGTCAGACTACCGACTTAGGCGTATCTCTCGGCTATAGACAAATTGCAGGTATATGCGACTGGGAACAAATCAACAACGCATATCTCGTATCGAGAAGCGATAGCGGTACAACGCCTTACACCTATGCGGGTTGGACGGATCACAACGTCAATGCAACCGATAATTGGTTCGAAGCCTATACCATTCCTCAAGGCACGGTTGTAGCAACTCGTTACGTAGGCCGTGGCGGTGAATATACAGACGAGAATCCTGCAAAGGAATTGTACGTATACGACAATACCAACCCTGACAACATCGTAGAAATCAACAAAGACGCCCTCGGTAGCAACGTAAGCTTGTCTTGGGCAGGTACGGGTATAACAGCAAAACTTTCCTTCAACTTTACCATTGCCGATCCGACTGCGGAAGGTAAGTTCCTCTGGGATACTCAAGTATGGCAAGTTCAACCAAACAGCAGTGAGTTGCTCAACGCTAAGCCTGAAGACTGGGTTGTATCCACCGAAGGTGACGGATGGACCTCGGAAAGCAGACCTAACTTGCTCTTCTACAACGACGTATACGACAAGATCAACAACTTGTCCGACGCTATTAGATACGCCGACGTATCGCATACCTTCTCGCGCGGTAACAACGTCTACCTCTATTACTCGTACGGTACTACGGGTAGCGCTAGCATAGACAGAAACGAGTACTATTACGACACGACCACGGGAGTATATTATCACAAGACGACGACGAGCTACGGCAACAGCTTTGATATGCCTGCGCTCAAGTTCTACGGCTCTGACGGTACGGAGATAACCAACTCTTCCGTATCCAACACCTTGTTCTCGTCCGTCAAAGTAAATAAGTTTAAAGACAGGTACGACGGCACCAACGCTTTGATAGATGTTGGAACTTCCGAGATCAAAGACGGCGACAACATTATTGGCGTCAAAGTCAACGATCCTGCGGCGGGTAGTTACATTATATCCTTCGACACCGAGTCGAATGCCAACGTCACAAGTGCCATCAAGGATATCCCAAGCAAGACCATTATCTTCCCTGAGAACGATATCGTATCGGGCAAATTTAAGATTATAGAGATAGTCACACCATTTGGTCTTTATGCCAATGAAATGATGTTGATCAAAGAACATAACAACGCCATGACCGTCGGCAATACCGAAATCGACGTAAACCCAAGCGATACGGATAGGTCGGCTTACATAGAGGCTAATAAAGCTCTGATACAAGGTATAGTTTGGAGCAATGCCGACCTTACGTATGACAAAAAAGATATTGGCGAACGTAACGTAACGTTTGCGCTTGAAGATTGGACGTATTACGGCTATCAACCAACTGCCAACGACGGCAAAGGCGGATTAGGAGACAATCGTACTTATCTAATCAAAGGTACGTCAAAAGGTGGGGATCAAGATAGCGGATTCTCTCTTGAGTATGACTTTGCAGATCCAAACAGCACAACCAACACAGGTATTACAATAGAAGAAAAAAATGGAACCACTTATGCTACTCTCGAAGGTAGAGGTCGCATCATACCTATAGATACCAATATTACTTACGTGCAAAAGACCTTTAACAACGATACGGTTGCCAGCACGGGTGTATCTCTCAATAGCGAAGCAAGTGGAAAGGTTTACTTTGCCAACTATGATACTAAAGACGTAGGCAACAATAAGAACGTAACTATCAACAACGTAAGCAAGTTTGAATACGTTGGCAATTGGTATAAAATCTACAGATATTACACCGTTAGCGGTATAGGCTTTACTACAGGTCAAGGCTTTACTACAGGTCAAGGCTTAAGAGCATCTAATGAAGATAATTGGGAGCATAACAAGGCGGCAACACTCAACAAAACTTCGCTAAGCGGAACGATCTTGACCGTCGAAGGTATAGGTACCATTTTGCCTGAAATGGGCACCCTCAACTATATTGCCAAAGAGTACGACGGCAATAATGAAATTAAGTACAGTCAAACCTCCGGCTATTCTACTGCGGTAATCAGTCATAGTCTTGGTGTAACCTTGCAACCTAGTGCAGAATTTGGTAGTGCCAACGTTATGTTTAGCGGAGGCAAATACAATGACCTAAAACTCGACGTTAGGACCATACACGACTACGTCAACAACAAGGATGTTTATGCACTTGTCAATTACAACTATGGCTTTGACAACTACAGCAGTTATAGCAACAACGTATGTACGTTTACGGGTATAGGCGTAATCATACCTCAAACGGTTGCGATAACCAAAGCCAAGAAGGTATATGACGGGGATAAAAAGTTCAAGTCGTCTGTCGTAACTACAACACTAAGCGACACCAATTACTCGCAAATGGAATTAACGTTCGGTGCGCCAAGCTTTAGCACTCCAAACGCTAGTGTTACGTATACGGATTTGGGTATTAGCACTCTTGTGGACTTTGCGGAATTCGCCAGCGCCGACGCTACGTACGGATCGGCAATTGCCGTCAACGTTAAGGCTAACAATGCCTTTACCTATCCAAGTGGCAGTAATTTGAGTACAACATATAAGACCAGATACTTCGCAACCTCGGAAGTTAGCAACTATGCTCTAACGGCTACGTCTTATAGTGGTGTAGGTTATATCGTGCCTAAGCAGTTGACTTGGAGCAAAAGCGGAGATCTCAAAGAAACTATATTCAAGACCTATAACAACTCTAACGAATATACGGGCAGTGCTGCTGCAACCAGTTATCTAACCGGTATTGTAAGCGGAGATAGCATTTCGCCTACCATTACCTTCAACGGAGTAGACGTCAAGGTTGACGGAGTGGGCATTTCACTTACTCTTGCTAATAGCAACAACGCAGTAGATGGCAAGACTTACAACAAGATAGTCGGTGGCGAAAACTATTGGATAGAGAGCAACAATGCTAAAGGTATGATTTTGCCTCAGGCGGTTACCTTCGAGGGCATAACCAAGATGTATGACGGAACAGATACCATCACCGATGATATCTATAATACCATGACTACAAAAGGTTCTGTCAACAATGCAAGGCTAAAGCCGGTCGGCACCTTTGATAATAGAAATGCAGGTAGTAAGACTATTAATTGGGCAAGTACCTCTAGTATCGATCACGGCGGCAAGGTTTACAATCTATTGCAAGATAAAGATAGCAAGACGACAGGTACCGATTGTGCAAGCAACTATTACGTTGAGAGTGGTACTTCTTCAGGTACGATTACTCCATATATTTTGTCGGCAACAGACTTTAGCGTATCCGTAGTTCAAAAGAACGGTGATACTGAAAAAGCAAGTCAAACGGGCAAGGCTCTTGGATTTACCTACTTCGCCGGGGCAATATACGTTGTCAGTGCAATAATAAACAACAAGCCTCGTGATGAGGACGATTTGACTGCAGTCCTTAGTGTCAACGGAACAGGCTCGACCTCAAATGGTGACGGTTACAATTGCAACAAAGGCACTTACGCAATCAAGGCGGAAAGACTTGACGGCGCCGATGCCGGCAACTACGAGTGGACAACTCCACCTGCTGAATTGGATTTGGGCGTAACAATGACGATTGCTCAACAAGTAGTAAGTAGCGTCGCTATAACGGTAAAACCTGCCAACGTCAACTATGGCGAAGCAGATAGTGCTGTCGCTACAGCTAATGGTTGGAGCGCTAAGGACAACGTTACGGGTGGAGAAATAAGCGGATTGGTATTTAGTATCAGCGCATATCAATGGGTTGACGATAGCAGCAATGCAGTCACCAAGACCAGCCCTATCGGCGGATACAATCTCAGCATTAGAGCTATTACTATGGCGGGCAACGACAACTACACGTTGGCGGCAAGTCCAACTTACACCGTATCGGTAGTTGACAACAACGGCAACGTTATCGATGACGCTAAGGCTCTCTACATCTTGCCTCTCGAGACGACGCTGGGCAGTGTAGAAAAGGAATACGACGGCAACCAAAACTTTACGGCAAGCACGACCTTCAAGGACGCTGATGACAACGAGTCGCCTTTGGGCAATGCTTTCGTGGGCTCTTACGAAAGCAAGAACGTACAAGGCTACAAGACTATAGCAATGGGCAACGTCAATATCAAGGTCATCACCTTTACCTACTACGATAATACGGGTGCTCAGCAGACCAAGTACGTCATCGCTACAGGCAATGCGACAACGATGTCCAACTACTATCTTGACGCAACCGTAACGGGCGGCTATGCGACCTTGCAAGTCGGCGTGATTACGCCTAAGGAAGTGACCATAGACGGTGCGGTTAGCATTACTCAAGAGGGTAGCGGAGAAAGCAAGACCGCCGAAGCTCCGGGCAACTTCGAATACTATTCGACTGCGACTTATTCTTACAGTGCAACCCTCAGTGGCGTAATAAGCGGGGATACGGTTGGCGTAGATATCACCGACGATAGCCTTGGCAAGTATGATGCGGGAACCTACAACCTAACGTTCAACGGTCTGTCGGGTGCAGATGCAGGCAACTACGAGTTCAAGGGCACCTTAAGCGCTAAGCTTACAATCAAACCGCAGATTTTGAATAACGTCACCATAACCATCAATCCTATCAACGTGGTTTACGGCAATACTATCCCTACCACCATTGGCGGAGCAACAGGCTCGGCAAAGGATAATATTTCGAATGTGGACGTCGACGGCGCCACCTTTACGGTAAGCGGATTTAGCACCTCGGCTACTTCTACGAGCCCTATCGGCGGATACGATATTGCTATCGTCTACGGTAATGTAAGCCTTGACGGCAACGACAACTACGACGTAGGTTCGACTACCGCTATCAACGTGGTCGTAACCCCTGCGGGAGCTAAGGCTTTGTATATCACTCCTGCTAGTGCAACACTCGACAGCGTAACCAAGACCTACGACGGCACTGTAGACTTTACGGCGGCAACGACTATCGTCACCAACCCTGCAAGTATTGCCGTCAACGGTACTTACGCAGACAAGAATGCAGGTACGGATAAAGCCGTAAAGATTGACGTGGAGATCTTTGAGTACTACAACGCAGGTGGCAAAGTAGTTGTGAGAATCTTCAAGGGCACCAACTATTACGTTGCTAACCCTGGCGCAGTCGTAGACGGCGACGTTGCAATGATAAACGTTGGCGTCATCAACAAGTACGCTATCACGGGCGACGAAATCACGGGCGTGACGGTTACTCAAACTTGGAAGGGCACTCCAAGCACCGCTTCTCCGTTCCAATATTATTACACGGCGACCTACGTCGCAACGGGTACGTTCGACCTCTTCAACGCTTACGGCGATACCGTGACCGTAACTCTTGGCATCTACAAGTCTACCGACGGCACGCATGCCGACATCAGCGGAATTAACGACGTCGGCGTAGAAACGTATAAGATATCCTTGTTGTCCGTGAGTGCAACGCCATACGACAACTTTATGGTTGACACGGGTGCGGAGCAGTATTCCAACACGACCACGTTCAAGATTGATCCTCAACCAATCGAAACGGTGTACGTTGTGGGCAATCACTTCGCAACCACCTATACGGGTGCACAATTGACCTACGATAAGGCGGAAGCTAACTTCAAGATTTACGCTAAAGATGACGACGATAGAGAAGTCATCATCTCGGGTGGAATCAAAGAAAACGGCTTGACGGTAGGCAATGCCACAACTGCCTTTGCTACTACGCAGACTGAAGTAGGTATATATAACGTCAAAGTATCCGTCAACGGCAGTGCGGAAGGCAACAACTACAGCTTTAGTGCAATCGACAACGCAGACGTCTACATAGACGCTGCTAAGACGGCTCCGACGGAGTTCGCAATTATTCCGATGAAGGCAACTCTCGATACCGCTTATAAGACCTACGATGGCAACAACACTCTCACAGGTGATATAGTTATCAAGTTCCTTGATGGATCTAAAGAAATCACATTTGATGATGGTAAGGTTGTCAGCGCAACCTTCGACAGTGCTAATGCAGGTAATAGAAAGTTGGTATTCGTTACTAAAGAGTTTGCTTACTATCCAACGGGAACTACCTCTAAGTCCACGCTCAATATTATCCAAACTTCCACCACCACCCCTGCCGAGGGCGAGGGTGAAGCCAACGTGTCCACGACGTTCACCAACTATCACATCGGCGACAGCAATACCGTCGACGGCGTGGCTTATATCATTCCTAAACAAGTGTCCATCACCGTGCTCAACAAGGTTTACGACGGTACTAAGACTTTGAACGGCAAGGTCAACACTGCGGACACCATCAACAACGAAGAAGTTACGTTCGTGGGAGAATTTGAAGATTGCAATGCAGGTAACGGTAAGAAAGTCGTAGTCAAGACTAGCGAATTGCCGCTTGTCAACGGCGAAACCTACTACGTTTTGACCACCAACGGCAACTACTGCATCGCTAAGGACGCATCCTTTACGGGTGACATCACCAAGAGAGAGTTTACCAAGACAGACCTTGGCTCCGTCAAGATGATTCAAAGCCCTACCAACAGCGAGATAGAGATATATCCTACGGCAAATAGCGTAGAATATTCTTCGCTATACCAATATCTCAAGTCGGCTATTATTGGTAGCATAGTTATGAAGGATGCTACTTTTAGTGGTACGCTCGACGACAAATGGGCAGTGACTTTGTATCAAACCATTGAAGCTGAACTTGCGACAGCGGAAAGCTTTGCAATCGAAGTTCAAATGTTCAAGAACAGTGTAGAGATAGGAGAAGACGGTTGGGCTCAAGACGCAGGCACTTACACTATCAAGATTGCGCTTAGAGGAACCAACTACTTTACCAACGGCACTATCGACGTCAACTTCGTAATTGACAAACAAAAAGTCGATTCTGCCAACAATATCTCCGTATTTATGAATAGTTTTGACGGGGAATACGGTCTGACGGGCTTCGACAATCCGACCGCAAGCGGTAAAGAATATAAAATCGGTATCGTCGACAAGTATGACAACACGGGCGACACAGTGGTATACTTCGACAATACCACTTTCAACAACGGTCATACCTTTGCCATTGCTTCGCTCGCCTTTAGCAAGGAGGAGAACGGCACGCCTCAAGCACCTATTACCCCTACCGATGGTGTGTATATAGGCGCATACTATCTCTTTGCAGCGTCTGTGACGGGTGCTTCCGACAACTTCGACACTGCGGGATATACTTTGAGCGGTATGAAGATATATTTGATAGGTACGACTGAATTTGATAAAGAAGCGAATCGCAGCAAGTACTATATCACGCCTGCGCTCCTCACCAACGCAACAGTGACCAAGACTTACGACGGCACTACCGATACTACTACGGCACAGTTCAAATACAACGGTAGCGAGACGGCTGCACTCAGTGCAACGTATGAAAGCCATATGTCTACGCACAACTCTAACGGTAGCATTGCCGACGCGACTTCTAAGAGGGTAGTCAACTTCTTGACGAAACCAATGGGCGTAGCGACTTCGACGGGCACCGTCTCCTATGCAATCGCACTCGATGCAGGCGGCAAATCCACCAACTACTACGTAGTAGGTACTGATGCCGGCAACGATTATATCGCAGTAGAGGGCGTGGGTATCATCAAGAAGTATAGGATTGAAAACGGAGCAATCTCGTTGTTGGTAAGCGGTTACAATGGATATGAAGAAAGTGACAAGGAAGTTAAGTGGTTGCCAATCAATAGCACCAACAATACTGCTACCTTTACTTATGCCAACGGACACACGTATGAATTTTCAATCGTATCCGTTATCGCTGACCTCGATAAATATAATGACGGATTGATTAGAGATGATGACACTACGGATAGCGTTGTAATTACTTCCAACCTAGGCGACAGTATCGGAGATGCAAAGACTTATAATCTCCAAGTCAAGACTTTGAATGCTGCCAACTACGAATGGGGTAGCAACGCTACTATCGGTACGTTGATAATCAACCAGCAGCTCGTCAACGAAGACAGTATAAAAATCAGCATCTCTCCGCTTGCTGTGCCATATACTGGTCTAGACCAAAATCCGGAAACGGCGGAGGGCTTTACCTTTGAGGTTATAGACTTCTACACAGGACGTAGCGCTAAGGGTAGCGGTTCCGGTGGTGCATCCGGTATCAAGTATTATGATAAAGACGGCACCGAAACGACGCCTCACAACGTTGGCGGTTACAAAGCAAGCGTTGTTATAGATACCAACTATATCGATTCCGTCAACTATTATATGGAAAGCACGTCAATTACCAAGCAAGCCAACAACGGCAACGAGGTATTCTTCATCTTGCCTAAGGCGTTGACGGCTACGGAAGTATACAAACCATACGATGGAACCGATGCGTTTAATGCAAGCACAGTTATTAGTGTAAGCAACGAAGGAATTGTTGGTAGCGATAATTTTGATGATATTTATAATGCTATCATCACCGCAGGCGGAAGATTTAGCGTCAAAGATATTGTTGAAACCGCAGATGGTAAGTTCGGAGACGTATACTTCAAGGCAACGTCATTCGTTTATAGCGATACCGTTGAGGGTGTGACTACGAGTGGCTTGAGGGCTTATTATATCGAAAACACCAACTACACAATCGCAGGCACGGGAAGCGCACAAGGTATTTTGGTACAAGGAATTGGTATTATTACCCCTGCACACGTCGCAATAACCAAAATGACCAAGATGTACGATGGTACGGATATTATGGTATTTACCACCAACGCTCAAGCCAACAAAACAATAGAAACGATTAGTTCGGTAGAAGGTAGCAAGTTGGTAGGTCAAGATACTTATCTTAGACCAAGTGGTAAATATGAGAGCAATCAAGTTACACCTACCGGTACTTCGATGTCAATTTATCTACGATACGAAGAATATACTTCTACCAAATTGGGAGATACGGTATATTATAGACTAGTCAATGCCGATGGAGAGGCTTCCAATGCCGCCAACTATTATATCGGCACCAACGAAGTGGGTGGACTTCCTTCTAATGCGACTTTGGAGATAGTCGATGGGCTCAAGTATATCAAGCTATCCAATATCGGCTATATCACCCCAATCACCATTGGAGGACCAAACGATTCTAGTGCGGAAGTAAGAATTACGGAAATCAAGCTGATCAACGAGAAAGGTGTTGCTTATTCGATTAGCGATACAAATGCATTCCGTTATTTGTACAACTACACGTATAATATCAGCAAATTTAGTGCTGTCATCACCTTCAACAACAATAATAATTCGCAGACGATTACGGGTAGCACTGCCAACGGTATTATGGAAGGCGACGTCTTGACGTTTAGCATTGCCTTTACAGGAAGTTCGACGGCAAAAGATGCAGGAACTTATGAGATTACTATAAGTTTGGTTAGTGCAATGAACGGATCGACTGACGTAAGTTCTAACTATGAGTTGAAAAATGCCAACTTGTTGCTCGGCACCTTCACAATCAATCAATACGTTTTGGACGAAAGCAACGTGACGTTGTATGCCAACGAAATCAATAGACAATACAATGGCAAAGACGGTATTAGTGGAAAAGAAGACACAACAGATCTGAAGGTTGTACAGGACAACGGCATCTATTCTTATGCGATTAGCAACGTAGGAGAAAGTGTTGATGTTTCGAGCACTCTAACTATTACTGCAGTACAACTAGTTGCAGGAAGTGCTATCAATGCGGGCGAATATGCATTAAAATACCAAGTTAGCGGATTTAGCACCAAGAACTACAAGTTGAAAGAAGGCGCTTGGTACAACGTGTATATTGTCAGCACTACGGACAAAGTATTCAAAATCTTGCCTATTACGCTTGATGCCGAAACGGAAGTCGAGAAGAACTTTGACGGTACCGTAAGCTACCTAGTCAATGCAGGTATTGCAGGCGAGCAAGTATTGATTGGCAATACTTCAATAGCAGGAGAGTATGCAAGAGCAGGCGTTCACACGTTGGAGAATACGACCTTAAACGTGCTTGACGTAGTGCTCGATCCAACGGCGGACGGCTTCAATAGCACCTTGTACAATGAGGGAACGGGACTAGATAGAGAAACTGCAAAAGGCAACTACGTGGTTGTTGGAACAACTACCTTCAAGCTCACTATCAATCCAAGCAATATTGTTGTGGCTGAGAGACGTTACGACGGCACTTCGGCAGAGATAGAAGTGGCTATTACGGGCTTGGCAGGTATGCAGTTCATCAACAATAACTATGACAAAGAAAATAATACCGTTGACAAGGCGGTACTTGCAGACGTACTCAAGATTTCCGTCAATAGCTTTGCTTCCTTCGAGAAGGCAACTGCTGCCGAAATCAATGATACTCCAAGATTTGTTAAGTCAACCGACGCACTCGGATACGTCACCTACACGATTACCTTCACCTATCTTGCTAAGGGAACTCTTGATGCGGCAACCTACACCGACAGATACGTCTTTGCGGTGGCAGGCGCGACCGACGGATATTCCACCAACCTTGCACTCACCTCGAGTGAACTTGCCGACGGACAAATGAGCGGTGCGGCAATCACAACGGGCACGGCTGTGGCTAGTGCAGAGGAGTTGGCAACGGCACTTAAAGCTAATGCCGATATTCACCTCACAGGCAATATTTACGGTTGGGATGCTTCCGCTCTCGAAAGTGCAATCAACTACACAGGTACTTTGTATGGCAACGGATATAGCATCCAACTCGCAGGCGGTCTCAATAGCGACGGAACCAACGGCGGTGCGTTTATCGCAAGCCTCGGCGGAACTATCCAAGACGTCAACTTCAAGTTTACGAGTGTACAAACTTTGGGTGCAAATACGATAGGTCTTGTAGTCGGCAATATGGCGGGCAATATGACCAACGTTTCGCTCGATATCATCAACACGCCTACCTTTGACGAAGAAGTAGTAGTAGAGCATATCGGCGGTCTAGCAGGCACGGCAAGCGGAAGTATGACTAACGCAACCGTTATCTTCAACGCAAGCGTAAACGACACCAACTTCGGCGGACTTGCAGGTAGCGCAACTAACGTAACCTTCACCAACGTAAGCGTAAGAGCATACAACGGCAAGAGCACGACGGGCAAGACCTTGGTTGCTACCCAAAGCGGCTGCACCTTCAACGGCGTAATCGATATGATTGGCTCGGCTTTGGGTGTATCGGGCATAACCAATCTCTACACCGTCAACACTACGGCAACGGGTGCAAAAGCCAACGGCAAACTCGAATTGCTCACACCTCACACCGAAGGCTTCATCGAGTACTACTTCACCACTACGGGTAAGACGGGTGGCAACGAGCACAACAAGTACACAAACGGAGCAGACGAGAGAGATAAGACGATGTATCAAACCTACGGCACTATTGCAACCAACGATACCGTAGCTCTTGCAATCGAGACGCTTGCTCCTCGCAACAGATTTATCTGGGAAGCATACTCGCATAGCTATCAGACGGAGGTCGCAGGTGGCGGACACATCAACTTGTCGCTCAACAGATACGTAGCGTTTATGCCAATCGGCACCGTTATCGAGGCGAACGGATACACGCTAGACGGACAAAGCAAGACGGATATGAGCTTTATCACGGTAGACGTAACCATGTTCCGTCCGGCAATAGGTATTAGAGGTAGCCAAGAGATTGCGGCAAGCGGCTCTATCATCAAAGAGGTAGAATACACGGGCGGACAAATCTCGCACGAAGTAAACATTACCGTAGACGGCAAAGTGACTAGCGTCAGCGTATCGGGCGTAGACGCAGGCTACTACGACAACATAGTAGTTGAGTTGACGGGTGACGTTACCACCGACGATATCAACTACGATACCACCAACCGTACTGCGGTGGTTGCTAAGATAGACGACGGTGCAACCGTTGCAGGTGCAATCCTCATTATCTATCCTAAGCAATCTGATTTGCCAACCAACTTCAGCAAATACTACGACACCACCTCTATCGGTGAATTTACTACTACGGTAGACGGCAAGAGCGTAACGCTGCTCGGTACTTACGTAGAAGGTAAGACTCCTGCAAGTGACGTAGGCACTTCGTCGGTAAGCTTTGCCAACACGCTCAACCCAATCCGCAACGTGCTCGTGGATAAGGACGGCAACTACATTGCTCAACACCACAAGACCGAGGCTGACGGAAAGACGACCTTCAGCTATACCAAGATTTCCGTAACGACGACGGGCGGCGTTGAGAGCTACTTCACGACGAGCACCGACTTTAGCACGATCAACAAAAATTCGTTGATGAGAGCTATTGCTCAACTTATCGACCACGACAAGGCAACGACCAACGATGCTACGCTCGTAGGCAATGCCAACTACACCAACGCTTGGGTTTACAACGTGACGGCAATCAAGGCAGCGGATAGCGGGGACGGATACTTTGACAGCACCAAGGGCTACTTTTTCGTACCTAAGACCATTGGTGCCAATGCAGGCAACGTAACCTTTACTGCCAACGGACTCACCGTAGGAAGTTTGACCAATATCTATATCGACAAGACCGAGCCAAACGACTTTGACGTACTTGCAGATAGTAGTGCGGCAACTATCAAGCCTGCCGAATTCGAAGCAATCTACACGGGCGACCTCGAACAATGCTTTAGAAGCACGAGTCTCAGCACAAATATTGAGTTGAGCAACATCGCTTGGATACAATTCGAGTTGCCAACGATGATGACCGAGGCACAAAAGAATGCGTTCAATACGTTCAAGACCAACGCCACAAGTGCGGCAAGCGAAAAAATTAAGGGAAGTGTAATTCTTGACCTTATGGTAGGTAAAGGAATAAGCAAAAACGGTAGCGATTATACGGCTGACCACGACAATAATACGGTATATCTAGAACTTGATTTGCCAAGCAGCATAAATGGTCAGAACGGAACAAACGTAACGGGAAGCAACTACGTCATCAAACCTACTGCTCAAGTTCTCAAACTGAGATACTTCTTCAAAGATGATACGGACGACAAGTATAAACTTGAAACTTACAAGGACGTCTTGATGATTGGCAAGGTGGCGGGCAACAGCGATTACCATAAACTCAACTACAAGATGACGGGCAATATCAACATGAAGTCTTCGCTCATCACACCGTTCGATTGGGGCAACGGAATTGCCTTCGAAGGCAGCATAGACGGAGCGGGATTCGTGCTCACCAACTATATCCTTAAGGGAGAGAGCAACGTTGGCTTGTTCGCAAGTATGGCAAGTGGAGCTAGCGTAACCAACCTCGTTATGGGCAACGTTATGATCGTATCGACTGCAACGTCGGACAATGTAACAGTATCGCCAATAAGCACTACGGGAACGATATCCGACGTGGCAACAGAGATGAGAGTAGTCACCGCAACGACGGGTAGCGTAACCATTGACAACGCGGGACAAAGCTTCGTGAGAGTACACAAACAATCGCCAAGCAATAAGACCACAACCGTAACCACCTTGTTAGGCAAAAATCCGATTGCGCAAGACACTTACCTCAAGCCAAGCGATATTATTGACACACTCACCAAGTTTGGTAGCGTGACTAACTTCCTCGACAAGTACGTACTCAACAATGCAAAACTTACCTACAACTACAACTCTACGGCAGGTACGCTCAGCATCGACGTCAACAACTTCCGTGAGTATTGGGGCTGGTACAATATCTGCCCATGGCTCGAAGGTGGCAAGTCTTGGATTGACAACGGTGGCATTAGACCTACCAAGTCCAACACCACCCAAACGGTTACACAATAACCTGTTTCAAAGCAATAAGGCACCCGAAATCAAATTCGGGTGCCTATCTTTTGACAAAAATACCGCCAAACGTCTTGGCGGTATTTATATTGTTATGTTTTTATTCTTCATTTGTATTTTCGTCTACGTGTGTAGTAGTTTCGACGTCGTCAGTCGGCTCGTCGGTCGTTTCGGTATTATCTGCTACGACGGCGGGTTGAGGGGCTATCGCTTGCTTGGGCGGTTGGTTGGCAAGCTCTGTTGCACGGGCTTGTTTTTTGACTTTGCGTGCCAGCAAGGCGTTGTCAATGGTGTTGTGCAAGCCGTCCCAATGTATCCACCTACTATTCCACTTGGTACCGTCTACGAGAGAGTAATATGCGTTAGGCATCGTTCTGCCAAGAGGTGCAGGCTCAAAACCGAGATTTGTCATGCAGTTATAGTACCAACCTAGGCGAGCTTTGAAGTTGCCCCACAGTCTTACGCCCTTAGGCGACCACATGTTTTCGCATATTGCGCCTAGTCTAGGCAAGGTAAGGAAGATTGCCTTCTTGAGGTCGGGCACGTATTCCGTCCACAGACAACATTCCACGCCCGCCATAAGGTCGGGAGCAAGGTATTCTATCTCGGGTGGATTGTTGTAGGTCTTTTCTAAGTTGGTCACGCCGTACGGGAAGTCGAGGTAGAGGTGAGTGCTGTCGCTGTTGATGACGAATTTGCCTCGATTGAGCTCGCTTGCCAAGGCTTTGGCGTCGTGCGTAGGCTCCCACACCTGCCACAGCGTTTTGCTCGTCGTTTCGTCTATAGGTGCGTCTACGTTCCACACGATAGGGGTTTTGCCTTTAGATTGTACGTAGGAGCAAATCTTTTTGATAAAGTAATATTTGAGTTGCTTTTCGCTTCCTAGTCCCAATTCTTGCATTTTTTGCTGACAATGCGGACAAAGTGCCGTGCGTGTCAAATACACCTCGTCACCGCCGATATGTATATATTGACTGTCAAATAGCTCGGCTATCTCGTCGATTACGTCGTAGACAAAGCGATAAGTGCTTTCTTTGCCCATACACAGAACGTCGTGTTTGGCGCCCCAAGTTTTGGCAACGGGAAGCAGGCGGTCAAAGCAACCGAGATACGGATAGCAAGCGAGAGCAGATTGCACGTGCCCCGGCATATCTATCTCGGGGATAACCTCTATACCTCTCGTCTTGCAATAGGCTACTATCTCTCTAATCTCGTTTTGGGTATAGAAGCCGCTTTGCTTTTTTAGATTGAAGTTGGTACGGCTACGCTCGCTTCCGTGAGTGGCAAGTAGAGGATACTTTTTGATTTCCACACGCCAGCCTTGGTCGTCGGTGAGGTGCAAGTGCAACTTGTTGATTTTGTGAATGGCAAGCAAATCCGCTAGCTTCTTGACGTCTTTGACGGGGAAGAAGTACCTTGCTACGTCTAGCAAAAATCCACGATAACGATATAGCGGTTTGTCCTCTATTATCATGCAAGGTATTTTGCCCTCGTATGTGTGGCTGAGTTGCATCAGGGTAATAAAACCATAAAAAGCACCCACTGCGGTCGGTGCGTAAATTTTGACACGATTTTCTTTGATATCCAACTTGTAGCACTCGCTATTGTCGTTGTCGATTACGAGGTTGTCGGATTTGATAAAGTCGAGCCAGTCGAGCTTCTCGGAATGGTCAAAGTCGTCCAAAGTCAAACCGCTTCCCTTAGGAACAGGGAAGTAGCCATTGCCTTCTATTATTTTGTAAGGAAGTGGAACAACTCTAATCATAACTCACCTTTTTTATATTATACATTGATTTTTGCGGGCAAGTCAAGGGGCAAAACTGCCAATTTTCGCCAAAATTCTCACTCTAATTTGACATAGCAGAGTGAGGCAAAATGTATAAAGTTATCCACAAAAACATCTGTTTGTGTGGATAACTCGGTGGATAACCCCCTCAAAAAGTCAAAATATCCACAAAAAAACATATTTGGCGTAATAACGCTTGTCGAGAAGGAATTGTATAAAAACGCAAATTTCGACATTTTATTCATACCTTGCCTATCTATTAAATCCTATGTCTTGCAATTTCGGGATATGTCACAACAAAACTTGACAGAATAATTAAAATACAATATACTAAAAACATAACAAAAGCAAAATTTTCAATCGGGGATATAACGAATGGCTTTTACCACACAAACTTTTATTTTTGTATTTTTGCCAATAAGTTTGTTGCTTTATTTTCTTGTCGTTATTTTGCAGACCAAGGGTATATTAGTAAAATTCTTTGAAAAAATAAGAGCGACGGATTTGATTCTCATTGGCATAGGTTGCGCCTTTTATATGTGGGCATGTTTTGACGACGTTATAAGATTTTTGGCTTATATATTGGTCGTATACGTCTTAGGCAAGGCTCTAGAAACGGCTCGGCAAAAAGAATTTTCGGGGGGGGGGTACACCTCTTAAGGAACAAAAAGTCTTTCCACTAACGTGGTTTATTTTGCTAATAGGCGTAGGTTTTATCGTTTACGTATTGGCACATTTTAAGTATTCCGCAATGCTAACCGATTTGTGGAATTATCTATTTAAAGACTCCAAAGAACCAAAGAGTCTCATTGCCCCGTTGGGCATATCGTTCATAACTTTCTCTGCAATTTCGTATTTGGCAGATATCTACAAGGGCAAGGCTCAAGCGGGTAATCTAATAGATTGCGCCTTGTATATGACGTTTTTCCCTAAGGTCGTATCGGGACCTATCGTTTTGTGGCGAGATTTTAAGGGACAAATCAAACAAAAGGACATCAATTTTTCCAATTTTGTCGAAGGCTTAAACAGGCTTATGATTGGTTTTGCCAAGAAGCTTATTTTGGCAGATACTTTTGGTGCGTGTATTGCTTCGATATCGGGAGCAATAGATATACCTACCGCATTCGGAGTATCTATACTGTTTATGCTGCAAATCTATTATGACTTTTCCGGTTATTCCGACATCGCAATCGGACTGTCAAAGATGTTGGGTATCGACGTCAAAGAGAACTTCAATTTTCCATATCTATCCACCTCAATCAGCGATTTTTGGAGACGTTGGCATATTTCGTTAGGAACTTGGTTTAGAGAATACGTATATATTCCGTTGGGAGGCAACAGAAAAGGAACTAAGCGAACGATAATCAATATCGCTGTTGTCTTTTTGCTAACCGGCATTTGGCACGGGGCAGGTTGGACGTATATACTGTGGGGAGCAATCAACGGTTTTTGCAATATAATAGAAAAATTGATTGGGGACAAAAAGTTTTACGTCAAGACGCCTGCTGTCATCAAATGGGTACTTACTATGGCTATCACGTTTGTATGCTGGCAAATCTTTAGGTCTGCGGATATTAACGCTTGTGTAGATTGGTTCAAGATTATGTTTGGTCAGTTAAGATTTGACAGTATACCGTATAATTGGAAATACTACTTTGATGCGCAGATGATTACTTTGATGTCCATAGCGATTGTAGGCTCGACAGTTTTCGGTATTCCGCAGGTCAGGGCATTTGGGCAAAAGCTATTTGCCACCACGGGCGGATACGTAGCGAAACAAATACTAATCCTGTTATTATTCGTGCTGTCGATTATGTTTATGGTCAATTCGGGATATAGTCCGTTCTTGTATTTTCAATATTAGGAGGGGATATGAAAAAGAAATTTAATTTTGATATCAAATTGCTAGTCAACATATTGACGGTATTGGCGTTTGCCGTTGCAATAATACTGCCTATGATTTTCTTTAATACCACTCCCGATGCAATATCCGAGATAGACAACAGAAAGTTGGCAGAGAATCCTTTTGAGAAAGAAGACGGAGATTTGACTAATAATATCGACAATTATATCAGTGACAGAATAGGCTTCAGAGACGATATAATTACGGGATACATGGTGCTCAACGACAAACTATTCAACAAGATGACGCACCCGTATTACACTTACGGCAAAGACGGGTATGTGTTTGGCGCGGGAGTTTCTACAGTCAACGATTTTGGAGATTATCATATTGCTTTTGCCGATATGGTCAAGAGTCTGCAAGACTATTGCGAGAGTCGAGGCGTACCGTTCTTGTTTGTGTTTAATCCTGCCAAGCCGGCAATTTATCAAGACAAATTGTCAGACGGAGTCAATTATAATCGCCAATGGGTAGATTTGTTTATGGCAGAGTTGGACAAGAGAAATATCAATTATCTTGACAACACCGTGACAATGACTCAACTTAGGCAAGAAGGCATAAACGGATATAATCAAAAATGGGACGCTAACCATTGGAACGACACGGGCGCATATTATGGCGTGCAAAAAATTCAACAGAGGCTAAACGAGAGAGTGCCTAACGTTCACGTAAATTCGGAAGAAGACTATTTGTTCTATACGGAGCACGTGGACACCTTGCTAATATCTAAATTCCCTATTGACGAAGACGTGCCATTGGCACTCCCTTACGCACAATATAGAGAATGTAAATCCGACTATGCGTCATTGGAAGTTTCGTCACAACACCGAACTTTTGGATACATCGTCAACGATACCAGACAAGCGGAGGGTTGTGCCAAGGGGTTGGTCTTCCAAGGTAGTTATATGAATAGTGCCGGAATAAAATATATGCTCAATTCTTTTGGAGAATACGCCTACGTTCACGACTATCAGAACGTAATCAATTTGCCATATTACTTCAATATTTTCCAACCCGATTGCGTCGTGTTTGAAGTTGCAGAATATACCTTCAACGATAGTTATTTTAGATATGATGATATGAAAAAAATTGACTACAATCCGGTATTTTCATCATTATCGGAAGAGCAATATTCGCTACTTGCTACACCCGATATCGTTGAAGTAGAAAAGAACGGAAAATTGACCAAGATAACTTGCAATATAGATGCCACCTTCAAATACGTATGGGCAGAATTGGACGGCAAAATTTACGATATGCGCAAAGTTGACGGAGGCTATCAAGTTACCGTACAAACAGAGCAGGTGGATAGTATCAAAGACAATATCAAACTATATTATAGCAACTAAATTGCAATATTTGACAATTTCTAGGCAGACAGTGCTAATTGCACTGTCTGCCTTTGCATAATATCAATCAAAGCTCAATAAATTGTTATATGACTGCAATTATTGTCAAAAAAAGCGTTTTACTCGCCATAGTTATTACGTTAGTTGTCGCGGTGGTTGCGACCTCGTGCGGGATAGCTGCAACTGCTGCGAGCGGGCAACCCAAAGTCGTGGTCGTTGATGCAGGGCATGGTGGAATGGACGGCGGCGTGGTAGGCAGCACGGGAGTCAAAGAAAGTGACCTCAATTTGATGATAGCCCGAGAATTGCAAAAAGAGTTGGAGAGGGGCGGAGTCAAGGTGGTGATGACTCGAACGGGCGAAGGGGCGATAGGCGCTACCAAAAAGCAGGATATGCAAAATAGAAAGAAGATTATTGTCGAAGCCTGTCCCGACGTGGTGGTCAGCGTGCATATCAACAAGTTTTCTTCTTCCAAGAGGCGAGGAGTTCAAGTATTTTACGACGACACGGGCATAGGTCAATACTTTGCCGAGCATCTTCAAAAAGCCGTCAATCAAGCCCTCAATTCCAAGTACACTAGTAGGAGTGATTATATTGCTATCAAGGGCGACTTGTTCATTACTAAGTGCTACGCTTGTCCCAGCGTGATAGTCGAGTGTGGCTTTTTGTCCAATGTCGAGGACGAAAAACTCTTACTCACGGATACTTATAGGCGAGAAGTGGCAGGGGTTATCGCGAGTGCGTGCTTAGATATACTCGGAGCATAAATTAAAGCTAACTTCACATACTACGCTATATGAAAGCGCGATTTTTTTTGGTTGTATTATGTGTATGCACACTTCTGGCGTTGTGGGTGCCGACTGCGTGGGGTGACTGTAGGGCGGAGAGCGTGGAATGCTCCGGCGATTACGCCAATGCAACCACGTATCTTGGCAACGTCACTATTCTTATGTACCACAACCTCTTGCCGGCAGGTAGCAAAAGCGGTAAGTATTGCATAACTACCACGCAATTAGACAAGGATTTTCGTTATCTCAAAGACAACGGATATAGCGTTATACGCTTTGATTATCTTCTAAGATTGGTGGAGGAGCGTATCCAATTGCCCGACAAAGCCGTGCTCATTACTTTTGATGACGGACATTTATCCAACGTGAGATTGGGCTTGCCGCTACTGCAAAAGTACGGTTATTCGGCATTATTGTCGGTGGTGGGTGAGTTTACGGCTTACGGCAAATCCAACCCCAAGATAGCCAAGGGACAAGAATATCTCGAATGGTCGGACATAGGAGAGTATGCGAACAATCCCAATATCGAGTGGGGCTTGCATTCCTACGATATGCATAGGCTCAAGGGGCGTAAGGGCGTCAAAATTTTGTGCGGAGAGGACAGTGAAAAATATAAAGAAACTTTTAGACAAGATACAGAGAAGTTGATGAGAGAATTTAACAAAGTAGGCATATCGCCTATCGTGTACGCCTATCCTTACGGACTGTTTTGCAAGGAGAGCGAAGAGGTGCTCAAACAACTCAACGTGCCTATTAGTTTGACTTGCGGAGAAAGAAGTTGTACTATTAAGTCGGGCAGAGAGCCAAGGCTTCTCGGTAGATTCAACCGTAGCGGGCTCGTGGATTCTCTTGCCGAAGTACTTCCAAAGGATTGACGATATGAGTTTTTACGACGAAGTTTACAAAGTGGTTAGGTGCATACCCAAGGGCAAGGTCGCCACGTACGGGCAAATTGCACGTATACTCAATTCTCCCAAGGCGGCTAGAGCCGTGGGATACGCATTGCACTCTAATCCACAGCCCGTCGTCATTCCTTGCCACAGAGTCGTCAACAGGTACGGCTCGCTTACTCGTCAGTTTGCCTTTGGCGGAATAGATGCGCAAGCCGAGCTCTTGCGTGCCGACGGAGTGGAAGTTGGCGACGATTATATAGTCGATATGGAGAAGTATCAATGGGATGCGTAGATAGGATAGTACGATGCGTTGCCGTATGTGATGATAGCGTCGAAGTCAATCTTCGTCATCTTGGCGTATCGTCTTCTATTTGCACACAGCTTCGCAAGAGTTTGGGGCTAGTCTATCGTATCGCCCACGGGGAGAGCCAACCGCTTAGATTGGTAGATTTTCTCGATACAGGTTGCGAGTTTTACATAATTTTGCACGACGAACCTATCGAGATACCACGATACGATTTCCCTCTAAATATCGTCTACGAAGACGAGGACGTTGCAGTTGTGGACAAGCCAAGCGGACTTGCCGTCATTGCCACCCACGGACACTACGGCAAGAGTCTTGCCAATGCGCTTGCAAATATTTGGGGCGACTTTGTGTATCGTCCCGTCAATAGACTTGATAGAGATACCAGCGGACTCATGATAATTGCCAAAAATTCTTTGGCACATAGCATACTTGCAAGTAGCACGATAGTCAAAAAGTACGTGGGGTTGTGTAGTGGAAAATTGCAAGGCGAGGGCGTATGGGAATTTCCTATTGCAAGAAGCGAAGAAGGCATGAAAAGATTAGTCAGTCCCAGCGGACAATATGCCAAGACGGCGTATAGAGTCGTGCACAACTACGACGATTGCACGCTGGTAGAGTTCCAACTATTTACCGGCAGAACGCACCAGATTAGAACGCACTGCTCCCACGTAGGACACCCACTCGTGTGCGACCGACTCTACGGCGACGGTAAACCCTTTGTTTGTCCCAACGGCAAAGTTTTAGACCGTCAAGCCTTGCACAGCAGTTATCTATGCTTCGACTCGCCAATCAGCGGGGAGAGGGTGGAACTCTCAAGCAAAGCCGACTTTGAATAATACAATAAGAGATAGTCCTCGGCTATCTCTATTTTATTGCACTGTTTGACAATTAACTACACCTGATATTACTCAACGTCCTTGCAAATTTTGTGGTTTTGACGTATATAGCTTATTTCTTATTTTTCGACAAAGGTTAATGCAATATTTGTTGAGTTTCGATACCAAGCCGGCAATATATTGTAGCTATGTATATTGACAACCCAAGCCAAATAGTATTATAATATTTTTAATATGTATATGTGAGGTATAGGTATGAATTGTTTACAAAAATTCGGATGCAGACTCTATCAAGGAGTTATGTACGTAGCTTCCCAAGTTTTGCCTTGGAGAGAGCCCGAGTTGCTTGAATTTGAAAACGGCGTCGAGGGCTTGCCTGCTTTCATCAAGAGCAAGGGCATAACCAACGTGCTTGTCGTAACCGATAGCATGCTCAAGAAGCTCGGTCTTATCGACGGTATGGTGGCTCAGCTTGACGAACAAGGTATAAAATATAGCGTGTATAGCGACGTAGTGCCTAATCCGCCTATCGAAAATATCGAAGCGGGCGTAGAGATATTCAAGCGAGACGGTTGTGAGGCAATCATTGCATTCGGCGGTGGTTCGCCAATGGACTGCGCTAAGGGTATCGGAGCGAGAATTGCCAGACCAAACAAGCAAATTCCTCAGATGAAGGGCGTGCTAAAAGTACGCAAGAAGTTGCCTACTATCTTTGCAATTCCTACCACGGCGGGTACGGGTAGCGAAACGACTTTGGCAGCGGTTATTTCCAACAGCAAGACTCACGAGAAGTACGCTATCAACGACCACTCGCTCATACCGCCTTACGCAGTGCTTGATCCAAAACTCACGGTTGGCTTGCCTAAACACATTACCTCTACTACGGGTATAGACGCATTGACTCACGCAGTAGAAGCATATATCGGCAAGGGCAACGTCAAGAGCACGAGAGAAGCTGCCGTCAAAGCCGTCAAGCTCATATTCGGTAATTTGCAAAAGGCTTATGACAACGGTGCAGACCTTGAGGCAAGAGCCAATATGCAAAAGGGTTCTTACTATGCGGGCGTAGCATTCACAAGAGCATACGTGGGATACGTGCACGCAATAGCGCACACCTTGGGAGGCTTCTACAACGTGCCTCACGGACTCGCCAACTCGGTAGTATTGCCATACGTGCTCGAGTACTACGGCGACAGTATCACCAAACAACTTTATGAATTGTCGGTATATGCGGGCATTGCCGATATGAGCAAGAGCAAAGAAGAAAACGCCAAAGCCTTTATCCAAGCTATCAAGGATATGGAGAAGGCTATGGATATTCCTACCACTATCAAGGGTATCAAAGAAGAGGATATCCCTACTATGGTAGAGAGAGCATACAAAGAAGCCAATCCGCTCTACCCTGTACCTAAGTTTATGGGCAAGGCAGAATTAGCGGATATATATCACAAGATAATGGCTAAGGAGGAGAGTAATGAAGCGTAACGGAATGTGTCCGCTATGTTATCTCAAGCAACTCTTTACGCCTAAGAGCAGAATTACCTCCGTTGACGTAGAACAAGACTACGACAACGGCGTAACGGCTCCTCCGATGGGCTGGTCGAGTTGGAACACCTTCAAGAATCATATCGACCAAGACATGATTTTGGAGACTGCCAAGGCAATGCGCGACAAGGGGTTGATTGATGCGGGTTATCGCTATCTCAACCTTGACGACTGCTGGCACGACAGCCAAAGGACGGCTGAGGGCGAGTTGCAAGGCGACAGAGTGACCTTCTCTATGGGCATAGCAGAGCTAGTCAAGCAAGCTAACGCTATGGGGCTAAAAGTAGGCGCATATTCCAGCAACGGCGTCTACACTTGCGAGGATTTGCCCGCAAGCCTCTATCACGAGCAAAAGGACGCCTTGACTTTGGCAAGGTGGGGGATAGAGTTTTTCAAGTACGACTTTTGTCACAACGAACCTATCAGCAGTTACGCCCCTCTCGTCTACGCTATAGATATCAGCGAGATAGGCACGGGCAAGGTATTGCAGAGCATCACTTGCGACAGAGCCGTCGTCAGAGGTACGGCAAAGCTTATGCCAACGGGCAAGGTTGCATGCCGTCGCTACATATCCGGCATGGACAAAGCCAAGGGCGAAGCAATCTTCGACAACGTGTACGTCAAGGAAGAAGGAGAGTATATTCTCACCTTGCATATCGTCAAAAAGGGCAGCGATTACGATAAATTCCTAAGAGCACGCATCAACGGCAAGTCCTATTATTTCGATATTCCGCCTCAAAAGGTTTGGAATACGGTTGCTAGATTTAGTATGCAAGTCACCTTGCAAGAGGGCGTCAACGTCATAGAGCTTACCAATCCGATAGGCACTCGTGCCGACAGTGCTATGCTCCAATATTACAAGATGGGCAAGGCGCTACAAGAGGCAGCCGAGCAAGTGGCTAAAGAAAAGGGAGAACCTGTCAAACCAATAACTTTTTCGGTGTGCGAATGGGGCAAAAACGATCCTCACAATTGGGCTTCCAAGACGGGCAATATGTGGCGCACGACTCCCGACATCATACCTATGTGGTGGTGGATAAAGCGTATATACGAGCACAACGTCAAGCTACACAGATACGCTTCGGTAGGACACTACAACGATCCCGACATGTTGGAAGTCGGCAACGGCAAACTTACGCGTGAGCAAAACAAATCGCACTTTGCGCTGTGGTGTATGATGAATTCGCCGCTCATGCTCGGCAACGACGTAAGGAAGATAACGGACGACGTGCTGTCTATCGTCACCAACAAGGCGCTTATCGCTATCAACCAGGACGAGTTGGGTATACAAGCCAAGAGAATAGTCAAGGGTGGCGTGGACGTGCTTGCCAAACCGCTCGCAGACGGCAAAGTTGCGGTATGCTTTTTCAACAAGCAAGGCTTCAAGGCTAGCAAAAACGTCGATTGGAACAAGATATCGAGCGACGAATATATCGCTACTACGTGGGACGGCAAAACCCTTGCCACCGACGTATGGACGGGCGAGAGCGTAACGTTAGACGAGCTACAAAAAATCAAGCTCGATGCTTGCGAGAGCAAGGTTTACGTTATAGGTTAGTTTGCTTTACAAACGCACGAAAAAAGTGCTACAATCATTGTGAATAAAATATCAGTCAAAAAGGAGTTTATTTTTATGAACAAAATGTCAATCAAAGACGTAGACGTCAAAGGCAAAAGATGTTTGGTCAGAGTTGATTTCAACGTGCCTATGAAGGACGGCAAAATCACCGACGAAAACAGAATCAACGGCGCGCTCCCAACTATCAAATATCTTATGGAGCACGGCGCAAAGGTCATTCTTTGTTCTCATATGGGCAAGCCACACAGCATTTTTAGTGCCAAAGTAGGTCTTAGCAAGAAGGAGAAGAAAGAAGTAGAAAAATTGCCTGTAGAAGAGCAAGAGGCAGCTAAGGAAGCTTATATTGCCAAGGCTCTCAAAAACGATCCTGTCAAGTTGACTCTCAAGCCTGTTGCCGACAGACTCAACGAGCTTTTGGACGGCAAGGTTACCTTTGCTAAGGACGTAATCGGCGAGGACGCTAAAGCCAAAGTTGCGGCTTGCAAAGAGGGAGAGTGCGTATTGCTCGAAAATCTCCGTTTCCACGCCGAAGAAGAGAAGAGAGACGAAGAATTTTGCAAAGAGCTCGCTAAGTATGCAGATATTTACGTCAACGACGCTTTCGGTACCGCACACAGAAGCCACGCTTCTACCGCAGGTATCGTAGAATACGGCTTTGTCAAGACGGCAGTTTGCGGTTTCCTTATCGAGAAGGAGCTCAACGTTATGGCAAGAGCACTCGAAGCGCCTGAGAGACCTTTCGTAGCTATCTTGGGTGGCGCTAAAGTTGCCGACAAGCTCAAAGTTATCGACAACTTGCTCAACAAGTGCGACACGCTCGTTATCGGTGGCGGTATGGCTTACACCTTCCTTGCCGCTAAGGGTGGAAAGGTTGGTATGTCGCTCGTAGATAACGAAAAGATCGACTACTGCAAGGACATGCTCGCTAAGGCGGCAGAACTCGGCAAAACCATCTTGTTGCCTGTTGACTCGACCGTTACGGCGGCATTCCCTGATCCAATCGACGCACCTATCGCTATCGAAAACGTCGACAGTATGAATATCCCTGACGACAGAATGGGACTTGACATCGGTACCAAGACGCAAGCCCTCTACGCCGATGCGGTTAAGAATGCTAAGACCGTTATCTGGAACGGACCTATGGGTGTATTCGAAAACCCAATTCTTGCAGCAGGTACCGTAGCTGTTGCCAAGTCTTTGGCAGAAGCAACCGACGCAACTACCATTATCGGTGGCGGCGACAGTGCGGCGGCGGTTGCACAACTCGGTTTTGCCGACAAGATGACTCACATCTCTACGGGTGGCGGCGCTTCTCTTGAATTGTTCGAGGGCAAAATTCTTCCGGGTATTGCTTGTCTAAATGACAAGGACTAATAGATGAAACTGACCAAGAGAGTTTTCAACAACCTACTGACTTGTGCGGCGGTATTGTTGGCATTTGCGTGTGTTGCAAAACTAATTACGAGTGTTTTTCAATACAGACCTGACTATATCAGCCCGTTCGTCTACTTGTTTCCTATCTTTATGTTCTTCATTTTGATGAGCTATCGCAATAGGAAAAGGAAAGCAATCTTTTATTATCGCAACTATTTGCAAGGAGACAAAACTATGGAAAGTGGAATTTTTGATAGAGTTTTGGGACAAAAAGTGACTATCGCAACGATAGAAGATATCGTTGAAGGAACTGTAGAAGAGATTGACGGCGACTTCGTCGTAGTCAACAAATACGCAAAGGACGGCAGCGTAAAAGCGACTTACTTTGTCAACAAAAATATGATTGCAAGCATTACCTTGCAACAAACTAAATAGAAAAGAGGTAACAAAATGAGAAGACCTATTATTGCAGGAAACTGGAAAATGAACAACACCATTGCCGACACCAAGGCATTGATAACCGACCTCATTCCGCTCGTTGCGGACGCCGAGGCAGAAGTGGTAATTTGCACCCCATACACCGACCTTGCCACCGCAGTCGAGATGACCAAGGGCACCAACATCAAAGTGGGTGCGGAGAACGTACACTGGGCAGAAAAAGGTGCTTTTACGGGTGAAATCAGTGCTAAGATGCTCGTAGAGCTTGGCGTAGAATACGTAATCATCGGTCATAGCGAAAGAAGACAATACTTCGGCGAAACCGACGCAACCGTCAACGCAAGAGTCAAGGCAGCTCTCGCAGCGGGACTCAAGCCAATCATCTGCGTGGGCGAAACTCTCGAAGAGAGAGAAAGCGGCAAGGTAGAAGAAGTGCTTGTTAGACAAACCGAGGGCGCATTCAAGGATATTCCACACGAAGAGCTTGAAAATATCGTCATCGCTTACGAGCCTGTTTGGGCAATCGGCACGGGCAAGACGGCTACCAAAGAAGAAGCCAACGACACCATTGCTATTATCCGCAACAAGATGGCTGACTTGTATTGCAAAGACTGCGCAGATAACAAAGTTCGTATCCAATACGGCGGTTCTATGAACCCTAAGAACGCTAGCGACCTTATGGCTATGCCGCAGATTGACGGCGGACTTATCGGTGGTGCGTCACTCAAAGCAGTTGACTTTTCTCAAGTTGTAAAATACTAAAATTTACTAAAGCCTTGAGAAATCAAGGCTTTCTTATAAGGAAACTATGAAATTTACAGGATTGATTATTATGGACGGCTACGGGCTCAACGCTCCTGCCGACAACAACGCAATATCCGTCACCACTTCGCCCAACGTCAGCGAAATGATGAACAAATATCCGTCTACTTCCCTCAACGCCAGCGGTTTGGCGGTGGGACTTCCCGACGGACAGATGGGCAACAGTGAGGTAGGACACCTCAATATCGGTGCGGGTAGAATTATTTATCAAGAGCTCACTCGTATATCCAAGGCTATCGACGACGGCGACTTCTTTACCAACAAGGCTTTGGTCGACGTTATGGACAAGACCAAGGCGGGCGGCAGGAAGCTCCACCTCATGGGACTTGTGTCCGACGGTGGCGTTCACTCGCATATCGAGCACCTCTTTGCCGCTATCAAAATGGCTAAGATGAGAGGTCTTGACAATGTGTATATCCATTGCTTTATGGATGGCAGAGACGTGCCTCCTACCAGCGGCAAGGGCTTTATCGAGAAGCTGGTTGCTTACACCAAGGAGATAGGCTTTGGCGAAATCGCCACTATCAACGGACGTTTCTACGCAATGGATAGAGACAACATTTGGGATAGAGTGGACAAGGCGTACAGAGCAATGGTCGACGGCGAAGGCGTAGCGGAAACCGATCCGATCGAGGCTATGCAAAACAGCTACGACAACGGCGTAACCGACGAGTTCGTTTTGCCTACCGTCATCACCAAGGACGGCAACCCAATCGCAACCATCAGTCGTGGCGACGGAATAATTTTCTTCAACTTCCGTCCCGATAGAGCTAGACAAATCACTCGTTCGTTTATCTACGACGACTTTAATGGTTTCAAGAGAGCCAAGGGCTTCCTTGCACCTAACTTCGTGTCGTTTACTCAATACGACGTGACCTTCAACGACCGACTCGACGTGGCTTATAGACCTGAGAAATACGGCAACACCTTGGGTGAATATCTTTCTAAGTCGGGACTCAAGCAATTCCGTATTGCCGAGACGCAAAAGTATGCTCACGTCACCTTCTTCTTCAACGGTGGTGTAGAAGCTCCAAATGCGGGAGAGGATAGAATTCTCATTGATTCTCCTAAGATTGCTACATTTGATTTGAAGCCTGAGATGAGTGCCTACGAAGTGTGCGACAAGGCAGTGGAAGTCATCAAATCTGGCAAATACGACGTCATGATTCTCAACTTTGCCAACTGCGACATGGTAGGACATACCGGCGTTATGGAAGCGGCTGTCAAGGCTGTAGAAGTTACCGACGAATGTGTCAAGAAGGTTGTAGACGCCATTTTGGAAGTGGGCGGTCAAGCGTTGATTACCGCCGACCACGGCAACTGCGACTATATGTTCGAGCCTGACGGAACGCCTTTTACGGCTCACACTACCAACCCCGTTCCTCTCATTGCGGTAGGCAACGACGACGTCAAGGGACTCACCGAGGGTAAGTTGTGTGACATCGCACCTACTATGCTCGAGATGATGGGACTTGCAATCCCTGCCGAGATGACGGGCAAGAGCTTAATAGTCAAATGAAGGTAGTCAAGAAGCAAAGCAACAGCAAGATGTGTATCATCTGCGGGCTATACAATGACAGCGGACTCAAAGCCCCTTTCTACGAACTAGAAGACAAGAGGGTTGCAACGCTGTTTGAGTACAAGGCTATACACCAGTCGTACCCGGGTAGAGCACACGGAGGAATGATATCTTGCATGCTTGACGAATTGGCAGGACGTGTGATTTGGGCTTATGAGCCCGACACGCTTGCCGTAACGTCGAGTCTAAAACTTAAATTCCGTAAGCCCGTGCCATACGACGTTCCTTTAGTGGGAGTAGGCACCTTGCTCACCAACAGCAAGCGAGGCTTTAGTGCCAAGAGCGAGATTTTTGACCAAGACGGCAAACTTCTTGCAGAAGGCGAGGCGATTTACGTCAAATTGCCACCTTCCAAAATTACCGACGTTGATATGGTCGAGCAATTGGACGAATATTTGCCCGACGACGTAACGGAGATAAATATTTGATTTTCGCTCCCTGACGGGAGCGATTTTTATCGAATTTTTTTGTATTTGCAATTTTTTTGCATATTGACTATTCGGACGTAAAAATATTATAATATATAAGGGCGTGGTATTAACCAAGCGCCAATAAGTATAAGGAAGGGAAAGTATTATGTTATTAGAAGGAAAAGTAGCCATTGTCACGGGTGGTTCTAGAGGTATAGGCTTTGCGACGGTCAAAGAGTTCCTCAAAGAAGGAGCAATCGTAGTTTTGTGCGGTTCTAAACCTGAGAGTGCGGCAAAAGCGGTAGCCGAGTTAAAAGCGGAAAATGCAGATTGGAAGGTGAGTGGCATTAGCCCCGACCTTGCCGATTATCAACAAGTCAAAGACGCTTTTGAACAAGTAGAAAAAGAATACGGAAGGATTGATGTTCTCGTCAACAATGCAGGCATATCCGCCAAAGAATCGTTTAGCGAATACACGTCCGAGATGTTTGACAAGACCATGGACCTCAACGTAAAGGGTGTCTTCAACTGTTGTAGAGCCGTAGTGGACGGAATGAAAGAGCGTAAGAACGGTTGTATCCTCAACACTAGTAGTATGGTAAGTATTTACGGTCAACCATCGGGCGTAGCTTATCCAACGTCCAAATTTGCCGTCAACGGACTTACGCTATCTCTTGCAAGAGAACTTGGAGCTTTTGGAATACGTGTCAATGCAGTTGCGCCCGGTATCACAAGGACGGATATGATGAAGGCTGTGCCTGAGCAAGTTATTGCTCCACTCATCAAAATGATACCGTTGCAACGTTTGGGTGAGCCGGAAGATATCGCCAACGCATTCGTTTTTCTTGCCAGCGACAAAGCAAGCTATATTACGGGTGTCGTATTGAGCGTAGACGGACTTGCTCGTACGTAATATATAGCCAAAACAATTTAGCCTCGCAACAATAGTGCGGGGCTAATTTTATCTTCAATATTCTAAAGTAGGCAAGATTCAATTGAGTTATTGAGAGCAATATAAGACAGAACATACAGGTGAGTACGTAATGCGATTTACACGACCTGTATCGAGTTTTTTGTATTTTTATAGGTTTTTTGTTGGACATAATGGCAAAGCGTCAATCATGGCTATTCGCAAAAACTCTATAGATAAACTAACGAGAGTAGTCAATACAAAAGGCAAAAAATTTGTAAAAGTTTAGTAAAACGATAGATTTTTAGCATATTAAGTTTTTTTGCTCTCGGCATTTATGATAGAATAAATAAAACGAAACGCAAATCATTAGGGAGAGCAATATGTTGCAACTAAAGAATATCGTCAAGAACTACGGACAGGGCGACAACGTCGTCCACGCACTCAAGGGCGTAAGTTTAGACTTTAGAGAGAGTGAGTTCGTAGCGGTATTGGGACAATCGGGCTGTGGCAAAACTACCATGCTCAATATTATAGGCGGGCTTGATAGATATACCGAGGGCGACCTCGTTATCAACGGTGTGTCCACCGAAAAGTATAAGGACGTGGATTGGGATGCTTATCGCAACAACCGCATTGGTTTTATCTTTCAAAGCTACAATCTCATATCCCACGTGAGTATTCTTGCCAACGTAGAGATGGCGCTCACCCTATCGGGCGTGGGTAGAGAAGAGCGCAAGAGGAGAGCTTTGCAAGCCCTCAAAGACGTGGGGCTCGAGGATAAGGTCAACAAACGCCCCAACGAACTATCGGGCGGACAGATGCAGAGAGTGTCCATTGCCAGAGCACTTGTCAACAATCCCGACATAATTCTTGCCGACGAGCCGACAGGAGCGTTGGATAGTGCAACCAGCGTGCAGATCATGGATATTCTCAAGGAGATATCCAAAGAAAAGCTCGTAATAATGGTTACTCACAATCCCGAACTTGCGCAACAATACGCCACGAGAATAGTCCGTCTCAATGACGGCGTAGTGGTGTCGGACTCCAATCCGTTTGTTTATCAATATGAGGAGGGCGAGCAAGAAAAGAGCGTCAAAGAAAAGAAAAAAGAGCTTAAAAAGACCTCTATGAGTTTTTGGACGGCTCTCAAACTATCTTTCAACAATCTTCGCACCAAAAAGGGCAGAACGATAATGACGTCGATTGCGGGCAGTATCGGCATAATAGGCGTGGCGCTTGTGCTTGCGATATCCAACGGCATGCAAGGTTATATCAACAAAATAGAGAGGACGGTGCTGGCAGGGTATCCTATTCAAATTGCCAAAGAGAGCTTTGACACAAGCAAGATGATGGAGATGATGATGTCCCCCGGTGGCACTACCACCAATTCTAGACCGCAATACCCCGACGAAGAGGTGGTATATCCTTACGATCCTACGGCTAACATGAAAGACCTGATCAAATATAATAACATAACGCAAGAATACGTAGATTATGTTGCCGAATTGGAGGGAGAAAACTACGTAGATAGCGTGACCTACAGTTATGGTATAGATATGAACGTCATAGGCAAAATCAATAAAGGCTATTTTGGAGGAACAAAACAGTATGACAAAGTAGCGAGAACCTCTACTATGGCGGATATGATGGGTTCTATGATGGGTGGCACCAAGAAGGCGGATATCAATTGGCAGGAGATGATGGGTGACGAAAACTACGTATTAAGCCAATATCAACTGCTCAAGGGTAAGTTCCCTACCGAGAAAAATCAAGTCGTTTTGGTTATCGATAAGTCCAACCAGCTCAGTCAATCGTTGCTTGCATCGCTGGGGATGAATTACCAAACCTACCAACGAATATCCTTTGACGACTTGCTGAATATCAAGTTAAAACTCGTCACCAACAACGCCTACTATTATTACGATGAAACAAATGGCGTATATAAGGTCAACGATATACAAAGTTTGTATAACAGTGCCGACAATACAGGCATAATCGACTTGGAGATAGTGGGGATTTTGAGAGAGAAGCCCGACAATATGATGCCTATGCTGTCTACAGGTATAGCTTATACGGCAGAACTTACTCGTTACATAATGCAAGACAGCCTTGCCTCCGATATCGTGCAAGCCCAGAAGGCAGATATGACTAAGAGCGTGCTTACGGGTGTAACTATCGGTGAGCAACAGGCACAGGATATACTAATATCAATCGGTGGCAGTGCAGTGCCTATCGGCATCAATATCTATCCTAAGGACTTTGACGGCAAGCAAAAGGTTATTGCCTATCTCGACGGTTGGACGGGAGAAAAAATCAACTACAACGATATGTCCAAGTTTGCTACCGATATGATGGGCTCTACCGTCAACATCGTATCTATAGCGCTCATTTGCTTTGCCGCAGTATCGCTTCTGGTTAGCTCTGTGATGATAGGCGTTATCACCTACGTGTCGGTGGTGGAGCGTACTAAAGAGATAGGAATTTTGCGAAGCCTCGGTGCAAGAAAAACCGATATCCTCAACGTGTTTAATGCAGAAACGACGATAATAGGCGCGGTGGCAGGTACTATCGGCGTAATCGTAACCTATCTGCTCAGCATACCTATCAATCTTATCATAGGTGCAAAATCGGGTATCACTACTCTTTGTTCACTCTCGCCATGGCACGCCTTGATGCTCATTGCAATCAGCACACTTTTGACGATAATAGCGGGACTTATTCCGTCCTATACCGCATCTAAGAGAGATGCAGTAGTGGCATTGAGAACCGAATAAAATGAAAGATTATAGAAAAATCGAAAAATTGCCCAAAAAATAACAATTGATTATTAAAAATATAAAATAGTGAGGTCAAAACCTTGCTATTTTTTTATCGTTAATATAAAATAATTATATTCTATAAGACTTAGGCAAAGGAGCAAGTATGCGAATTACCGAGAGTAAAAAAATAACGGATTTTTTCGGTTGCAACGTTTTTGACGATGCGACCATGAAGAAGTATCTTTCCGAGAGTGCGTACAAGGAGTTGAGAGAGGTCATCGACCAAGGCAAACAACTTGGCAAGGAGCTTGCCAACGAAGTTGCCGCCGCTATGAAAGAATGGGCTTCGCAAAACGGTGCGACACACTACACCCATTGGTTTCAACCTTTGACGGGCACCACGGCGGAGAAGCACGACAGCTTTATTGCTTTGGACAAAAACGGCAATACCGTATTAGAGTTTACGGGTAGCAATCTCCGCAAGGGCGAAGCCGACGCATCGTCTTTTCCTTCGGGGGGTATAAGGGCGACCTTCGAGGCTAGGGGGTATACCATATGGGACTGCTCGTCTCCCGCTTTTATCAAGAGGAGCAAAAACGGGACGGGTGTCTTGTATATTCCGACGGCATTTTGCAGTTATACGGGCGATGCGCTTGACAAGAAGACTCCGCTTCTCAAATCAATGGAGGCTATCAACAAGCAAGGGCTTAGACTTCTCAAAATCTTGGGTGTACAAGCTGGCAAAGTTATCGTCAACGTGGGAGGAGAGCAAGAGTACTTTTTGATTGACAAAAAGGACTTCAACAAGCGTGACGACCTTAGATTTACGGGTAGGACGCTCTTTGGCGCACTTCCGCCTAAGGGACAGGAGAAGAACGACCAATATTACGCCTCTATCAGAGATAGAGTCAGCGACTTTATGGCGGACGTAGACGAAGAACTTTGGAAGCTCGGCATCACCGCCAAGACGGAGCACAACGAAGCCGCTCCCGCACAACACGAGCTTGCGCCAATCTTCAGCGTTGCCAACGTGGCTACCGACCAAAACCAGCTTATTATGGAGACGCTCAAGAAGGTGGCGGAAAACCACAATCTCGCATGTTTGTTACACGAAAAACCTTTCGCCAATATCAACGGTAGCGGTAAGCACTGCAATTGGTCTTTGAGCACCGACGACGGAGTCAACTTGCTCAAACCGGGTAGCGATCCAAGCCACAATAGGACCTTCTTGTTGTTCTTTACTGCGGTCATCGCGGCGGTGGACAAGTATGCCGACCTCATTCGCATGAGTGCGGCTAGCCTTGGCAACGAAGCAAGACTCGGTGGCAACGAAGCGCCTCCTGCCATCATCTCCGTCTACACGGGCGAGGATATGGAGAAGATGTTCGACGCCATTTGCGCAGGCGAAGAGGTGGGCGTGAGAGTCAAAGAATATATCAAGTCGGGCGTCAATTATCTAGCCGAATTAGGCAAGGACACCAGCGACCGCAACCGTACCGCACCTTTCGCTTTCACGGGTAACAAGTTTGAGTTTAGAATGGTGGGTTCGTCGGCAACTCTGTCCACGCCTTGCGTAATACTCAATACCACCACGGCGGACGTGCTATCCGACATATGCGATAGGCTCGAAAAGGTTAAGCCTAACCAGCTTGATAGGGCGATTGTGGACTTGGTAAAAGAACTGTATACCAAGCATCGTAGAGTGGTGTTCAACGGCAACGGCTACAGCAAAGAGTGGGGCAAAGAAGCTCGTCGCAGAGGCTTGGAAGTGTTGGAAAACAGCGTAGACGCTTACGAAACCTTTACTAGGGACAAGAACGTTGAGCTCTTCGAAAAGCACAAGGTTATGACTCGCAGAGAGATAGAGAGCAGACAGGCGATATATCTGGACAACTACATCAAGTCGGCGGGCATCGAAGCGGAAACGTTGATAATGATGGTCAAGCAAAACATCTTGCCTGCGACTATGAAGTACCAAAGCATTCTCGCTTCTCAAATCAATGCACTCAACCTCGTTGCGCCTAATCTTGCCGACGTGCAAAACAAACACCTGCTCAACGTGTCGGAGCTACTCAATATGCTGGATAACAGAATAGAAAAGCTCAAGTTTGCCAAAAATACGGCAGGACAGAGCAAGGACGTCAACAAGCAGGCAATATTGGTGAGAGACCAAGTGCTTACGCTTATGGATAGCATTAGGGAAGTCATCGACAAATTAGAAGGAATGATGCCAAAGGAGATTTGGCCATATCCAACTTATTCTGATATCTTATTTTATAACTAAAAGAGGAAATATATTATGAAAAAAATGACATCGAGAGAGCTTAGAGAGAGCTATTTGGAGTTTTTTAAGTCCAAGGGACACGCAGTAATTCCGTCTGCTTCGCTTATTCCGGAGAACGATCCGTCGGTACTCTTTACCACTGCGGGCATGCACCCGTTGGTACCATATCTTTTGGGACAAAAGCACCCTGCGGGCAAGCGTCTTTGCGACGTGCAGAAGTGCGTGAGAACGGGCGATATCGACGAAGTGGGCGATGCAACGCACTGCACCTTCTTCGAGATGCTGGGCAATTGGTCTTTGGGCGACTATTTTAGAGAAGAGTCGATAGAATTCAGCTTTGAATTTTTGACCAAGGTCCTAGAGATTCCTACCGAGAAGATTGCCGTCAGCGTATTCGCAGGAGACGAGGATTGCGAGAGAGATGAGATTGCCGCTAAGAAGTGGAATGAGCTCGGCATTGCCAAGGACAAAATCTTCTATCTATCTAAGGAGAACAATTGGTGGTACGCAGGACCTACGGGACCTTGCGGCAGCGACACCGAGATATTCATAGACACGGGCAAAGAGCCTTGCGGAGAAGATTGCTCACCTGCTTGCGATTGCGGTAAGTACGTGGAGATTTGGAACAACGTATTTATGCAATTCAATCGCGACAAGGATGGCAAATTCCAACCGCTTGCACAAAAGAACGTAGATACGGGTATGGGACTCGAGAGAACTATCTGTATGCTCAACGGCTATCAATCGGTGTACGAAACCGACCTTTTTGCCGACGTCATTGCCAAAATCAGCAGTCTTTGTGGCAAGGAGTATGGCAAGGATGAAGAAGAGACTCGTGCAATGCGTATCATTGCCGACCATATGCGCACGGCAACCTTTATGATAGGAGACGAAAAGGGCATCGTGCCTTCCAACGTGGACCAAGGCTACGTACTTCGTAGACTTCTCCGCCGTTCGGTAAGATTTGCAAGACAACTCGGCATGGATAGCAAAGAACTAGTCACTATCGCCGAGATGTTTATCGACAAATATTGTGACATCTACACCGAGCTTGCCGACAATAAAGACAAGGTGTTGACAGAGATTGCTAAGGAAGAAGAGAAATTTGCCAAGACTCTCGAGAACGGTATCAAAGAGATAGAAAAGGTACTCAAATACGTCCAAAACGGTATGCTCAACGGCAAGACTGCGTTTAGACTCTACGACACCTACGGCTTCCCTATCGAGATGACGCAAGAGATATGCAAGGAGAAGGGCTTCGGCGTGGACATCGAGGGCTATCACAACGCTTTTGCAGAACACCAAAAGAAGTCGCAAGCGGGCGCAGAGCAAAAGTTTAAGGGCGGACTTGCGGACAGCGGCGAGCAAACGACCTATTTGCATACAGCAACCCACCTTATGCTAGCAGGACTCAAAAAGGTACTCGGCAGAGAGGATATCGAGCAAAAGGGTAGCAATATCACGGCAGAGAGATTGAGATTTGACTTCAACTTCGAGCGACCTCTCACCGACGAAGAAAAGAAAGGCGTGGAGAAATTCGTCAACGACGCAATCGCTTGCGATATTCCTGTCGTGTGCGAGGAGATGCCTATCGAGAAGGCAAGAGAAATCAACGCAGTCGGCGTGTTCGGCTCTCGCTACGGCGAAGTAGTCAAGGTCTACACCATAGGCGATGTAGACTGCCAAATCTGTGGCGGACCTCACGCAGAGAGGACGGGACAACTCGGTGAGTTCAAGATAGTCAAAGAGCAATCCTCCTCGGCGGGCATAAGACGTATCAAAGCCGTCATCGACACCACCAAGGCAAAATAAGACACAAAAACTCAATACGTGTTGCATAAATTGCTGTTTTTTGATAAATCATATTGAATAATATAATACCCAAAAAGATATATTCATCAACCCAATACAATTAAGATTTTCAAAAATAAAAGCTGACAACCACAAGCAAAACCAATAAAAAGAACGGCTAAAACGCCGTTCTTTTGTATTAGTTGGTCAATTATTATTTTGCTTCTCCATTTTCGTCGGTTGGTTTTTTATCTTTTTTTGCTAGTTGCAAAGTGTTTTCGTTGCCTTTGACAAGGCGTGCGATATTGCTGCGGTGAGTCCACCAAATGAGTAGCGCAATGACGATTGATATTATTATGCAAGTCACGCTGCCCCGATTGATTATGCAAGATATGATTGATAGAGAGGTGATTGCAACGAGTGAACCTATAAAGCCGTACTTGCCGAAGAATAGCCACAGAATAAGTAGCACGAGCACTATGCTAGTAGGTATCGGCATAATCGCCATCAATACGCCGATAGAAGTTGCAACGCCCTTACCACCCCTGAAGCGGGTGTAGACAGGGAAGACGTGACCGACTATTGCTATAAGACCAATCACCATAGCCAAGGCATAAGTCTCTTCGCAAAAGAACAACCTAGCCACGAGAGTAAAAGCCAAGCCCTTGAGTGCGTCGCATAGGAATGTCAACGCGCCCCATTTTTTGCCCGCCACTCTCAAAACGTTCATAGTTCCGGGGTTACCGCTTCCGCTATTGAGGATATCCTTGCCCGCTTTTTTGGCAAATATTATTGCAAAGTTGATTGCGCCGACAAAATATGCCGCAATGCACAACGCTATATAAATAATCAATTTTGGTATGCTCATGGCAAGATTATAACACACGTAGTTTATCAAGACAACCTCTAGACACAACCTTGTTGTCGTAATAGCCCAAATAATTATATAAATTGTCTTAAATATTATATGGTCTTGACAAAAAAACCGAAAATCTTATATAATCAAAGGTAGCAAGGGACGTTGCAAGATTTTTGCTCCGCCTTGCAAAAATGATAAGAGAGAAGAATTATGAAAAAAATCAAAGTTATTGCCATAACAATACTCGTTGCTTTGATATGTGTGACGATGTTTGCAGGATGCAACAACGACAGTAGTATTGCTAGCGAAATCGACATCGATTACGACGATATCATGGTTGCGCCAACGGCAGCCGCTTCTCAAGGCGCTGTAGCTGTAGACAAGTCTAAGGTTGCTATTAGCAAAGACGTTACAACTGACGCCGCTGTTTTGGAATCGGCTTCGTACCTATATCAACTTGCCAACGAAAACGCACACAAGATAGCGTTTAGTGCTTCGGTGTCCGAAGGCAGAGGCTTTGCCGACGTTATTTATAAAGAGGCGATTCAATTGCGAGGCAATATGGAAGTTAGAGAGTACAACTGCAACGTAGGTGCAACCAAGTTCTACGAAGGATATGGTTACGTTATGACGGGTACCGACCTCAAAACCGAAAAGCCATCCGATTTGCTTGGTACTGTTAGAACGCTGCTCAACTATGCGGATAGAACGTATACGCCTGACGGAGAGACATTCTATAAGCAAAACAAAGGTGGTCTCAATAATGAGTCCGTTGCCAACTTCAAACCGGGAGAAGGTGGATACATCAATTGGGATAAGGCAGGCAAGGGTACGAAATACACCGACAAGCAATGGGTGTCGAGTGGAGAAGGTAAAATCAACAAGCATTACCAAGATATCGACAATGCCAACATATTGCCGGCATATATCCAAGAGGCTAAGATTGTCCACAACGATAGAGAGGGCTACTACGAAGTTTTCATCAAAGTAGATCCAAAATCCGCCGCACTCGATCTCGGAAGAGAGGGACTTAGAAAGTCAACGGGTTCCAAAGACTTGGACTACGTCTTTCACGAAGTGACCATGCAGATTTGGGATTGCGGTCTTATGAGATACTACTATACTTACAATAGCTGGGAGGCGACGATAGTGTTATTCCACGGCACTTCTCAAAATCAATATTATAGATACTTCACCTACAACCAGGACAACGTAAGCAAACTCAACGTAACGGATTTGACGTGGGTGGAAAAGTGTACCAGATATAGAGGTTGACAAAACAAAAAGCAAGGCGAGAGCCTTGTTTTTTTGTAGCGATTTTATTAAAACAATGGACACGTATCGAGTTTTATGCCAATCGCAGGTCGCTAGCGTTGCATCCGACGTAGTGTCAATAATCTTACTATAGACGTGCGAAAGAACCAAAAGGACGTGTAAAGCAACGCTTTTGATTATTTTGCTTTACTTGTAGGGTATTTTTAATTATAATAATATAGACATTATATAGACGAGAGGTAAAATATGAAATTAGGCGTAGTGGGACTTCCTAACGTAGGTAAAAGTACACTTTTCAACGCAATCACTCAAGCGGGTGCGGAGAGTGCCAACTATCCGTTTTGCACCATTGAGCCCAACGTGGGTGTGGTAGCCGTGCCCGATCCAAGACTCGACGCTTTGGCAAAGCTCTACAACAGCAAAAAGATTACTCCGACGGTGTTGGAATTCGTCGACATTGCAGGTCTCGTCAAGGGTGCTTCCAAAGGCGAGGGATTAGGCAACAAGTTTTTGTCGCATATTAGAGAAGTCGATGCAATCGTGCACGTAGTCAGATGCTTTGACGATGCCAATATTACGCACGTTGACGGCAGTGTCAATCCATTGAGAGATATTGAGACGATAGAATTTGAGTTAATATTCGCCGATATGGAGACTGTGCAAAGGAGAAGTGCCAAGGCAAGGTCAAGCGCCAAGGGCGGAGATAAGAAGTATCTTGTAGAGGCGGATTTTCTCGACAGAGTATATCAAGAGCTCGAGAGTGGCAAGCCGGCTCGTCTTATCGAGATGAGTGACGACGAGAGAGCAATAGTCAACGATATGTTCTTGCTTACCACCAAGCCTGTCATCTATGCAGCCAACATTGGCGAGGGAGATATCGGACAACCCGACAACGATTACGTCAAGGCTGTCAAAGAGTATGCAACTCGCAACGATGCCAGAACTATAGTTCTATGCGCCAAGATAGAAGAAGACCTTGCGGGTATGGAGCCTGAGGACAAGGCAATGTTCCAAGAGGAATTGGGTATTGACGAGAGCGGACTTGACAAGCTGGTGAGCGCTTGCTACGAATTGCTAGGACTTATCAGCTACCTCACGGCGGGCGAAAAGGAGACGAGAGCTTGGACGATAACCAAGGGGACCAAAGCGCCTCAAGCGGCGGGCAAGATACACTCCGACTTCGAGAAGGGCTTTATTCGTGCAGAGATTGTCGATTGGCAGACGCTGCTCGAGCTTGGCAGTTACACTGCCGCTAAAGAAAAAGGAAAGGTAAGGAGCGAGGGCAAGGATTACGTCATCAAAGACGGAGACGTGGTGCTCTTCCGCTTCAACGTATAAGGTGGATATGGATTACAAACGACTTATTGCTCAACTTATCAAGGTTGACGGCGTGACGGAGAACGAAATATACGACTTGATAGCTTTACCTAAGGACAGTGCAATGGGCGACTATTGTTTGCCATGCTTCAAGTTTGCTTCGATTTTTAGGACTTCCCCCGTCAATATTGCCGTCAATATTGCTAGCAGCATACAATTGCCTGACTTTTTGTCCAAGGTTGAGGCAGTGGCAGGTTACGTCAATTTTACCCTCAACAAGACGGAGTTTGCAGAGAGAGTATTGAATAGAATAGCTAATGAGGGCGACGATTACGGCAAATGCAAAGAGGGCGAGGGCAAGACGATATGTATCGACTATTCTTCCGTCAATATTGCCAAGCCTTTCCATATGGGACACTTGCTCAACACCGTCATCGGCGGAGCTTTATATCGCATCTTCGGTGCACTAGGTTACAACGTTGTGGGTATCAATCACCTCGGGGATTGGGGCACGCAGTTTGGCAAACTAATCGTAGCATACAAGATGTGGGGCGATAGAGAGGATATCGACAATAGAGGCGTGAGAGGACTGCTCGACATATACGTAAGATTTCACAAAGAAGCCGAGCAAAATCCTAAGCTCGACGATGAGGCGAGAGCGTGGTTTAAGGCGATAGAGGACGGCAATCCCGAGGCGTTGGAACTATTCGATTGGTTCAAGCAAATTACGCTCAAAGAGGTGAGCAAAATATACGATAGACTATCTATCAAATTCGACAGCTATGCGGGAGAGAGCTTTTATAATGACAAAATGGAGCCTGTGCTCAATAGGTTGAGAGAGCTTGGTCTATTGGAATTTAGCGAAGGTGCGCAGGTGGTAAGATTTGACGAGGCAGAAGATATGCCACCATGCCTGTTGGTGAGAGCAGACGGAGCAACGCTGTATGCAACAAGAGATATGGCGGCGGCATTTTATCGCAAGCAGACCTACGACTTCTACAAGTGTCTATACGTAGTAGCTTATCAACAAAACTTGCATTTTAGACAAATCTTCAAGGTGCTGGAGATGATGGGTTGCGAGTGGTCCAAGGACATGGTACACGTTGCACACGGAATGGTGTCGCTCGAAGACGGCGCACTCTCCACGAGAGGTGGCAACGTAGTCTTTTTGGAAGACGTGCTCAACAAAGCAGTCGCCAAGGCGACGGATATCATCAACGACAAAAATCCCGATTTGCCAGACAAAGAAGCTACGGCAGAAATGGTGGGCGTGGGCGCAATAATATTTGGCGTGCTTTTCAATTCTCGCATCAAAGATATGGTGTTTAGTTACGACAAAGCCCTCAACTTTGACGGCGAGACGGGACCTTACGTTCAATACACCTACGCTAGGTGCAATTCGTTGCTCGAGAGATGTGGTACAATCGATTGTAGTGCCGATTATCAAGGCGTGGACAATAGAGAGTCTGCCGACCTCATCAGACTTCTCGACAGATATCCCGATATACTCAAAGATTGCGCACGCAAATATGAGCCAAGTATTTTGACTCGCTATATCGTAGACGTTGCTAAGGCGTTTAACAAATTCTACTTTGAGCACAATATCAACAACGCACCGGATGCAATCAAGAAGACGAGATTGTCGTTGGTATCTGCAACCAAGCAGGTTATTGCCAACGGTTTGACGATGCTTGGTATCAAAGCACCACAGAGAATGTAATCGCTTGACAAAGTGTGACCGATAGTTTATAATACACATACAATATATCGACAAGCAATGGTCGACAAGAGTATTGGGCAAGTGTTCGACAGAGAGAGTGGTCGGCGGCTGAAAGCCACTCGGACATACACCAAGAAAGTGCGGTCGACTCGCTCCTTGAAGGAAATGTCAAGGCGGACGTGCCCGTTATAGCGCATAGAGAGGGGCTATTAGTCCAATCAAAGTGGAACCGCGTCATAAGGCGTCTTTGTGCATGCAAAGACGCCTTTTGTATTGCAAATGTAACAAAAATAACGATACGTATCGAGTTATTTGATATAAATAGGAGTAGAAATGGGAAAGATAAAACAAGACTTGCAAGTGGCAATGGAGAAGGATCCTGCCGCACGCAACAAAGCGGAAATCTTTTTTACTTACGGTGGCTTCAAAGCTTTGTTTCGCCATCGCATAGCGCATTGGTTTTATAATCACAAGATGATTTTTCTTGCCAAAGCTATTGCTTCTCGCACCAGGCGTTTGACGGGTGTGGACATTCACCCTGCGGCTAAGATTGCGGGCGGAGTATTCATCGACCACGGCGTAGGCGTAGTCATCGGCGAAACGGCTGAGGTTGGTAGCAACGTAGTAATCTATCAAGGAGTTACCTTGGGCGGTACGGGCAAGGACACAGGCAAAAGACACCCTACCATACAAGACAACGTCATGATATCGGCGGGTGCCAAGGTGCTCGGACCAATTACGATAGGACACGATAGCAAAATAGGTGCGGGTAGCGTGGTGCTCAAAGATGTTCCGCCACACTGCACGGTGGTAGGTGTACCCGGTAGAATAGTCAGACAAAACACCGAGCGTGTGGACGACCTCAACCAAATCAAGTTGCCCGATCCGATACTCGAAGAGTTTAAGAGAATCAACGACCGTATGGCAAAACTTGAAGAAAAGCTTGACGTGCATTCGTGCAAATACAGTATAACGATGAGTGACGACGCAGTACTTGCCGAAGAATTCAAACAACCACAAGGAGAAGATGACAATGCTTAAAGTATACAACACGTTGACTAGAGAAAAAGAAGAATTCAAACCAATCAAAGACAACAAAGTATGCATGTATAGTTGCGGACCAACGGTGTACAACTATGCTCATATCGGCAATCTCAGGACGTATATCTTTATGGATATATTGCGTAGAGTGCTCAAATACGACGGATACAAAATCAAAGGTGTAATGAACATAACCGACGTAGGACACCTTATGTCCGACGCCGATGACGGCGAAGATAAGATGGCTAAGGCTAGTAGAGAACAACAAAAGTCGCCTTACGAGATAGCCGAGTACTATACGGGCGTATTTTTTGAAGATTTGAACAAGCTCAATATCGGCAAACCTGAGATAATTGCCAAAGCCACCGACCATATCCAAGATATGATCAACTACGTTCAAGCCTTGGTTGACAAGGGATATGCTTACGAGATCGACGACGGCATATATTTTGATATATCCAAATTCCCCGAGTACGGCAAACTCAGCCGTCTAAAACTCGACGACCAACAAGCAGGCGCAAGAGTGGACGTCAATAGCCAAAAGCGTCATCCTGCCGACTTTGCGGTATGGAAAAAGGCTGAGCCTAACCACATAATGCAGTGGCCTAGTCCTTGGGGCATGGGATATCCGGGTTGGCATATCGAGTGCTCGGCTATGAGTAGAAAGTACCTCGGCGAAATCTTTGATTTGCATACGGGAGGCGTTGACCACATACCCGTTCACCACGAAAACGAGATAGCCCAAAACGAAGCGCTTACGGGTTGCAAGACAGTCAATTATTGGATGCATGGCGAGTTTATGCTCGTCAACAACGGCAAGATGTCCAAGAGCCTCGGCAACACCTATCGCATCAGTCAGTTGGAAGAGATGGGCTACAGCGCAATGGACTTTAGATACTTCTGTCTCAATGCACATTATCGCAAAAAGCTCAACTTTACCTTCGAAGGTATGGACGGAGCCAAGGTATCGTACGCTAGACTTTTGGCTGCACTCTACGACCATAAGATTAGCAGTGCCTCCACCGATACCGCGGTGCTTGAAAAGTATAAGAAGGAATTTTGCGACGCAATAGACGACGATATCAACATTCCTATGGCACTCGGCGTGCTTTGGAAGATGGTCAAAGAGCCAAAGAGCAAGGACGTATACGCTATGGCGTTGGACTTTGACAAGGTTTTGGGCTTGAGTCTCAACCAAGCTGCTCCTATGCAGAGCGAGCAAGAGAGTGCACCTCAAGACGTCATCGACCTTGCGGAACAAAGGAAACAAGCCAAAGCTGACAAAAACTACGCTTTGGCGGACAGCTTGCGTGAGCAAATTGCACAAAAGGGCTACGCAGTTCTCGACACCAAAGACGGTTACAAACTTAATAAGAACTAATGGCAAAGTTGTACTTGGTAGGCACGCCGATAGGCAATCTCGGCGACATATCGTATAGGGCTATACAGACGCTCAAAGAGGTGTCGGCGATTGCTTGCGAAGATACTCGTCATTCTCTAGGGCTACTCAATTATTACGATATCAAGAAGCCGCTATTTAGTTGTCATCAACACAACGAGAGGGAGAGTGCCGAGAAGATTGCATCTATGCTCGACCAAGGTCAGAGCGTTGCGCTCGTCACCGATGCGGGAATGCCATGCATCTCCGATCCTGGAGCGATAGTGGTCGACGAGTTGATTAGCGGAGGCTACGATATAGAAGTCGTCCCGGGACCGACGGCGGTGACTAGTGCAATGGCACTTAGCGGAATTACCAAGCCGATATGGACGTTCGTAGGCTTTTTGCCAAGCAAGGGCAAGGACAAGAGAGAATTACTTGCCAAGCTTGCGGGGTACGACAGTGCGTTAGTGTTTTACAGTTCGCCTTACGACGTCAACAAAGACCTTGACGCTTTGTACAACGCTTTTGGAGACAGGCGAGTACACGTAATCAAAGAACTTACCAAAATTCACGAGAGCCACCTCATAGGATTTTTGGGAGAGATACAAGTTGACACCCCAAAGGGGGAATATGTGCTGATAGTCGAGCATCCGTTTGAGGTTGAGCAAGGAGAAAGCAAGAGCATCGAGGAACAGCTACAAGACAAGATTAGTCAGGGTATTGACAAGAAGGAAGCAATCAAACAAGTAGCCAAACAAAACAATCTTACCAAGGACCTGGTTTACAAGGTGGCAATGCAACTTTTTCAAGAATAAAAGCTCAAAATATATAACTAATATAGAGATTATTTATAACAAAACAAGCAATAATTGCCAACGTCAAATTTGCAAAAAAATGCAACCGAACATATGCGTCGGTTGCGTTTTTGTTGATACGTATTGATTTATTTGGCGTTTTTAGAAGGCTTGACGGGCAAAGTTATCTCGAATGCCGTCCAACTCATACCGTCGCTCATGCACCTTATACTACCGCCGAGCGAAGTCACTACAGACTTAGCGATAGAGAGCCCAAGTCCAAAGCTATTGCCACTTTCTTTGTGAGAGTGGTCGGATTTATAAAATCTCTCAAAGACGTTCTCACATTCTTCCTTGCTAAGACCATTACCCGAATTGGTTACTCTAAGCTTGATAGCCTTTGGCAAATTTTGAAGCGTAAAGGTTATTTCACCTTCTTCGGGCGTATACTTTTTGGCGTTGTCCAGCAAGATAGTCATCAGCTTTTCCACCTCTATTCTATCGCACTCGTAATGCACGTCTTGAGCAATATCGGCAGTAAGCAGTATGTTCTTTTCGTATATCGAAGCCTCAAAAGACAATAGCGTGCCCGTAGCCAAGTCGCTTAGGTTTACGTCGTCGTGGTGAAGCTGCTTGCCTCTCATTTCAAGGCGAGAAAGCTCCAACATTTGCAACACCAAGCTATTCATTCTCTTAAGTTGGTAGGTTGTGCTGTCCAACCACTTTTTGTTTTCAAGCACCGTTTGTTTGGGCTCGCTTGTTACCAAGTCGATATTGGTCAATGCAATGGTGAGAGGTGTTTTTAGCTCGTGCGAAGCGTTGGCGATAAGCTCTTGTTGCTTTTTGAATGCGATATTCATAGGCTCGACCGCACTTGCCGAGAATAAGTAAGATAGCAGACCGATTATCAATACGGTAATGATATACACTACCACCAACGTCAAAACGAGATTGTTGAGTGTAGCTCGTTCGGAAGAGTAGTCGTATATTGTATATCTTGCTACGGGACATTCGTAATATAAGTCGTTTTTGTAGCCTACGACCAACGACAAATCCCCCGCTTTGATGACGTTGTTAGACTTGTCCTTTGCGTCGTCCAACAATTTTGCTAAATCGACGTTTACAAAAAAGTCGTCTTTTGAGGTGAGCAGTTGTCCGTCGGGGAGCTCTATCACCGTTATACATCTAAATTGATAGCCCGAACTCATAGCTTTTTCGGTGCTAACGCTCTGTGCATCGGTGACGTAATCACGTGCGCTTTTGAGAGAGGTAGTGGAAGCAATGGCGAATATCGCCGAGAAAACGACGCACAAAAGTGTAGCACACACCAATAGTGGAATGAGCATAAACTTGAGTTGTGCGTTTTTGAACATATTCATTGTTTATCCCCCAACTGATATCCCACGCCTCTTATCGAATTGATGACGAAAGGGGCGTCGATAAAGGAGAGTTTTTTTCTCAAAAAAGAAATAAACACCTCCAAAGAATTGGACTCGAAAGTGTTGTCGAACCCCCATACTTTGTTGATGAGGGCTTCTTTTTCCGCCACGTATCGTGGCTTTTCCATAAAGTAGCGCATGATATCGCACTCTTTTTGCGACAGTTTGACGGATTTGGTGCCTCTAATCAACTGATAGCTGGACAAATTGAGTACCACACCTTGGTAGGATAGTGTATTCTCAATCGTGACGTCACCTCTTCTTCGCAAAATAGCTCTGATTCTCGCCAGCAGTTCCGATGTAGAAAAAGGCTTGGACAGATAATCGTCGGCACCTAGGTCAAGCCCTTGCACTTTGTTAGATTCTTGCGAAAGGGCAGTCAGCATAATGACGGGCGTGTAGATTTTCTTTGCTCTCAATTCTTTTAGCACGTCGAAACCGTTTTTCTTTGGCATCATCACGTCGAGTATGATTAGGTCGAATATATCCGACACGGCAAGGTTAAGCCCTTCTTCTCCGTCGTAGGCGCATTGAACCTCGTATTTTTCTTTTTGCAGTACTTCGGTGAGTACTTCGCACAAGCTTATCGAGTCTTCCACCAACAAAATTCTCATAATCCCTCCTTGCACTGTCTTAAACCAAAATTAAAAATAATTTTTGATAATTTAATGAAGGTTTAAGACACGACTAGTAATATGTAAGTATAGATTAGGTAGCAAAACATAATTTTTTCTTTATGTCTTTATGACACCGAAAAGCCCCGTGATTATCGTGGGCTTTTTCGTTTTATTATTTTAGTCTTTGTCTGACTATTTCGTAGCAGATAATTCCGCAGGCAACCGAAGCGTTGAGAGAGTTCACTTTGCCAAATTGCGGTATTGCAACAGTCTTGTCACACAACTTTGCCGTCAAAGATTTGACGCCGTTTCCTTCGTTGCCTATGACTATTGCAACGTCGCCGTCAAGCCTTGCTTGATTGAGAGGCTCGCCGTCCATATCGGCGCAAATCACGCCTACGAACTCGTCCTTAAGTTTGCGTATAGCGTCGTTGATATTGCCTACTAGGCAAACGGGCAAGTGATTGGTTGCACCCGCCGAAACTCTAATGACGGTAGGGGTTACCCCCACGGCTCTACGGTTAGGAATGACCACGGCGTCGGCGCCGCAACACTCGGCGACTCTAATAATGCTACCGAGATTATGAGGATCTTCGATACCGTCCAACAGCACGAGGAATAGTTGTTTACATTTTTGGCGAGCCTTGACAATCACGTCGTCCAGAGGTGTATATTCAAAGTCCTTACATATAGCAATCACGCCTTGGTGTTTGCCTGTTTCCGACATTTTGTCCAGCTCACGCTTGTCCACCAATGCTACGGGGATATTCTTTGATTTTGCTTTGTCGATGACTTTATCCAACTCACGCATGGTTTTGCATACGTAGAGCTTTTTTATGACAATATTGCTGTCCAGGGCTTCGACAACGGCATTTTTTCCTTCTGCTTGCATATCTTCTCCGTCAGTTTTTGTTACTATGTAAAGGCGCAGGTATACGTCCGCCTCTTGATATAAATTTGCTTGGAGAATACTTACTTATCTTCATTATAGGAGCTCTTCCGAGCAGTCCGCCGAATTCGGCGTATTCTCCTTCCTTTTTGCCGTATACAGGGATGACTCTTACAGCCGTAGTCTTGGTATTAACCACGCCTATAGCTATTTCGTCTGCTATTAATGCAGAGATGACGTCGGCTTCGGTATCCCCGGGGATTGCAATCATATCTAAGCCAACGGAACATACGGCAGTCATAGCTTCGAGTTTTTCTATATTCAAGGCGCCGATTTCCGTTGCCTTAATCATACCTGCATCTTCAGAAACAGGTATAAATGCACCGCTCAGTCCGCCCACGTGACTGCTTGCCATGATACCGCCCTTCTTGACGGCGTCGTTGAGCATAGCAAGGGTAGCGGTCGTACCGCACGCTCCTACGCTTTCCAGACCGATTTCTTCAAGGATATGTGCCACGCTGTCGCCTACGACAGGCGTTGGGGCAAGCGAAAGGTCAACTATACCGCTCGATACCCCGAGTCTATTAGCCGCTTCTTTGGCAACGAGTTGTCCGACTCTTGTGATTTTGAAGGCAGTTTGTTTGATGCATTCAGCCACTTGCGTAAGGTCGCCGTCGACTCTTTCGAGAGCCGTCTTGACCACGCCCGGGCCCGAAACGCCCACGTTGATTACCGTGTCGTCCTCACCGCTACCTAGGAAAGCTCCCGCCATAAAAGGGTTGTCCTCAACGGCGTTGGCAAAGACCACCAACTTAGCACACGCCATGGAGTCGTTGTCCTTGGTAGCTAATGCGCACTCTTTGACGATTTTGCCCATTAGAGCCACGGCGTCCATATTGATACCTGCCTTGGAAGTGGCGACGTTGACGGAAGAACAAATCTTATTGGTAGTGGATAGAGCCTCGGGGATAGAGCGGATAAACTCTTCTTCATAAGGGCTCATAGCCTTGTGTACCAATGCGGAATATCCGCCCAAGAAGTCGATGCCTATCTCCTCGGCAATTTTGTCCAGAGTACGAATGATTTCCAAGTGTCCGCGACTCGAAGCGCTCACTAGGCTAATAGGAGTTACCGCAACACGCTTGTTGACGATAGGCACGCCTATCTCGGAGCTTATTTGCTCGCCAACTTTGACGAGGTTGCCGGCTTTGCGCATAATTTTGTCATAGATTTTTTCGCAAGTACGAGTTTTGCTATCGCTAATGCAATCCATCAGCGATATTCCCATAGTAATAGTTCTCACGTCAAGATGTTGGTGAGATACCATGTTGATAGTTTCAATTATTTCTTTATTTGTGTACATAGTCCGTCCGTTTATAGAGTGGTGTTGGTGGTGAGTTGGTGCATACTTTCGAATATAGATTGCGATTGGATATGTATTTCTACGCCCAAGGCTTGTCCCGTTGTTATCAATTCTTGTTTGACTTCTTCAAAAGAATGAGTGCTTTCGCTCAAATCCACAGCCATAATCATAGTAAAGAAGTTTTGCATAATTGTTTGCGAGATATCCTCGATATTTACGTCGAGGTCGCTGAGTTTAGTTGCCACTTTTGCAATGATGCCTTTTTTGTCTTTTCCGATTACCGATACTATTGCTTTCATATATACTCCTTATTTGTTTACTACTTTTCCTATTATCCAATCAATTTCTATACAGCCGTAGCTATGGCTATCCAGCGAAACTCCTCTATTGTCGCCTAGTACGAAGAGTTGATTTTCGCCCACGATGACGCCCGACGTCATCAACAACGCACTTACGGTGGCGTCTTGATGCATGCCCGTGAAGTAATACTCGTCATAGAGCAGAGTGTTGTCAAACGATAGATAATCTTCGTCTATATATTCGCCGTTGACTTTATATCCGCCCACCATATCGAACTGCACCGTATCGCCTTGTGTTGCGATTATGCGTTTGACGGGCGGCTTATCGGCTCCGGGGCGTTTGAATACTATAATATCGCCCTTTTGCAACTCATACCCCGTCTTTTGAACCCATATTATATCGCTGTCCTGCAAGGTGTTTTGCATAGAGTTGCCACTCACTTTCATAGGTGAGATTATCCACAGCAAGCATATAATTGCCAATATCAATACGATGATAATCAGCGAAAGAAACACGTTGATGAAGTTGATTAGAGCGGGTTTTTTAGCCATTATTACCGTCCTTCACTAGTTTTATTGCCTTTTTTGCGCTTTCGCTATCTAGCATAACGACTCTACCGCAAGTGAGGCATTTTAGTTTGAAGTCTGCGCCCACACGCACTATTTCCCATCGATTGCCACCGCAAGGGTGAGCTTTTTTGGTCGTTACCACGTCGCCTATTTTGTATTCCATACTATACCCAAAGTATATTATTTATCAGCACGCCGCCGATATTTTTGAAGGTGAGTTTTTTTGCTCCTTTCCAACTTTTCAGAGGGAGCATATCGGCAGTTTTGAAGTGTTGTTTTTCGATAGGGTGTTTTTGCCAAGCATCACCGTCCGAGAGCTTTACGGTTGCGGTGTAGTATGCGATTTTTCCGCCGTTTTCCACCGTCAGCTCCACCTCCAGCGTCCTTTCTTCGGCACAATAGGTGTCAAACTGCAATAGGTTGTCGTCGTCGCCGAAGTATTTTGCTTCGCCGAGAGTATAGGTTATCAAATCGCCTTTGTCGGCAGTGATACCCATGATGTCGAATGCACCCTTTTTCATAATAGGCGTACTGCAAATCTCAAAGCCGTCGGACTCTTCTGCCACCCAACTGCCGGTGCCTTTTTTGCGTTCGTAGATTATTTGAGAGCGTTTGAGCGGGGTAAAGGTAATATCTTCATCGCTCACCTCGTAGGTACGCAACAAACAAGATAGAGAATATCCTTCCGCATAGGTAATTTGTGCGTAAGCATAGATTCTTTCGTTGTTGGCGTATACCGGGATAGGCACGTTGTCGGTGCCTTCGGCAACGGTGATTTTGTTCCAACTTCTAAGTTTTGGGTTGAGCTCGTCGTAAGAATAGTATATGCAACGCTCGCTAACGGCAACGCTTTCGTCAAAGGCAACCTCTGCCACCAGCTTTCCGTCTTTGACAACGAGGTCTATTTGAGGAGAATGAGGTAAGGTCTCGCCCGACGACGTAGCGCCCAGCCACTTAATCACCAACATTAGTGCGCCATTGTCCACGCTATGGCAATGTCCTGCGCAGATACACTTTTTGAGTTTGTTCTTTTCTGCGATGACGTTGAGGGTGTTTTCCAACCTGTCCACGGGCGTCAAATCGCTGTTGGTTGCACCAATAAATAGAGTAGGGCATTTGATAAATCTTGCATAAGTTTGAGGTGCGCAACCCGCAAGCCAACGAGCTCTCTCATCGCTCAAAACTATATCGTTGTCGCTAAATTTGTGATAGTCGCAATATTCTTCCCAACCTGCACTGAGGGTGGCGATCAACCCGTCGATTCTACCGTCCATACCTGCGGTTTGCCAAGCGATGGTGGAGCCTTTGCGTAGTCCCACCAAGAAGATTTGCACCTCCTCGCCTAGCAAAAAGGTAGCCAAAGTCACCACTCTGCGACATACTTTGGTCCATACGAAGTGGCAAGTAGCTTTTGCATCGGGGATAGCGTGGTCGAGGTGCTCTCCTGCACGACAAAGATTGGCGTAGTCGATGCTCTTTGGATATTTGGTGTAGTTAAGTCTGCCGACTTTTTCACCGCAATAATCGAAGAAGATATATCCAAAGCCTTGTTTTATCAAGCCCGCGAAATTTTCTTCGCTCAGATTGCCGTCGTAGTCGTCAATCAGAATCGCCAACTTTTTGCATTCGCCTTTTGGCAACATGCCTTTGAAAAAAATACGCACGACGCCGTCCGAATATCTATCGCCGTTGCAATAACCTTGCACGTAAAAATAATCGCCTCTGTCGTCGTAATTTTGGAATGACGCTTGCAAAGGCTGTGCCCACGGATCGTAATCTTCCCACAACTGAACGGGAGTCAAAATCATATTGTCCATAATAGCATTATAAGCGTTGTAGGCAGAAAATGCAACAAATACTTATTATTTATTTTACGCTACATATTATATATAAGAGGTGCGCGTATGTATAACGATGAACAAATGCCGGGTGACAAGGCAATACACGATATGAACGAAGAATACGATAAGCAAACCAAAAGTGGCAACTTTCCTATATTTTTGGTGCAATATCTTGTCAAAATCAAACGAAATCTCGTCACGTTGACAGCAATGGTAGAGAGCTTGCAAGCAGGTGCAAAAACCCCAATCAACGTATTTTTGTTAGACAATATTGCCAAGTTATTATCCAAAAACTCGATACGTATCGACAAAAATAACTTTTTTAGCGTGACGTCTCAATATCGGACCGGCACCAAGGACAATTTACGAAAAGTGCTTGTCGATATGCGCAGACTCAACTTAGAAACGGTAGCTTTGCTTACCCAATTGGATGAAAAAGCGAGTGGTGATAACACTAGAGATATGCTTATCAATCAGCTCGCCATAGGATATTATTTAGGTAATATAGTGTGATATGTACCCCCGTGACGGGGAGTTTTAAGCTTGTTTTGTAAGCTTAAACTTGTTGGCTATAAGGTAAACGAGTACCCACAAGCCCGCAATGCCGACTATGCCGTAAATTATGCCTTGTGCAACCATATTGCCCATACATATCCAATTGATAACGTTAAAACCGAATACGCCAACGGCAAACCAGTTGAATGCACCGACTATCAAAAGCAAAGTCGCAATAATAGTAATTGTCATCATATAGCAAAACTCCTTTTGTAAAGTATTGTTAATGTGTGCATTTATACTGCCTTTATACCTTGTAATTTTCTTTGATTTGCTTTATAATATAATCGCTACGGGAGATTATCATGGCTAGTAGATCTAAGAAAAAAGCAAAAAATAGCGATAGTGCCAAGCCTATCAGTCCAAGATTGCTTGAAGCACAGAAGACTTTGCAAAAATTGAATACTACATTTCCTTACGTCGTCATTGCCGTGACGGTATTGATTTTGGTATGTCTTTTGTTGCCCGTTACGGGCATCAGCGCTACCATCGATTTGGCGGAAATAGGCGCTGAAGGTACACAATCTTTGACCTCTTCGGTCAACACGATATCAATATTGTTTGCTCCGATATCTTTTGGGGAAGACGGTTGGCTAAACTTTCTTGCAATAGGATTGATGGGTAGCGATAACAACGAAACAATCAACGAAGTTATCACTCAATACGTTGACTCTAGCTTTACCACCTCACAGAAGGTTATGCTTAACCGTGTTATGGACTTGCAACATGCAGTTGCGATAGTGTTTGTCGTTATGTGGATAGCGATTGTTGTCGTTGGGGCGATAGGCGCAGCCAAAAAGAAGTCGGCATCCCTATTAGCGGTATTATGTTCGGTGTTTTCCGTTTTGAGCTTAGCGGAGCTAATCACACTCATGGTCATCTCATTGCAAGGTATGGCGGGCAGTTCTTTCGTGACGGGTGTGGGCGCATACGCCTTGCCTATAGTTTTGATTGGTGCAACGATAGTGGTAATAAAGTGGCAAAAGGCTTACGCTACGGCAACCAAGACGATACGCGAGGAGGAAGAGTAATGAAGAAGTGCCCTATTTGCAATAGCAACGTAGAAGACGATGCTAAATTTTGCAAGCATTGCGGAGCTGAGCTAGAAATCAATAAGAAGCCCGATTGGGCTCAAAGAAGAAAGGCTAGAGAAGAAGAAACGCAGAGGGCAATAGAGGCGTCGTATATCCAACAAGGGCAGCTGCTGGGTTTGCAAGTAGTGGATGCCAAAGAGTTGGTGCTCACCAAAACGTCTACAACCAAGCAAGCTTTTGGTAAGAGTGTGGCTATGATTGCGTTGGGGGTGCTGATTGTTGCGGTTTGCATTGTAGCGTTTTTTATCCTCAAAGCTCACTCTTATAATATCACGCTTATGGCACTGTGCATAATGTTAGGACTATCGTTGGCGGCTTTTGGACTTTATCTCGTGGTGGACAACGTTTATTCGGCAAGAATGCTTCGGGCAATGTCTAAGACGGGCTTTGCAATCAAAAAAATCAAGTACGGCAAACCTCCTAGGGTTAGCGTCAACGGTATGCTATATCAGCTTACCCTCGAGGGCGGGTGCAAGCAGTGTGGTAGTCCTACTCGCCATATAGAAGAGGTTGCGGGACAATTCGTCGCTGTGTGCGACCGTGACAGGAGCCACTTGTCACTCATAGATACAACGATTATTACACAACTTACCAATAAGGACGGGTAAGACCGTTTTTTTAGTATAATTTTGTCGGCGAAACAGAGCTTGTAGTTGTTATAGGCACGTCCAAATCGATAGGATAGCTTAGTCAACTCAAAGCAATCTACACATTAGACAAGAGATTATAACGCCCGCATAAGTTGAGAACAATGCTACGGGGATAGCGTATCTCAACTTTTTTACTTTGGTGGTGGAGAAGTACATCGTCGCGATATAAAATACCGTTTCGCTTGCGCTGACTATGACCGAAGCACAGCGGGCGATAAAGCTATCCACTCCGTAGGTGTTGTAGATATTTTCCAACATTGCAATAGAGCCGTTTCCGCTCAACGGAAGAATGATAAGCAGTTCGCACAATTCGCTCGGCACACCCAAAAAAGTCAATACAGGTTCCAAAATTTTAGAAAAATACTTACTCAGTCCGCTCATAGAAAACAGTTCTACGGCAATCATAATGCTACAGAGAAAGGGAAAAACCGACACTACCAGGTGCAATCCTTCCTTTGCTCCCGTGGCAAAGCAATCGAATATCGAGATTTTTTTGACTACTCCGAATGCAATCACCAATATTATAAAAGCAGGTAAAATATATGCGCTCATAGTTTGTCCTTGAGTGGCAGAGTTTCCTCTTTTTTCTCTGCTTTCTTAGAGCAAAGCACCTTGCACAAAATCACGCCTATAAGCGTAGAGAAGGTGGTGGCAATGAGACTTGGCAAAATTATATCCGAGGCAGAGGCAGAGCCCTTGCTTGCCCTAAGACCGATGATAGTTGCGGGCAAGAGTTGGATTGACGTTGCGTTGATGACCATAAACAATATCATATTGTCACTTGCCTTGTCGGAGCCGTCCTGCATATATTCCATTGCCTTTATACCGAGTGGAGTTGCCGCTCCGCCCATACCCAATAGATTGGCGGAGAAGTTGAGAGTAATATATTCCAAGGCTAGGTCGCTCTCTCCCCTAAAGAGCTTTTTTGTCAAAGGCTTGAAGGCTTTGCTTAGCGTTTTGCCCATACCCGTTTTGTCGATGATTTGCAACACCGACAGCCACACCGTATATATTGCACACAGCGACACAGACAAGCCGATTGCACTCTTTGCTCCACCCAGCATAATACTCAGCGCCGACTCCGGTGCGGTAATTGTCACTAGCAATAGTGACGCTATCATCATTACGACGTAGACAGTATTCATATTATAGTTTATAGCCCTTGTCCAAAAATAGAACGAAAGACGGACAAAACCATTTTGGCTTAGGTATTGAAAATTTGTTGACGTTATGAGATAATATATCCAAAGTGCGGTTGTCCTATTGTAGAGGAAGGAGGAGCGAGGGTGCTTTAAAACCGACAAAAGCCAACTCGGCAGTATTAGGAGGATATTATGTTGTTACAAATCAAAAAGGGTAGCGTCTTGGAGGCAGACGCCGACGTTATCGTCAACGCTGCCAACGAACAATTGCAAGCAGGTGGCGGAGTGTGCGGAGCGATTTTCAAAGCGGCGGGGCACGCCGAACTGCAAAGAGAGTGCGATGCTATAGGCGGTTGCAAGACGGGACATGCCGTACTTACCAACGGTTACCGATTGGGCAAGCATATTATACACGCCGTAGGACCTCAGTATAGAGGTACTCTTGACGATGCCAAGAAACTAAGAGACACCTTTCTCAATTGTCTTATCATTGCCGATTCCAATGGCTTCAAGAGCATAGCTCTCGTGCCTATCTCGGCAGGCATTTATGGCTTTCCGCTAGACAAGTGCGCACTTATTGCCATCAAAACTATTTTGTCTTTCCAAGCCGACAATATTGAAGAGTGCTATATATATTGTTATAGCGACAAAGAGTACGAAGTCTTTTGCCAAGCATTGGAAATTGTGTTATTAGATTTTTGATATAACAAATTCGCCGTTGTCTACCTATATTGACAACGGCGGCAATTTTTTATTTTTTTGGTTTTGTTCTATGCGGTTTATTTTTTCTTCTTAAATTCTTTCATACCGTAGGTGCTACCACCGTCGCACAGTATATCCACGCCCGCAAGGTATCCGTTGCGCTCGTCGGCAAGTGTTGCGATTGCGAAGCCGAGTTCTTCAGGCGTACCCATTCTTTCTTCGCAAGAGAAAGGAATTAGCATTCCGCCCTCTTCCTTTTCGAGGTTGCCCATATCGGTTGCGATAAGTCCGGGGCTCAAAGAAGCAACTCTTATGCCTTTTTTGCCGTATTCGAAGGCACATTTTTGCGCATACCAAACGACAAAGTTCTTGGAGAGAGAGTAGGCAAAGCCCTTGCGTTGATATTCTCCCTTGGCAAGGTTACTCTTTTTGATGAGCTTTTTCAAGAAGGTATCCTCATCGGTTTCTGCAAGAGCATAAACCTTTTTGTTGATTAAGAAAGAAGGCAAAACGTATGCAGAATTGGAGGAGATGTCAACGATAACGCTTCCTTTTGACATAACCTTAGAAAACTCTTGGTTTACGTAAACCGTACCCAAAGCGTTGATACGCAGAATGCTCTCTTGCGTTCCCTTCATAGCAGGGGAGACGCCCGCCGCGTTAATGACGTTTTTGATTTCGCCGAGGGAAGATGCAAAAGCAACCAATTCTTTTACGCTTTCTCTATTGGAGGTGTCGCACGATTTTGCATAAGCGTCGTATCCCAACGCTTTCAACTCGGCAACTGCACCCTCGAGCTTGCTCATCGTTCTACCCGATATCACGATGATTTTGTCTTTTGACATAAATTTGGCAGCAGCAAGCCCCATACCGCTTCCGCCACCTGTTATAACACATACGTTAGCCATAATATTACTCCTTTTAGTAGTTCGTGCTACAATAATTCTACTGCTGTTTTAGATAGTTGTCAATACCGCCTAGCCGAAGTTTTGTGTCAAAAATAAGTAAAAATAAGTTAGAAAGCATAAGCCTACGACGAGAGCTTCGCCTATCGGCGAACTTATACGCAAGGGAGTAACAAAAAAATAAGGAACGACTCCAACGAGAATTTCGCCTATCGGCGAATATCCTACGGATGCGAAAACGCTCGGCACGAGACTAAGTAAGAAGTCAAACTTGATTAGCCGAGACTATTCTATTGCTCGTAATGGGGTACCAAAAAATAACACCACAACGAATTGTGGTGTTATTTTTTGGTGACTCCAACGAGCAGGGCGGAAACTTAGATTTTTAGGGAATTTTGGAGTTTATACACAACAAAAACACAATATCAATGAGCATACTGCATATCGCTCAAAAATCCTTCTAAAGCCAATGAATCACGGCGAATAGCCGTGTATATCTTTATATAAATAAATATTAAGCCTTAAATATTCTATTATATTTATAAAAGTGTAAAGTATAAAAGTGTAATAGTATGTATAAAACTAACGCTAATAACTTGGTAGAGTATGTTTATTATAGAAAAGTTACATTAGTAAATAATTAGTGTATCTATATCCATATTTCTTTTGCTACTTTTCTTTTGAAAAAATGAGCCGACTCAAGCGGTAAAAACGAATTGCACGCCAAATAGCGCCACTGCTGACGCTATTTCTATAATTATAATAATATCAATATATACTACGTCTTATGGACGGATTGCCCACGCTTCGCCCCAGCGTGGTAGGGTATATGGCGTTATATCAACGCTCCGGTGCGGTGATTTTCCAAATATACTTCATACCGTTGACATCGGTTTTGAAGGTGACACGCCACAGTTCGCCGTCGTACATATATTCTTCGTACGACGTGTAGGTGAGCGTTTTATAGGTCTTGAGCACGCCGTATTTTTTGAGTTCTTCGTGTATCCTGGATAATATCTTGTCCATAGTTATCTCCTACGTGCGACGTTACACAACGCTCGACATTGCCCATTTGATAATTACCCACGACAAGCCACGTATCTTCTTGTCGACAGGCTTACCACCTTTGGCTCTTGAAAAGTGCTTACAGTCAGGCGAAAACCAAGCAATGCCGACAGGTCTACCGCCCGTTACCTTCTCGGGATCTATTGCAAATACGTCTTCTTGGTAGTGTACCGTGTGCGGGTGATTGACTTTGTGCATGGCGATAGCATCTTCGTCGTGATTGATTGCAATGTCCACGGGCATACCCGTTGCCAACTCTATCCCCGTAGATGCACCGCCACCACCCGCAAAGTTGTCTATGATAAGTTCTCTAAATAGATTGTCTTGGAACATATACTAATCCTCACTTTGTATAGGTGCGACGTCTCCACCGCTTAAGGCTATTTTTCGGCGACACGCCTCAAGGAGCGCATCAAGCCTATCGGTCACGCCTTCGTATATAGTATTGAATTGGTCACGTAATTCTTTTGCCATATTCCCGTATTCCTCAATATCGTATTTGCGATTGCGATATAGGAAGGCTACAAGACCATTATCGTCTTCCTCGACGAGTTCTGCGATATACGGCTTGCTTGAGTCGGCATTGTAGGCAATCAACGTGTTTTTTGCCCAAGTTAGTTTTTTGCCCGGCACTTCCACCACGTTGACAATTTTTGGCACGAAGGCGACTTTGTTTTCGGTCGAATTTTTGCTACTTGGCGTTGCATCGGCACCGTTGGTTAGTGTGGATGCCTCTCTCTCTTTTTCTCGATAGATAATAAGATACATAATTTACCCCCTTTTATTTGAATATGTTGGACGCAAGCGCAAGCGCTTGCGATTATAAACGGATATTATTACACAATACCGTCAGCAGAACAATAGCACGCCGTCGCACGTCGCTTCGCTTCCCCTTGCGACGGCGTGCTATTATTATTGCTTACTTCGTTTTTTCGGCTTCGCCGACATTATTTCTGCTTTTCTTTGAAAAATCAGAACGATATTTCAAATTTTCGTCCCAAAAATCTCTATCAACGTAATCTTGATAGCCCCAATTATCGGGATTAAAGCGCATATTGTAAGCTTTATTGAGTTTCTTAAACATTCTCGTATCACTTTTATATCGTCTGCATGCAGGCATGTAATAACTTTCACGATAAAAATTATGGATATTAGCATCTTTTTGTTGAGTGTAACTACCTTCTTGAGTCGCTTGATTGACCGTAACGTTGCCTTGTGTTCCACCAACGACCTTGCGAGAATACTTAATAAAGCCAATAGAATTAATAAGCTTCTTGAGTCTGATAAGTTTAGCGACCTCACGTGGATTTTGCTCGAAGCAAAGACAAAGACACTTGTGTGCAGGAACAGGGCGAAAGCACATTAGTTGAGATATGCTATATTTTCGCATATTGTAATAGTTAAAATCGTATATAAGATTATACTTTTTCTTAGGGAATAGGATATATTCCCTATCGCCGTATTTGGCATAATATTTATTGAAAAGCCTATTGTAGTGCTTTTCTAAGAGCATTGGGCGTAATATGCCTTTTTGCATTGATTCCATAGTATAATTGACCGCTACGCACCGCAAAGCAAGCACGACACGTGCCTTGTTTTGCTCGGTACAATATACAGTTGCCTCGTAGAACTGACGAACAAATCTAAAAAACTCGTCCATTTCACGTGGAAGATTGGCAGAATCTTCATTGGTAACACCGGCATCACGAGTTTCATCTATTATTGCGACGGTGCGGTATCCGAGATTTGCCTCTTGAACAAGATAAGCAAAAGAAAACTTGAGTACCTTCCGACCGTCTACGGTCATAGGCACATTCGATATCAGACATGGGAAAATGTCCGGATGATTCATATAAAATTTATAGGTGTTTTTGACTTCGTGCCACTTGTTAAGAGCTTCGACGTCGTTTTGTTCAATTATGTCAGGTAAAGTATTGTACATAAGGAAGTATTCCTCACGCAATAGTGCGTAATTGTACTCCGCACGAATAATTGCTTCGCGTTTGATTGTGTCTGTTTTGCCTGCACCGGGAGCGCCTTCGACCACTATGCAATAATACGGAAAGGTTTGCACGTCGTACTCGTGCGCTTGACATTGCAAGTCGTAACTTGCCACGCTTGCGAGCATGCCTACCGACACGAAAAATAGGACCGCCATAACACCGGTTATGGTCAACGTAATAATCAATACAGCCTTATCAACACCGGGTGTATACTCGCCGATGAGATAACTCACGATAGCGAATAATGCACACAATGCGCCGAATATGAGTGGTTTAATTGAGTGATATATGTACGTATTCTTTAATTCCATATAATTTTTCTAAAAATACTTGACTATAATAGTCTTATTGATTATACTATTGCTGAATAGACGAGTAGATTTACGGGCGGTATATGCTTAGACATATTACTCACCGAACTCGTCTATTTCTTTTTTTTGTCATACCAACCTTTTGGCTTTTTATTTTGAGATTTCTTATATTTGTCTACCAAATGCCGAATAATAGGCATATCTTCTTTGGGTATCACATGTTGTTCATACGGCTCTTTTAAGTGTTTATCTTTCGATGTTCTAACTACAGTAAGGATATAGGCATCTCTATCGTCTTTGGGATTGGTATTTTTAGGCAGTTTAATTTTGCTTGTTCGTTCGTTTGCCTCAGTTGTAAGCCCAAACAATTTATTTTTACCGCTACGTGTCTTACCGAACTGTATTCCCGGATGCCCTTTGGCAACCGGCGACATGTCTATTTTTACACTGTACTTTACGGGTATGTATTTTCTTGATTCTTTCTTTTTTCTAGTCATAATTTCCTCGGGATATCACGCACTATATTAGTGCGTGATATATAGTTGATTTAGCGTTTGCGTGCTGCGCTTCTTACTTTGATTCTCTTGACGTTGGTCGCCTTCTTGATTTGGTGACACACGATAGGTATCGTCACGATAATTGCGATTACAACCGCAAGAGTGATAGTCATGAGCGTGATGAGTTGCCAACCGTTAGCATTTTGCCAATCGTGATCGAGTAGGGCAGTCCATTGCGCTTTAAGCTCAGCGTTACTTTTTTCAAGCTTACTCTTGATAGTCTTTTCATCGGAAGGCTTGTCCGTATCGCTTGGCTTGTCCGAAGGTGGTAGAACAATATCTCCATTTTCATCGCCACTTGGCTCATCGGTTGGCTCATCGGTAGGGGCTTCGGGTTCTTTTGCGGGTTCAATATCGGTATAAACGTTGATAGTATCCGACATTACGTTATCCATATTAAGTGCGGTCAACTCGTCCAAAGACATAGTTTCATTTATGTAATAATAGATATAATCATCAGCATTTATATTTGAATCTAATGTAACATCATAAATACTCGTAAATTCGATTAATCTATTAATATTTAACGTATATGTAAATAAAGCGGAAGAAGTATTTATGTCATTGAATGATAAACATATATAATCTCTCGGGAAGGTATGATTGATTTCTTCAAAACATTTAGATGCAGAACCGTCAATCGAAAGATTATAATATAAATTCACATTAGAAGACAAATCAAAAATAGACGAAGTTAATATATTAATTATATATCCAAAAGAATCATTCTCTATTATACCTGCATCTTCACATACAATTATATCTGACATATCGTCACTACCACTTTGAATTTTTTTAGCGGTAAATTCGTAATCTTTATTTAACACCCAATATGAACTTGAATTATCATTATATACATAATTATTTTTAACAAATTCTTCACTTGGCACTATATAAGAGAAATATTTATTTAATTCACCATAGTTTTCCGTCCTTACGACGTAGTCGCCTTCATAGCCTTCGATGCCTGTCATATTATTGCCGGCAAGTAATCCTTCCGTCTTAATAAGCGCACCGGATTTATCATAATAATTGATTCTATGTACAATAGTACCAACTATTGTATCAACGTTAGTTCCTATTTCTTCAGCGGACACGAAGCCCATGCACATAATCGTGCTAAATATCGCAATCAACATTGCGACTAAAATTGTTGATTTTATCTTAATTTTTTGCATATATTATCTCCCTTTTTTGATAAATTTGAAAGTTAAGGCAATTATTATAACCGCTACGATAATGCACACTAGCACGATTATCAGGGTTTTTGCCCATTGTGGTACGACGATTCCGCCGTACGTTGCTTGTACGATCATGTCTTTGTCTACTACGAAGCTTCCGTCCAAGCTGTCGCCTTGCAGCGTTTGCCAAGCTTTGAATTTTTTACCTTGATATTCCGGTGCTGTTACGTCCGCAAGGGTAGTGCCTTTGGCAACCGTTATCGTAGTCTTACTGCCGTCCGGCAACTTGACCGTAATATATCGAGCAGGCGCATAGGTAGAATACAAGGTCATATTGCTTTGAATATCTACGTAATCGCCACCGCTCCAACCTGTGAATACGTAACCTTGTGCCGTGTAGTCGGTAGGTACGGGCGGTTTGACGGTAGAATTGAGCGACACGTTGTACGACGTAATTACGTTGTTAGTCATACCGTCTACGAAGGTAACTACCAAGGTCTTTGCCTCGTACAATACTAGCAATTCTACGTTGTTGAGCGATTTGGTAGACTTGGTGATATAGACGTTGTCTGCCGATGCACTCCAACCGTCATAGCCGGCGATATCGTATCCGATCATATTGAAGTAATGAATTTTCGCCGATATATCAGATTGCGCAATTCGCACGTCGAACATACCTTTGCTCATGTTGATAGTATATTCGCCTGGTAACGTGAAGGTAGAATCGTCTATACTATTACGCACAGTAACGTCAATGCTTGTCCACTCGTTGGCACTATCTACTGTTTCCGCCAAAGCAGGCACAAACCCGCATGCACATATAATAATAATCGTCGCAAGTAGCATTAGCATTGTTATTGCTTTTATCTTTTTCATAAACTCTCCTATTTGCAGAAGCTCACGGACTTCGCTTTAGTTTCGTATCGAGCCTTCTTGTCGGCAGGCAACATGTTGAAGGCTTTAGCTCTTGCCGGCGTGATGCGGAAGTATTTATCTTCCGTCAAGGTAGCTTTACCTTTTTTGTCGGTCTGAATTACCTTTTGAGCACATATACACTTGTTAGTCTTGTAGACCGTGTTAGCGCCCATGGCGAAGTCAAAGTTTGGACTGACTTTAGTTTGGTCTCTTTTGCGGAAGGAAGGTTTACTTACGTCCGGCTTGCATTTTTTTGCTACGTTGTTTTGCTTCTTGGTTTTCATAGCGTTCTCCTTTTTTTGTTTTTCACCGTTCCCGAAGTACGCTAATTTTATTTATCTAATTCCCTTGAGTAGGCGAAAACCTTCTTTGGTACGAAGTTCTCCGCTTTTGGTGGGCGTATATCCTTGTTTAGCATTAGTGACGATAGGATGCGACCGCAATTCGTCGTACGTCTTTGTTTCACCGCTAAAGGTTTCGAACTCGGTATAGCCCATATTTTTTAGATAACCTAGAGCTTGCCAATAATTAACCATATCGTATATTCTCCTTTATGCTATCTAGATACTCGATTGTATCGGTAATTGCTTGATATGCTTTGGACTTATACGCCGTACACCTTTGTACGGCGTGTAAGTCGTCTATGAGATATGACAGTCTTTCCGACGAGAAGGTGGACACATCGTCGGCTACCGGAACGCCGTCCACCTCAATATTTGGAGGTAAACTTTCTATGCCTTGCGACGTCTCGTCGAGAAGACTATCGTCGTCAAAATCTATAAAGTCTGCCATATTATCTCCTTCTTTGTTGTTTTTTCTTCAAAGTTTTGCTTGCCTTATTGCTCGCTCGATAGATTGCCTTGATAGGGAAGGCTACTATTACAATTACAAGCCTAATTATCGGATAAATAAGCGCAAGCACTATAATTGATAAAACAATTACCAAAACCTTAAACCACGTTTCGCTCCAAAATGTTGCAAAAATATTTGCAAGCGACTTGTCCTCGAGGTGGACGAGTTTACGGAAGGATACCGCTTGGATGCCGAGCGTATTTAGCAATTTGCACCAACCGCACGAACAAGTGGCATAAGGATTTGGCTCGCCTTCAGTTGCACCTTCGTCAGCACCGGGATTTAGATTTACCGATTTGAAGGAACAATAGGCATATACCGTAGTATCTTCGTTGACTACATAATCTTTAGATACGAGTTCATGTTTTACGTTTTCGCTATCAGGTATACCTATAACGTTGCCACCAAGCCAATGTTGCCAATTACAGTATTCGAGTGTCCAACCGATAAAGTACACGTCGTATTGATTGATGATGCTAGTACCCATATATACCGTATAGGTCGAGTAGCTCTCTTCAGGGAATTGCAATTTGAGCCCGGGCGTAGTGGAATATTGATAAACCACGTCATATCTACTACCGAGTTGACCTATGATAGATTCATAGTCGCAATCAACAAAGACGAATTTTACCGAAATCTTATTACGAGATATAACAACGTTGACACCTTCTTCCACGTCTGCAAGAACAGTGTCTTCGCTTATTTGTTCAGAAAAATCAAGCGTATAATACACTATATCATATACGTCTAAATTTAGTGTATCGCCTATAACATTATCGATTTCATACGCATTACAATAAGCGTTTTCCATATCACATAAGATTTTATCTTTAATTGTTGGAGCGAGCCAATTCTCTACAGTTTGCTTATTATTAATAGCTTGTCCTATTGTAGAATTTATAGTAACGCCTTTACCCCAAAGATTGTAATCATTAATTTCTAAAGAATAACTTCTATACTTTCTAATATCGCTATCCCAATCTGATCGAAGAAGCTTCTCTAAAGTCTTATCTATATAAACATGTAAATCTACTGTGCAACGAGTCCAACCGGCATATACGGTAACGTCATGACCGATATCGCCAGGTATTGACAAGATTTTATTTGTACAACTACTGTCCTTATACCAACCATTTATCATATAATTTTCTTTATAAATATGATGATTATCTGATTGATCTATAATGTATGTTTTTCCAATAGAGATGTAGTCTTTAGGTGTGCCTGTACAACTTCCACCATTAGGATCGAAGAATATAGCGTAAGAAATTCTTGTCCATTTTGCATACAAATCTATATCTCGATATCCACATGCATTCACACACTTTTTTAACGAGGTAAATGATTCTCCCTCAAAATTCTCATTACAGTACCAACCGTCAAAGTTATAATGATCAAGATAAGGCGTGGGGATCAAATAATCTCCGCTATAGAACATGTAATCCATAATCTCTTTAGAAGTATAAGAATATTTTAGCGGTCTTTGCCAACTATCTATAATACCTCCAATAGGATCATGATAACTAATACTAAAGGTATTATATTCCCACTTTGCATACACTGTTTTTTCGCCCGTTGTACCAACGGCAAAACTTGTAATTGGATCTCCGGAAAATTCGGCATTATCATACCAACCGAGAAGGGTAGCAACATTTAATGCCCCATATAAAGAACATGTATAATATATTTGGTCATTAATTTCGTAACCTGTTTCGATATTATATGTTTGAGCAGGTTCGATGTTTGCAATTTGGTTAATTCCACTTTCATTAGGGATTGAATAATTTACTTTATATTCTATCGGAACCCACTTGGCGTATAGAACTATATCGCCAACTGCAAAGTTTTTTAACTCTACATATTCTTTAAGATTATTTACTATATTGCCTTCAAAATTATTGTTATCGTACCAACCTTCGCAAAAATAATAGGTTTTGTTTGGTATAACAAAAAAATAGTTAAAGGAATTATCGTTGATAAACTCGTTGTACCCATAAGATGTTTTTAGTGGCAACGCCCAATTATCGTAACTTCCGTTTTTACTGTCATTGTACGTAATGGTATATTGATTGTATATCCACTTGGCATACACAGTCTTATTCCCCGTAGTGCCTACTTCAAAATTGGTAATGGGAACTCCGGCAAATTCGCTATTATCGTACCAGCCAAGCAGAGTAGCGACCTTGGTATACCCGCCGAAAGACTTGTCGAATATTTCGTCTCTGATTGTATATCCTGTTTCTACGTTAAATACTTCGGGAGAATCTAAAATAGCGCTTTGGTTGTTACCTGTAAGGTTAGGAATTATATAATCTACGTAATACGTATCGGCAGTACACTTTGCGTAAAGAGTAATGTTTTTATAGCCATTATTCTGAACGTATGTAACTAATGACCTAACAGGATTGCCTTCAAAATTTGCATTATCATACCAGCCATAGTAAGTATAATAAGCTTTATTTGGTGTTACAAAATAATAATCAGAGCCATTGTCAATATAATTTTTTACGTCGAGATAAGAATAAGATGACAAAAGCGGAAGTGCCCAATTATCATAACTACCGTTCTTCGGATCATTATAGCTAATAGTATATCTAGTGTAACTCCATAGAGCATACAAATCAATATTGCATGGCACACCAAATTTCATGTCAGCAATATATCTTAAAAGACTATTTACCGTGTCTCCTGCAAAATGTGCATTATCGTACCAACCATTGGCACTTATACCTGCTTTAGTTGGAACAGGAAAATAATAATCAGTCGAATCATTATAATAATCAAGCAATTCACCATAGGTATAAGAATGTTTGAGAGGAAGTGCCCAATTATCATAACTTCCATTCTCGACATCGTGATATGTGATAGTAAATTTAGTATATTCCCATTTAGCATATAAATTGATATCACCATATTTTGAAGATGATATATAGGTAATAGGATCTCCACTTAATTCAGGATTATCATACCAACCGAGTAGCGTTGCAACGTTATATCCAAGAAATGCTTTTTCAGAAAATATATTATCATCAATATTATATTTTTTTCCAGCTGTGTATGTATCAGTATATCCTAATACGGTTTTAGCATCAATACCGGGGACATGATAATTGACTTCGTAAGTGTTACCAATCCACTTGGCATATAGCATTATGCTGCCGGAACTTGGAACGGGATAATTAGCGGGAAACGTAGTATATTGAGTGCCGGTTAATTCATCATTATCATACCACCCACCAAAAGTATAGCCGTCACGATAAACATTGCTAGAATCTAATACGGTGTATTCTTCTCCGTTGCATATATAATAACTACTAACACCACTGTTAAAATGTCCGCCATTGATATTATAAAATATCACATAAGTTGTACTTGTTGTCGATACGTTTTCTTCAGCAAGGGCAGAAGTGCAAAAAACAGCACCAATCAAGATGATTAGTACTGCAAGTAAACAAGTAATAGTTATTTTATTTTGAATTTTCGTCATATATGGTTATCTCCTTGTTTTCGTCTTCATTATTTGCCCCTTCATTGTTTGGATTTTCCAATTAGATCGTCGATGTTTTCCCAAAAGGAATTTTTCTACCTTAATCATTATTCCAGCCAATATAAATAGAGAATTATTCCGACAACGATAATTAAAATCGTTGTGCCTAAATACATCGAGATTTTTTGAAAAATCGAACTTATACATACCTATGGTGAGCATTGTCGGTGGCGTGGAAGGTGCTCACTCTTCATAGGGGGTTGCCACCGACGTGCCTACACATTGTGTAGGGTGCTTGCGTAAATCTCAGAGATACGCAAGTCTTTGCAATATATAATCGGGAACGATTATCACAGTTTTTTAAACACAGTGTAGCTTTCGTCATTTACCGTCTTGCCGTATAGCCTTTCCATAATTACAATAGCTTCTTGCGGTGTACGTGCAATTATTTTGGCACTTCGCCCGTCCTTATTGGCTTGATAAATCGTATATTTTTCCATATTTTTTCCTCAAAAATTTACTAAAGACTATACATGCGTCCAACGCTATTATTAAGTCTTCTAAGTCGCCTTCGCTCAAATCTTCTACAACTGAGATCTTAGCAATATATTGCCATTTCTCATTGGAGTCTTGTATAATCTGCTTGTCCAAATCGCTAAAAGTCATCTTCATCGTCGTACCTAGGATTTTTGGCACACCATTCAACTGCATCGTGTAAGTTGTCGAATTCTTCAATACGGTCAATATATCTTGGCTCGTATCTATCGTAATTCCAATCGTCGGCGATAATTATGTACGTCGGATATGCTAATCCTTCTCGCCAACACTCATCTTTGCTTAGTAGATAAACGTCATAGCCGTTTATGTTCTCAATTTTTTTCCATAATCGTTCCCCTTGATTTTGGTGTTGCTCTCCCTCAATGGCACAAGGGAGAGCGTATATGTACTGCGCAAAAGACAATGAGAAAGCGCAGGTACAATTTATCTTTTTATTATTTCTTTCGGCTCGCTCGTTTTCTTTGCGATACCGTATTCGAGCTGGAGCATATACGTGCATATTGTTGATTGCTCTATCAGAGTGTCGAGCTCCGCATCCACACTTGCCTCGAGCTCGAGATAAGCGTTTTCACGAGCAATCTCGTCTAATCTACGAGCAATCTTGTATAGCACGTCCGCTGATTTTTTGATTTCTTCGGTTATTTTCATATTAGATCCCTCAAATCTTCTATGGGAGTAAAAAACTCTCCGAGTTCCTCTTCTGTATATTTTCTATCTGACATAGTAATACGTTGCTGAATTTCTTCTTCATACGATAGTACCAATTCTTTATTTGGTCTCATAACGTGCCTTGCAACGACCACCAAATTGCATCTATTGTCTTCTCGATACGTCCGCAACTCTCCGACGATATACAATACTTGTCCGGTTTGGCAGGTCTCGTATATGAGTTGAGCAAGAGCGTAGTAGCATACTATCGGGATATAGTCGAAGCCATAATTTTTTTTCCGCCTAATAAATAAATCAAAATTGGTTTGCAACTGACCTTTGCTCGTGTTTTTCATTACGATAGGCGACGTAATTTTGCCGAATAGTTTTATTTCGTTCATACTCTCTCCAATTTAGTTAGTCCACTTTTTGTTCCAAGTGTCCCATTGGCAACTTTTGCCGTCTTTGGTATAGATATCGATAGTCCTACCGTGATTGCCGGACACGTAACACTTCGCATTGTTCAAAATGTTATTTTCTCGCCAGCCGGCTTCTTTTCGCATTTTTGCAATTTCGGATTTCTTTGGTTTTTTGATAAACATAAATTCACCTCTATTTATTTAATTTTTCAAGAAAATCTTGCATTGATTTACAATCTATAACTTTGGAATCTAAAAAGCTTTTGTCAGGATAAAAATCAAGACTTTCGTCAAGATCTGTTGCAATTTTCTTAAAATCGTAACTATAACAGGGGTTGTCCTCATAGGCTTTCTCGAATGTTTTAACAATATATAATGCGTGAGTTAAACTATCAGTAGTGCACAGCTTTATTTTTGAATCAAATAAACCGTTGTATTCTTCAATAATTTCGTATCTTTGATACATACGATATACCCCCTAAAGTTGTTATTTGAGCCAATAGGCTCGTTTAATACCTCACGAAGGAGGAGTTTTTGGCATTGACTACTTACAACTTTGTGATATAATGGTTATAACGAAACAAAACCAAAAAGGAGTGTTTGCCAATGCCAAAAAAATTTATTACGGATACTGCTTCTCACCTTATCGGTTATAAGGCACGCCAAATAAACGATAAAAATAGAGATAAGAAACTTAAAGCAGCCAAAGATGAATCGTTCATATTGACCGGTAAAATCTTAAAATCTTATAAGGAACAAGGAAAAAGAGTAAACGGCAGTAAGATATATCATAGCATCTACGATCCTAAAGAAAAGAAGATTAACCGTGAACACGAACTTCGGGATGACTTTTTCAAGAAGTTTTAGTCTTCATCTTCTAACATCGGATCTTTATGTTGATAGATTGCGTGAATAGCGTTAAGGTAAGAAACGTCTTTTACTTTTATGCCGTCTTCTACAATCTCAACTGCCTTGTAGAACAAAATTTTGATTGTTTGAAGTAGCGTATCCCTCATACCTGAAATAAAAGATTCATCGCTACTTTCTTCGACAAGTTTCTTAAATTCTTCTTTTGTTATAGAAAGATTTTTTAACTTCATTGCTACATACCCCCTAAAATTGTTTATTTGAGCCAACAGGCTCATTTTTATTGACAAACTGCAAACCAATGGTTTACAATCCCTATTATATACACCAATGGTTTACTTGTCAACCATTAGTTTGCATTTTTTGTTATAATCACGGTGTTAGGAGAGTACGAAGAATGCAATTTACGACAAGATTTTGTGAAGTATTGAAGACTAGTCCAATTAGTCAAACCCAATTAGCAATGGAATTGGGCATCACTAGACAGGCAATTACCAACCTAAAATCGGGAATAAGTTTGCCGTCGCTTGACTTGCTTTGTAGAATCTGTAAAGCACTTGACGTGTCTGCCGATTATCTCCTTGGTTTGAGTGATTATTGATATTTAAGGTACTTTTGTCATAAAGAAGGAAGCGTAGACGACCTTCTTTATTTTTTACGAGTTTTATCCTACAACCCCGTATAAAACATCTTGTGTGAGCCTGCGAGAGGCTCATATTTGCGTGAAACGCAATATTTAGTATTTTCTATCAAAGCAGTACGATAATCTCGTACTTTATTAAAATATAGTACAAAAATTTCATAGTGTCAAGACTTTTATACAAAAAAATCGTATCTTATAAATACGAAAAAAACATATGAGGATTTATTTTATGAGTGTTTTTGTGGAAAAATTAAAAGAAAATAGAATTAGAATTGGGTTTACTCAAAAAGATTTAGCAACAAGATTAGGTATGAGCATCACGACATATGCAAGTTATGAACAAGGGCGTTCCGAACCGAGTATGGATGTGCTGATTAAAATAGCAAATACTTTTGGTTGCAGTGTAGATTACATTATAGGTAGAGAGTCAGAAGATTCGATGATAGTGATAGAAGGGGATAAAATAGCACCTGAGGTTGGTCCCGCAGATACAATCTACAATCAGTTGAACGATAGAAATAAATTTAGATTTTTGTCATACGGGCAAGGACTACTTGACGGACAAAAGGGGTAGATATGGGATTTTCTATAGAATTGAGAAGATTAAGGCTTGAAAAAAATATTTTACAAAAAGATTTGGCTCAAATAATTGGTACTTCAGTTCAGCAGGTATCAAGACTTGAGACAGGGGAAAGCGAACCTACAATAAAGCATTTATTAAAACTCGCAGATTACTTCGGTTGTACTATCGACTATTTGGTAGGTAGAGAATCCGAAGACGGCATCATAGTCATAGACGGCGAGAGAGTTTCGCAGGACGTTGGTCCGGCAGACAGGATATACAACCAACTCAATGACCGCAACAAGTTTAGATTCTTGACTTACGGTCAAGGTTTGTTAGACGGACAAGGTAAGTAATTTTTGGTTCAAAAATTACTTAAAATTCTAAGCATTTTTTTGTTTTAGAATATAAGCATTACACCTATAAGGGGGAATGCTTATGACAGATTTTGAACAAAAGATGCAAAAAGAGCTTGCCGAGACAATGGACAAGCTACAACTTCTCATCGAAAGCCTATTCATCTATTTGCAGGCTCGAGAAGAATCACAATCCGATGCAGTATGCTCGAAGGAGCAGATTATGAAGTATCGTAACGTAGAAATACGACTTAGAGGGGGTGAGGGCAACTGTAGGTGGTACGCACGAGTACCGCTTGGGAGAAGACAAGACAAGTATATTTATAAATATATATACGGTTCGAGCCAATCGGAGTGCTATAACAAGTTGAGAGACTATCTCAATAGCACCGACTATAAAGCCGACGTCAAGAAGGTTAAGACTTTGGAACTTCCAAGACGGCAGGACACCGTATCCGGATTTTATCCAACCTATATGGAAGTGTATCGAAAACCTTACGTAAAACAATCGACTTATCGTACGGCTGAAGGAATCTACAAAAATTGGATAGTTGAATATTGGGGCGAGCGCAAAATTGCCGAAATCGAAAAAAACGACGTCAAGACCTTTCTCGCCGGCATTGAGTACGTGCAGCAACGCAATCGTGTTCGTCTATGGCTTAGCAATTTTTTTACTGCTTGCGTGGAACACGGCATTATCAAAACGTCGCCGATGAATGGACTCAAGATGCCCAAGCCTAAGCGAATCGAGAGAACGTCTTTTACGCCGGACGAAGAAAAGAAATTCGTGCAACGTGCAAAACAATCCAAGTATTGGTTGTTTTTTGCATTGATGCTATACGAAGGGCTACGCCCTGGAGAAGCCAAGGCAATTAGATTTTGCGACGTCAAGGCAGAATGTATCGAGATTAGACAAGCAATCAACGATTTTTGCGAGATAGACACCACCAAGACCGGCAACGTGCGACGAGTGCCGATATTCGAGCAAGTGAGAGAACTGCTTGCACCGTACAAGGATAACGGTAGCAAAGAATTGATATTCAATTTTACCAAGAAGAGCAAAAATACGCTCAACATAGAGTATCGTAAGATTTTGCAGGATATTGGAGTGGATAGGGTAATGTATTCTTTGCGACATACCTTTGCCACTCGATGCGCCGAGGCGGGCATATCAGCCAAGCAAGTGCAGTTTTGGATGGGACATTCGGACGTCGAGACCACACTAAATTATTACACGCATATAAGTGAGGACCTCGAAAAAGCCAACGTACAAGCCAAGAATAACCAATAATCCATACACAAATCCGTACACAAATTATTTTTGATTTTTCTTTTTTGAGCAAAAAAACAACTTCCGAAAACGCCTATTTCTTCAAAAAACCGCATTTTCGGAAGCCTAAAAAGTATTGGTGACTCCAACGAGAATCGAACTCGTGTTACCGCCGTGAAAGGGCGATGTCTTAACCGCTTGACCATGGAGCCATAGATTTATAGCGTAATCAATATTATATTAAAAAAGCGTAATTGTCAACAAAAATTGATAACTTTTTCATAATAAAGAACAGCGGACAAACAAAATATTGGTCTTGCAATTATTTTTGTATTCAAGCATTTGGCAAAAAAAGAAATATTTTATATAATTTTGGTATGAAGTACGCAGTAGTAGACATAGGCTCCAATTCCGTAAGACTTATGCTTAGCCAAGACGGCGTGAGTGTCAAAAAATTCGTCACCACCACGGGACTAGGCAGAGGCTTGGCAACCACGGGCAAACTCGATACACACAATTTGGCTATCACGCTTGACGTGTTGGCGGACTATCGTAAGACGGCTGAGAAGTGGGGTGCGGACGGGATATTTTTCTTTGCCACCGAAGCGGTGCGTAGAGCCGACAATAGAGCGGATTTTTTGTTCCAAGCACATGAGCGTGGTATAGAAATTGACGTTCTTCCTAGCCAAATCGAAGCAAAAATCGGATTTTTGGGTGCATATACAGAGGGTGTATGTTGCGTGGTGGATATAGGCGGTGCTAGTACGGAGATTGCGGTGGGCGACAAGAGCGGACTAGTCTATTCTAAGAGTTTGCCTATAGGTCTTGCCGTCCTCAACGACAAGTGCAAAGAGGACGTGGACGCACTGCAAGCCTACGTTGCCAAGACCTTGCAAGGATATGGTCAAGTGCCTAAGTTTGACCACCTCTTGTCCATTGGCGGTACGTCCGCTACCTTCGTGACAATGCAAGAACAAATGGTAGAGTACGATGCTCAAATTGTCGATATGTATCGACTTAATAGGGATGTTGTAGTGGATTTGTGCCGTCGTGTACACGCTACGCCTATAGAGCAAAGAGGGTGCTTTGCGGGGCTGGAAGTCAAGCGTCGAGACCTCATTGTCGGAGGAGGAATTTTACTTGTCGGGATTATGGATATGCTAGGTGAAGATAGCGTAATCGTCAGAGATAGCGACAACTTAGAGGGGTATCTAGAGTACAAAACAATGACGGAAGTAACAGAATAAAGTAATTTTTCGATAATATAATAGTATTGAATAAATTACGAAATAGTGGCAAAAATATAACTGTTTGACAACTATTTTATAAAATCTTTCTCAAACTCTTGACAAACGTTGTTTTTTTTATTATCATTATCAAGCATCAAGAATATCGCGGGGTGGAGCAGCTGGCAGCTCGTCGGGCTCATAACCCGAAGGTCGGAGGTTCGAATCCTCCCCCCGCAACCAATTTTGGCGAGATAGCTCAGCTGGCCTAGAGCACCCGGTTCATACCCGGGGGACCGTGAGTTCGAATCTCACTCTCGCTACCAAAGACCTGACTTAGCGTTTTGAGTCGGGTTTTTTGTTGTCCAAACGGTGTTTTATCAAGCTTTGATATAGACTAAGTGTTTGGTGGAGGCTTTTTTTATTGCCATGGATTTTGCGTTTTTTGTCCAAAAATCATAGAAAAACCAAGCTTAAAATTACTGATATTATAATAAAATTGAGTGTTTTTTGAAAGTGCAAAAATTATCGAAAATCGTCTAAAAATTCTCAAAAAATCCGTTGACAATGACTATTTGCAGTGCTAACATACAATTATCAAATATCTTTGGGCAGGCAATAAGCCGACCGGTGGTGATGCCGACTTAGTATCGGACGAGTCCAACAGCCCCAACAGCCGATGCGGTGAGATCCCGCAACCGCCTGTAAAGTCAGAATGGGAAAGAGTATGATATTTGCATTGCTTTGGCGTGCAATAATTTCGTTATTCTTTCACTGCTGAGTGGAAGATTTTTTTATTCCTTCAGACCGTGAAAGTACCGAGAAAGCCTATGTGCTCGTTGCCCAAAAAAGGAGCAATTATGAAAAAAATCAACACTGTAGCAATCGTTCGTTGCGCACTTATGACGGCAGTCGTTGCAGTATGCACTATGCTTGGCTTTAGCGTAGGCACGGGCTTCGTCAATTTTGGTGACACGATGATATTCGTCACCGCATATTTGTTGGGACCAATCCCCGCAATGGTAGCGGGTGGCGTAGGCTCGCTTATAGCCGATAGCATCGTATATCCTCTCACCATGTGGTTTACGCTATTCATCAAGGGTATCGAAGGGCTTGTCGCAGGACTTATGTTCAAGTTCGTTGCGGGCAAGAAGCCATATCGTACCCCTGTCAAAATCACGCTCGGCGTAGTCAGCATGATTGTCGGCGGAATATTTATGGTAATGGGCTACTTTGGCACTCAAGCGCTCTTCTGGGGTGACGAGGAGACGGGCAAAGTTGCCGCAGCTATTATGCAATTGCCTTGGGATTGCTTGCAATTAGGCGTATCGACGGTACTCGCAAGCATATTTATCTACGTTATCCGTATCGAGAGAGCAGTGCAAATCAAGCCTGCTACCGTTGCTACGGTACAAGAAGCTGTTGCCGACGTATCCACGAGCGACGAAGCCGTAATCGATGCGGAAGTTATCGAGGACGAGCAACCTAAAGACAACCAATAAGATAAAAAATGAAGCGAAAGGTACAACTTGCAATCCAAACCCTATACAACTGTCCGCCTCTGACTATCACGGAGGCGGGCAAGGGCTTTTACGGCAGGGTTTTCAAGGTGACGTTAGCAGTTGCGCCGTTCGTTTTGTCCGTCAAGCTCTTTGACGAACCGCAGTACATGGTTATGCAAGCTAGCGAACAAGGATTTATGCACTCTCTCGGCGTTGTCAAAGTGCCCAAAGTGCTTCACGTATTGCAGAGTCAAGATATCAACGCGCTGGTTATGGAGTGGGCTGAGGGCGACAATCTCGGTCAAATGCCTTTGCCTGAGCAACCTATCAGGGACGCTATCGGTTGGGAGGTCGTAGACCAAGCCGTTGCGTTGCACGGTGTGACCAACAAGACGTACGGCTATCTATCGGGCAAGCAGTATCCTACGTGGCAAGCGTTTTATATTGACCTATCACTCCAAATGTTGGAGAGGATTAGTTCGGCTAGCGACAGAGGACTTTTGGACAAAGAGTATCTTGACCTAATGACGTATGCCTACAATAGGTTTGACAAGATATTTGCCGAGCAAGTCAAAGCACCGTCGCTATTGCACGGCGACCTCAATATCGGCAATGTCATCGTACAAAACAACTCCGTGTCGGCACTCATCGATCCAATGGGTGTTATGTGGGGTGATAGAGAACTAGAGCTATTTCAATTCGAGTGTTCGGGTTCTGACAAGTACGATTTATTGGACAAGTATTTTTCAATCAATCCGCCTAGCAAGAAGTTTTCACTAAAAAACGCTTATTACAAGACTTTTGCCGAAGCCAATCATTATGCAAGGATAGACCACCCGCAAGACGACAATTTGTTAGATTTTTTGACCGAGTTAGAAAGAGCAATCGTCAAATACAACCTTTAGGCGACAATAAATTAGCGTAAATACCCTATTCACACGGAAGAAAAACCATGACAAAAAACAAACAAAATTTTTGTCATAATATGACAATTTTGTAAATTTTTGATAAAAATTTATGCTATATCTTGACAAAATGGCTATCTTAATTGATAATTATATAAGGGCCATTTATGATAGCACGTTATCAACAACTACAAACCTATCAAAGTGACAAAAAACACGTCGCTCTTATCAATTACGAAGGGGGACGGGCAATTCTTAAGCTTTCGGAAGATGCGCCCAAGTCCGCCAAAGAAGCCGACGTAATGACCAAGGTATCGTATACGGGGTACGCACCCAAGGTCTTGAACCGATACGACAATTATTTTATTTGCGAGTATATTGAGGGCAAGAGCTTATTAGAAGAGTTTTTGGGTGCGACGATGAGCGACGATACTGCAAAGCTCGAGTCACTTGCAGGCAGTCTAGCAATATTCATGCAGATGTTTCATTCCGTATGCAGTGGCTATATACTTGGCAATTTAGATTTTGGCAACTTCGTTCTTCAAGACGGTAGGTGTATAGGTGTCAGCTATGACGGCGTAACGGAAGGCTTGCCATACAAGGACGTAGCCGAAGTGATAGCATTTGCTATAACTAGGGCGTACGGCGGATACTATTCTTGTTTTCCGTTCGTCAGCAAGTTTTTGGAGTGCTTTCACCTCAAGGTGATGGACATAGTCAATGACGTAGACGATGCTCTCGGTCGATATGACACTACTATGGCGTTGGACAAGCACGCCGTGACGGAAGCTCTAATCAGCTTCGAAGAAAAAGGTACGGCTTGGAAAATTATAAATAAGGAATAATTTTTAGGAGGATAAAAAAATGAAATTTGCAGAAAGACTCAAAGAGCAAAGAATCTTAAATGGGTACAACCAGACATACGTAGCAAAATATATGCAAGTATCTCAAGTATCCATCAGCAACTGGGAGAGAGGAGTAAAAGAGCCTAGTTATCAAGCACTGATAGATTTGTCCAATCTGTTTGGCAAGACCACAGATTATATGCTCGGCAAAGACGACAACGCACAAGCGTAATTGAGTATTAGAAAAGTAGAATAGTATTTTAATAGAAAAGTAGTAGAATAAATAAGTAAAATATAGTTTTAAAGTAGAACGAAGATAATATGATTTTTTAATTGGCTAATAAAAAGGGGCGGGGTTTTTCCGCCCTTTTTTTGACGGTGGATAGCTTTGTCGCAATGCTTTGTCGCTCTCGCGGCGGATATCCACCACGAGAGAATTACGACCAAGTAACTAATTACAAATTGAAGTAAGTATGCTCCTATCGCCCAATCCTCGTTCTCCTCGCCTAACTCGCATCTCCACCGTCAAAGGAGTTATGTCATTGCGATGGAGCGTAGCGACAGTGGCAATCTCTTGTGTCATGTCATTGCGAACGACTAAAAGGCATGTGGCAATCTCTTGTGTCATGTCATTGCGAGTGAAACGTGGCAATCTCAACCGTATAAAGCCGCCCCTGTGCAAAGGGGGTGTCTCACGGCGTATCTACTTCGTTATGCTTTGTCGAACTTGCGGTTGTGCTTAGTCACATACGGCTAGTATGCTCCTGTCGCCCAATCCTCGTTCTCCTCGCCTAACTCGCACCTATGCCGTGAGAGCGACACAGTATTACGACGCATATCCACCCTCAAAAAAGATACCCTGACATAAGCCAGGGTATCTAAATGTCAATCAAAAGATTGATTAGCTCGATTAAGCAAAGGTAGGTCTAACAGCTTCGCCGTACTTGATGTCTGCGAACTTGATCTCTACTTCTACGTCGATATCGAACATGTCGGCAGGTTGAACTCTCTCACCGCCGTTAGCAACGGTTGCAGTAATCTTGATGCCTTCTGCGGTAACCTTAGCAGTTGCGCCAACTTCAAGATATTGCTTATTGATATCGTACTTAACGGTTGGATCAGTGCCTTCGGTAAATCCGATTGCGAACTTGGTCTTAGCGAAGGTTACGTCAAGACCGTTAGCGTCAATCTTAACTTGCAAGTTCTTGAGAGTGTTGCCGATAGGTTTGAGATAGTCGAGATTTTCTTGGACAGGACCGCTTTCTTCTTCGCCTATGGTTGCTTCTCCCTCACCACCGGTGATAGTACCTATGATGAAGTTCTTAAACGTATCCAAGTCGTTGTATTTTATAGAGCCCATACCAAGAGCATCGAGATCTACTTCAACCATACCAACCAAGGTGTCGAGCTTAACGGAGAGCAAAGTCTTCTCTACGTCGTCTTCTACGTATGTCATTGCAATATTGATGAAGTCGATTGCAGGATCTAGGGTGTCGCTACCGAGCAAAGCGTCGAGCAAGTTGCCGATAGCGAAGTTGCCGATAGCGTCAGTAAAGTCTACCCCTATCAATGCGGTTGGATCGATAGAGATATCTGCTTTGAGGGTATATTCATGAGCAGGGATATCGAGATTTACAACGCCTGCGACGTTCATGTTGATAGCTTTCTTGACGTTGATCTTAGCAGTTATGCTGCGGTCATACATGTTGATTTCTTTAGCGCCTGTTGCTACGGAAGTCTTTACCATAGGCAAAGAGAAGTCATCGCCGTTGACAACGAGAGATTCTACGTCGACGCTTGCGGTGAGCTTGTTAGGGATAGTAATATCAAGCAAATCACCACCGTTGGTGTTCTTGACAACTACGTGCTTGGCAGGGATAACGAGTTCTGCTTTGGCGGTCTTAACCATACCGTTGTCATCGAAAGTAAAGTCAAACTTGATAGCGAGAGCAGGAAGAATTGTGCTGAGCTCACCGAGTTCGAGGTCAATGCCAAGAGCATCGAAGTATGGATTAACGTATGGTCCAAGACCTGCGAGCATAGCGCCTATATCGCTGGTAGGATCAAGAATGGCGCCGAGGTTGATCTCGAAAGAGCAAGCATCGTCGCTGAGGGTAGGATTAGAGGCAAGGATAGCACTTATTCTGAGATAAGCACCGATTTGTTCGGCTACGGCAGCGATTGCCTCGTCGTCAATGTAAGGGTTGCCGTTGTTGTATATAGGGTTACCCATTTCGTCTACGCCGGTAGGGTTATCAGGGTTGATAGCGATACCTGCCTTGGTGAATTGCTCCTTGACGGTCTTAGCAACGTCAACGGCTTTGATATTAAACTTCTGGTCGCCGACTTGCATAAATGCCCTGCCGTTGTAATACTCATATCCGTTAGCATAGTCGTTTTTGTAGTTGAAGTAGAAAGCTTGGTTGCCATCTTCTTTGATATCAATTACAATACCGTTGGCACCCTTGCCGGTAGCAAGAGAGTTGACGAGGTCAAGACTGAGCTTGAAATCTATAGTATAGTTCTTAGCGGCATATCCCTCTTCTTGTGTGGATACGGCAATATTGGTAGCGAGGTTAAAAGCAGAGAATGCAGAATCTTCGCCTACAGCCAAAGCATATCCTGTAATAACCTTGTCAATCACATCGTTAACGTATACGGTTTCGACATATTCACCGTCCTCACAATTTATATTAAAAACTCCTACGCCTTGATTCCAACCATCTACCTTGGCAACTGATTCCCATTGGGTTTTTGTACCTAAGAATTCAATGCTTGTCAAGTTACTGCAACCAGAGAATGCATAACTTCCTATGTATGTCACACTGTCCGGTATAGTGATGCTTGTCAAGTTACTGCAATCGGAGAATGCATGACTTCCTATGCTTGTCACACTATCGTCAGTTGGTATCACACTATTAGAGCAACCCAATATCAAGGTTCCACTTTCCGTTTCTATTAGACAATTGCCATCGCTGTGATACGTTGTATTGCCTTCTTGTACGTCAATGCTTGCCAGGCTACTGCAACCACGGAACGCACTATTTCCTATACTAGTCACACTATCAGGGATGAATATGCTTTTTAGGCTACTGCATCCATGAAATGCACCTGTTCCTATACTCTTTATAGTATTAGGTAGTAGCACCCTAGCAATGAGATTACAATTGTAGAAGGCTCCTGTAATATCATTAGGTAAGGTAAGACCTTTTATGACCGTCACAGGCTTATCTTGATAGTTGTCAGGAATTATCAATTTGCATAAAGCTTCAATATCGTCTAGAGACTCCCCTTCTTGCAATTCTTCGTCTTTTGCCAATGCATATCCTTCATCCGTCAATCCCGTCACGGCATAGCTATTGCCGTCTTCGTTGAGTTCGTATGTTAGATATTGCGATATGTTGACCAACTGTATGCTTGGCGAATTACCATTACCGTTGTCTCCGCCGTTGTCCCCGCCGTTGCCTCCGTCTCCGATTATTTCATCGTCATTGTCGGTGGGCGTTTTGTCCTTGTTGGAGCACGCCACAGCTAGAGCCGTCGACATAATCAACAGCATTATCATACACAAAACGAGTAGTATTTTCTTTTTCATAAGCTTTCTCCTTATTATCTTTATTTATTTTTTTCATTATAACACATACTATGGTTGTATGCAACCATAATTTTTTTAACGCATAAACTAAAATATACTTATCCTACGTTTTCTCGGGAGAGTACTATGAATGACGTAAATCACGCTTTGGCAATGAGAATACAAGAGTTGCTCAAAGAAAAGAACATGACTCGTTATCAACTGTCTATGAATAGCGGAGTATCTCATTCGACTTTGAAGAATATTATGCACGAGACGGTCAAGGACAATCTGCTATCCACCGTAGTTTTGATAGCAAGCGGATTTGGTATGACGGTCAGCGAGTTTTTGGATAGTCCTCTATTTTTAGAAGAGAACTTACAAATTTGATAACAAAGCTTTCCTAAAATAAATTGTGTGAGTGGCATATTTAGCCACTTTTTTTGAGCATTTTTTGTACAACATGACAATCTCGTGCTACTTGTCATTCCTAGCCGTTAGGCTGTGCAATCTCTTGTGTCATGTCATTGCGAACGACTAAAAGGAGGGTGGCAATCTCTATCCGTATGTCATTGCGAACGACTAAAAGGAGTGTGGTAATCTCTATCCGTATGTCATTGCGAAGCCGTCAGGCTGTGGCAATCTCATTATAGCCTCCTTTGTGTAAGGGAAGGTGTCTTGCCTAATGGCAAGACGGAAGGGTTGTCTACATTTTTCATTGCACTAAGCTACTACCAACTATAATGTCATTGCGCCCAGCACATTTTGCGTTAGCAAAGTGAGCAAAGCGAGCGTGACAATCTCATCAATAAACATAAGCCGTCAACAATTTTTTTGTGGGATATTGAACTAGTTGACTTTATATGTTATAATATATGTACAAATTTTATATAACTAAATTTTGGAGATAATATATGGTAAAAGTAGAAAAAACGACTTACAAAGAATATGGCAATTGTTGTCGTATCACCAACGGCAAGTTTGAAATCATCGTCACCACCGACCTTGGACCGAGAGTAATTTTTTATGGTAAATGCGGTGGCGAAAACATAATGTATGAGGACCACGAAGACCTTATCAACAAGGGCGGAGAATATTTTGATGACAACTTGGCAGGTAAGGGAATATGGCATATCTACGGTGGACACCGCTTGTGGAAGTCGCCTGAGTATATCGACACCTACTATCCCGACAACGCACCCGTTGACGTGCAATACGTAGAGGGCGGAGCAGTCTTTACTTCGGAGGCGGAAGTTACTACGGGCATACGCAAGAGCATTGCCATCACTATGCAAGAGGGTGGCGAAATCACCTTAGTACATAGCTTTACCAACGTCGGCGACAAGGTTACCCCACCGATATCCATGTGGGGATTGACGGTGCTCGACAAGGGTGCTACGGCATATATACCGCTCTCGCAAGAGGACACGGGCTTTCTTGCCAACCGCAATATCGTTTTGTGGCCATACACCGACGTCAAGGACGAGCGTCTAACTATCGCCAACAACCAAGTGGCTTTGCAACAGAAGAATATCGCTCAACCTATCAAAGTCGGCATGTCGGTCAAACAAGCCGTCAAAGTCAAGACCAAAGGGCTCGAATTTACGTTGGGCTTCGACTATCTCGAAGGCGAGAGATATCCCGACTACGAGTGCAACGTTGAGAGTTACACCAACAATATAATGTTAGAGATAGAGACGCTAAGTCCTCTCTACGAGTTGCAACCGGGTGAAACCAAGACTCACGTAGAAAGGTGGAATCTACAAGAAATTTGATACGGAGGTGTATCATATGAAAAGGAAAATAATTATATCGGCAATAGCTTTGCTGGTGGTCGTATCTACTATGGCAATGACGGGTTGTAGTATGTTCTTTGACTTACTCAACAATACGGGCACCACTACGGAGAATAGATATACCATCGACGTTACCGACTTGGAGGGCAGTTCTATCGCCGAGATAGTGGCAGCCAACACTATCAACGCCGCAGTATTGGTATACACCGACAAGGCAACGGGTGCGGGCTTCTTTGTTCACGAATCGGGCTACGTAGTTACCAACAGCCACGTGATAGCAAGTGGTTCTCATTATTCTATCAAGACGGCTAGTGGCAAAGAATTTTCGGACGTCGAACTCAAGGCACACGATCCCGTCCTTGACCTTGCAATACTCAAGGTCAATACGGTGGGCGAAAAGTTTGATTATATGACTTTTGATACTTCGACGGGGCTTAGGTATGGACAGACGGCATTCACTATAGGCAACCCTTCGGGCAAAGGTTTGTTGTTTGCCAAAGCTACCGTTGCCAATCCGAGCTTGCCTGTTACGGGCAAACTTGACGAGCCGTACAACTCGATATATATTGACAGCAATATCAATCACGGCAACAGTGGCGGTGCGCTTATCAACGCCGATAGCAAAGTTATCGGGGTGGTCTACGGTAGAATTGAGAGCAATGACACGGAATACAACAACGTGTATGGCTTAGGTACGGCGATTCCGTCCGACGTGGCAATGAAATATCTCGACGACCATAGCACGCCATACTACAAGGTTACAGCCACAACCGAGGAGTAACAATGCAGAGAGAAATCATCGAGCAAGCTAGACTGCTTGACAACCAAGGCAATATTGCCACCCCGGGCTATTCTAAGACCTATCTTTTGCAATACGACCGCAAGGACGTCAAGGCTAGTAGCTTTCGTATCAAGGAGTGGGACTACTATTATATCAATGCGGGCGACAAGGCACTGTGCCTCACCGTGGCAGATATGGGATACGTAGGAGCAGTCAGCGTCAGCTATCTTGATTTTTCTCTTCCATATCACTTGACTCGCACGGCAATCTGTCTACTGCCAATGGGCAAATTCAACATGCCGTCCACACCCGACAAGGGTGACGTAATCGTCAAAGTCGGCAAGGTAGAAGTCAAAATTACCAACGACGGCAAGGAGCGAAAAATCGTCGGCAAATACCCTAAATTCTCAGAGAACAAAGAGGACTTGACCTTCGATATAATTCTCACGGACAATCCTAAGCAGTGCATGTTTATCGCCACGCCTTTTGACAAACCCAAGCACTTCTATTACAATGCCAAAGTCAACTGTCTATCCGCTAGCGGTAAGTTTTGCATAGGTGACCAAGTCATTGACGTAGACGGCGGTATGGCTACGCTCGATTGGGGCAGAGGCGTGTGGACGTACGACAACACTTGGTATTGGGGCAGTATGCAGACAAGACTTGAGGACGGCTCGACGTTCGGCTTTAATATAGGTTACGGTTTTGGCGATACTAGTGCCGCCAGCGAAAATATGCTATTCTATCGCGGGTTGTCGCACAAACTCGATGAAGTCACCTTCCATATTCCGGGTGACGGCACCGATTCTATCGACTATCTTAAGCCTTGGCGATTTACCTCATCTGACGGCAGATTGGAGATGGACTTCATTCCGATAGTCGACCGCACCGCACCGCTGGATCTCAAATTTATGTGTATGTTGCCTCATCAAGTCTTCGGCAAGTTTTCGGGCAAGGCGGTGCTCGACGATGGCAAAGTTATCGAGTTTAAGGACGTGTTAGGCTTTGCCGAGAAGGTTCATAATAAGTGGTAATTTTTGCTTTGTCTTTCAAATAAATCAACACGCTACTATGTCGTAGCGTGTTTTTTGTAGATACGTATCGAGTTTTTGCATGGTTTTGATTGATTCTCAATCAAACAATTCGTTGATAATATTTTTTACCAATCCAAACATTACGTCATAATCAATATAGCTGTGGTGGTCGAATACACACTCGTGAGCAAAGGATTGCACAATATTCATAGATAGGTGCACTCTCTCGCCGAGGTTGTCTACTTTGTACTTGCCCGACAGTTTATCAACAACGACCATGGTGATGTCGTTCTCCAATTCGACGAACTTCCTCGCTACCTCGCTATCGGAATGGGTGAGCGAGTGCAGAGCCTCGTGGATGTTGGCGTTGTCTTGATGCGCCTTGATAGCGGCGGCAAGCACACGGGTAATCACGTCATCCAGATTGCTCCCGTCTATATCGTCAAAGAGCACCAGGATAGGTCGATATACGCTGTTGATATATATATCCAACACCTCTATCATTATGTCACGCTTGTCTTTAAAGTACCCGTAGACTATACCCGTCGACACTCCCGCACGCTTTGCAATCTCAGCGGTATTGGTATTGAAGTAGCCCACCTCGCTAAATAGAGCATAGGCGGCGTCCACGATTTTTTTCTTGGTTTCTATTGACCTTTTTTGTACGGGTTGTCTAATTATTTCGGGCATTTTTTCCTCTTATTTTATATTATTATAGCACCTAACTTCTCGATTGGCAAGTGTAAAGTGAATGTGAAAAATCTTTCGCATTTTGCTTGACAAAGCAATAGTGCGGTGATATAATTTGCTCGCAATGTGAAAGATATTTCATATTTTGAAATGTCGAGAATACGATAGATTAGGAGGGAACTATGGAGAAGCATGAAACCAAACCGCTCAGCAAGTTTGCAATAGGCGAGCGTGGCGTAGTAGTATCCGTAGGGGGAGAAAAGAGAATTAGACGCAGACTCTTCGACATGGGCGTTACGCCGTCCGTCGAAGTGTTTTTACGCAAAAAGGCACCGCTTGGCGATCCTATAGAGATAACTCTTAGGGGTTACGAGCTTACTTTGCGCAAGTGTGAGGCGGACAACATAATCACGGAGGTAGTCAAATGAAAAAGTTTGCTTTGGTGGGCAATCCTAACAGCGGTAAGACTACCTTATTCAACTCTTTGACGGGCTCCACGGCACACGTCGGCAATTGGCCGGGTGTGACGGTAGACAAAAAGGAAGGAGTATACAAAAAGGCGTCCGAGCCCGTACAAATCATAGACTTGCCGGGCATATATTCCTTGTCGCCTTATACCGACGAAGAGGTCGTTTCTCGCAACTTTATTCTAGACCAAAAACCCGATTGCGTCATCAATATAGTAGACGCCACCAACTTGGAGCGTAACTTATATCTCACCACTCAAATTATGGAGATAGACGTGCCAATCGTCATTGCGCTCAATATGATGGACGAGGTGGAGAAGAACGGTGACAAAATCGACCTCAAGGCATTACAAGAGGCAATGGGTATTAGAGTCGTTGCCATATCTGCTCTCAAAGAGCAAGGACTTGCCGAGCTTATGGAAGTGGCGATAGGCGAGTGCACAAGTCCACGCACGGCTACGACGGTATTGCAGGATACGGCACTCATCCACCTCATAGGTGACTGTTCGATAGGTATGCAAGGTGCGGGAGTTGATAATCCTCTCTTCCATGCAGTCAAGCTTGTCGAGAGTGACGAGTTAGAAATCAAAAATCACCCGCAAGCCTCCAAAATGGTGGACGAGTTCCGCAAGACCTTTGTGGACGACAAGTTCGCAGGTGACTTTGAGGCACTAATAGCCGATGCGAGGTATAGATATATCACGGCGAGAATGGCTACGGTTCTCAAGCGTAACGTGCACGGTCAGTCGAGTGCTAAGAGGGAGCAAGCCAACAAGATAGACAGAGTACTCACACATAAGTTTTGGGGTATTCCTATCTTTTTGGTGATTATGTTTGCCATATTCCATTTGACCTTTTCCGAAAACTTCCTGTTTATAGGCGGGCTTTTGCCCGAGGGTTGGGTGTCCTGCCGGGGCACGGCTTTTGAGGGAGTATTCGGAGACGGAGGCATCAATTCTATCGGCGTAGTTTTGCAAGGGCTAATGGAGGTTGCGACGACGGCGATAGGCGACGGTATCAGGGGTGCAATGGAGAGTGCGGGGCTTGCCTCGTGGGCAGTAGGGCTGGTATGTGACGGCGTGCTTGGCGGAATATTCGCAATACTATCTTTCTTGCCTCAAATTCTCGTATTGTTCCTATTCTTCTCTATTTTGGAAGACAGCGGATATATGGCGAGAGTTGCCTTTATACTTGACAAAATCTTCAAGAAGTTCGGTTTGTCGGGTAGAGCGTTTATTCCAATGATAATGGGCTTCGGTTGCTCCGTTCCCGCAATGATCAACACCCGCACGCTCAGTGACAAGAAGGAAAAGGTTGCGACAATTAGGGTAATCCCCTTCTTCAGTTGTGGAGCCAAAGTACCAATCTTGACGGCTATTGCGGGCGCGATAGTCATCAAGTTCGGCGTAGGCAATGCAGACCTCATCACATACTCGATGTATCTACTCGGCATAGTTGTGGCGCTCCTCAGCGTAATGCTCATGCGCAACACTACCATGCAAGGCGACAGCTCTCCGTTTATAATGGAATTGCCTGCGTATAGACGTCCGCAATTCAAGAATACAATGCTGTTGCTGTGGGACAAAGCCAAGCACTTCATCACTAAGGCATTCACCATTATCCTTGCCTCCACGATAGTAATTTGGTTCGTGTCGCACTTTAGCTTTAGTTGGAAGTTCCTTGAGGACGAGCGTATCAACGAGAGCATACTTGCAGGCATAGGACAACTAGTGCAACCAATATTTACGCCACTCGGTTTTGGCGTTCAGGCAGGGGCATTTGGTTGGATATTTGCCGTAGCGGCAGTGACGGGACTTATCGCCAAAGAGAACGTAATTGCTACTTTCGGCACGCTTGCCGCTTGTATCGTATCGGGCTTTGTGGCGGACGAAGCTCTCGAAGGAGTGGACAGCGTAGTCCAAATGATAGAGATGACGGGAGTCACCATACCTGCACTTATAGCCTTTATTGCCTTCAATATGTTGACTATACCATGCTTCGCGGCGGTAGCAACGGCAAAGGCGGAGCTCAACTTTGACCACGCTTTCCGCAACACGATAATCTATTGGATATGCACGTCATTCCTTGTATCGAGCGCTATCTATCTTATCGGCACCTATTGGTGGACGGCGTTTATATTCGTGGCTTTGGCAGTAGTTGTAGTGACGTTGATATTGCTATACAACAAGGGCAAAATCAAATTGCCGATAAGGAGAAAGGTATGAAAGCGATAGAAGTTTTAATCATAGTATTTGCGGTGGTTATCGTAGTAGGCGTAACCGTCTACCGCATAATCGCCAAAAAGAAGGGCAAAACTTGTTGTGGCGATTGCTCTAAGTGTAGATGTTGCCACGACGATACTCATAAATCATAATCTAAATTGTTGGTACGACAAAGGGCAAGGCTAACCTTGCCTTTTATTACTCTAAGAGCCGTCGAGATAGTCGATAACGCTAGCCAAGAATATGACCTTGATAATCAATTCAATAGTTGACGCAATTGACGACTAGCGGCACTTTTTCCAAACAAAATTGTTGCAAAAACGCCAAAAATTTTTTTGATATATATTGAAAAATAAGCAAGACTACTATATAATGATATATAGAAAAATAAAAGGAGAACACGTATATGGCAAAGAAAAAATCTAGCAAGTCCGGCGGCGGATATTTTGGTTTGGGTTACATAATCAGCATCATTCTTGCTATTATTCCTATCACCAACCTCATTTTGGGTATCATCATCAGAGCACAGAGAAGAAACATTTTGGGCATCGTTCTCAACGTAATTCTTGCTCCACTCTTTTGGATTATCGACTTGATTTCTATCATTGTCAAGAACAAACTTTTGGTATTGGTATAACTACAATTCGAGGTCGCTCTCGTATGAGAGCGATTTTTTCTTTAGACTTGTCGTCCGATAGGCGTAACGGAAAGGCTCTATCTGACGTTCAACAGACTACTAACAATGCAAGTGAGGTAAATATGCAATTCGTACCCCTCAATCAAACAAGACTTCAAGAAATGACCGGTGCCGAGGTCGTCGTATTGGATACGGTCACCTCCACCAACGACTATATCGAAGGGTTACTACGTGACCAATTCGTAGAAGGACTGCTCGTAGTAGCCGAGGAGCAAACTGCGGGCAAAGGCAGAATAGAGGGCAGGAAGTTTTTTTCGCCCGCAGGTTACGGCATATATATGAGCATGGCTGTCAAAGTAAATTGCACCATGGAGCAAGCCGGGCTCATCACCCCTGCCGTTGCCGTTGCCGTGGCGAGAGCCGTGGATAAGGTGTGTGGCATCAGCCTTCAAATCAAGTGGGTTAACGACCTATATCTTGCGGGTAAAAAGGTTGCGGGCATAATGTGCAACGCAAGGGCTGACCAAGACAGTGTAGACAGCGTAATTGTCGGTATAGGTATCAACGCTCAACAACCTGACGTCCCTATCCCCGACGACCTTGTCGACAAGATAGCCTATCTCTATGACGACAACGACCTAGACCGCAATTTGCTGATAGCCGAGATTTATCGAGAGGTTATGACAATAGCGGAAGAATTGAATTGTGCCGACTTCCTTAGCGAGTACAAACAACGCTCGATGCTCATAGGCAACTACGTAGACTTTGTTTTCAACGGCAACGCTTGCCATGGCAAAGTGCTCGATATTGACGATAGAGCGAGTCTTGTTGTAGACTGTGGCGACGTGGTGCTATCGCTCAATAGCGGAGAGGTATCTTTGCACGACAACGTGATAGGCAAGTAATATTGCAATACAAATAAGCAAAACAAAACAATTAAAAATAACAAAAAGCCGATACGTATCGGCTTTTTTGTAATTATTAGTCAACAATCACACGCACACGAGGTTACCGTTTTGCATAATAACCGTTTGGTTGCCGTCGCAATCTTCGCCTATTATCGTCATATCCTCGGTGCCTATCATAAAGTCTACGTGTGTGCAAGACGTGTTGATACCGCATTGTTTTTTGGTTTCTTCGTCCATATTTTCCACACCCTCTATCATAGGATAGGCTTCGCCGATAGCTAGGTGACAGCTTGCGTTTTCGTCGAATAAGGTGTTGTAGAACAGCGTATTAAGACTGCGGATAGGGGAGTCGTATTGCACTATTGCAATCTCGCCAAGATAGCGGCTTCCCTCATCGCTTTCGATTATACCCTTGAGGGTATTAAGACCTTGCTTGGCATCGTAGTCTACGATTTTTCCCTTTTCCAATCTCAGCCAAAATCCGTCCACCGTATTGCCGTTGTGCACTAGTGGCATGGATGAATACACCACACCCTCCACCTTTTCTCTATGAGGCAACGAAAAGACCTCTTCGGTAGGCATGTTGGCGGTAAAGCCCACACCGTCATGGCTAATCTCGTGACCACCGCTAAAGTAATATCCCTTAGGCAACCCAACTTCCAGGTTGGTACCCAACCCCGTAGTCAAATGCAATTTGCAAAACTGCTTTTTAGTCAAATACTCACTCAAAGTAGCTAGGCGCTCGTTGTGCTCTTGCCAAGCCTTGACGGGGGATTTTTGGTCTAGTCGCATAGTGGTAGCAATCATCTTCCACAGTTGGTCTACGGCTTTGCTTGCTGACAAATTAGGGAACACCTTTTTTGCCCATTCCTTGCTCGGCACGGCGCATAGACACCACCTTATCTCGTTGCTTGTAGCGGCGTCGTAATATCTTTTTAGTGCTATATGTCTTGCCCGTGAAACTTTAGCAATCAAGTCCTCGTCTATCCCAACGAAAGCGTCGGGATCTTCTGCCAAGATAGCCACGTAGCACGCCTTTCTATCCACCATATCGTTGCTACGGTCGATAAGCCACTTAGGAAGCGTCGTCAATTCTTGCTCGGATTGATAGGTATAGTCCAATCTCCTCAATTTTTCATCTCCAAACTGCACGTCGACGCGTTTTGCCCCCTCTTTGTAGGCACATTCGGCGATAGCTCTGGCAAGTTCAATGCCGTCAACGGTGGTATTGATTACGAGGTCGTCGCCCTTTTGAAGGTTCACGCCCACTTTTACCACTGTTTTTGCATATTTTTTCAACAATTTTTCCTTCATATCAATCTCCTTGAAGTTATTATACACTCATCAATTTTTACTTGCAAGTAGGGCAACAATATTATTTACATATATTGTATTTACGATTACGTTGTGCTATAATTTTTTTAGACGATTTAGGGAGGAATTATGAAGAGTATCGACAATGGCAGATTGCGAGTGATTGTGGACGAAGAGGGTGGCACTCTCGATAGTTTTTTTGATATCACGACGGGCAGAGAATTGTTGTGGCAAGGCAGCCCCGATAGTTGGACGGATAAGGACGTAGTAATTTTCCCCTTTGTTGCAAGGCTCAAAGACGGCTATTATACGGTAGATGGCAAGCGTTACGAGATGAATATACACGGACTGTGCGACTATTCGACTTTTCAAGTGACAGAGCATACGCAAGATAGTGTGACTTTGCGCTTGACGTACGACGAGTCCATGCTTGTTCGTTACCCGTACAAGTTTGATTTTAGCATTACACGCAAGATAGAAGGCGACACTCTCATCACTACGATGACCGTGACCAACGTTGACGACAAGACGATGTATTTTGGTCTTGGAGCGCATCCCGCTATTGCGTTGCCTTGCGTGGGCAACGGCGAGAGGGACGACCTAAGCGGCAACTATCTCGATTTTGGCAAGGAGATAGAGCCATACAACTTGACTTTGCAAGAGGGCAAGTATATATTAGGGCGAGAGAAGTGGGAGAAGTTTAGCAAGCTCCCGTTGACCAAAGAGCTTATGCAAAGATATCCGACAGTCATTCTTACGGGTGCGGATTTTTCGCATTTCAAATTGGTGCGTAAGGACGGCGTAAGCATAATATTCGATTTAGGCGCTACGCCAAACCTCGGCTTGTGGAGTTGGGAAAATAAGGGCGGATATTATTGCATAGAACCATGGCTTGCACTGCCCGACTATGCCGAGCCGGAGAGAGAACTCAGCAAGAAGACGAGTATTATTGCATTGGAGCCGGACAAACAATACACGTATCGTTGGAGTATGACGGTAGGTAGGTGAATATGGAATTTATCAAACTATTCGACAAGGAGAGTTGCGGACAAGGCAATTACAGGATACCCGCCGTGGTGGTAACCAATAACGGTGTAGTAGTTGCTTGTGCCGACGAAAGGTACTATGGTGGTGGCGACAACCCCAACCGTATAGACAAAGTAGTCAGACGTTCTTTGGACGGTGGCAAGACTTGGGGTGACAAGATAGTTGCCGTTAGAGAATACGGAGAGAGCAAACAAGGTGCGTCTGCGGCAATCGATCCGACGTTGCTCTACGATGGGGAGAAGGGTAGAATATATATGCTCTACGACCATACTCCGGCGGGAGTCGGCATACTCAGTTGCGTTAGCGGAGTGGGCGAGGACGAGCACGGATATAGGTATATCATTGGTCAAGGCGAGAGATTTACCGCGAGGGACGGCAAGCTTTATTCGGGCGATACAGCCACCGACTACGAGATAGACGAAGACGGCAATATTTATCAAAAAAGTCAATACGTGTCCAACATTTTTATTGGGGACGGTATATTCAAAGAACAATCCACCTTCTATCTTATGTTGTGTTACAGCGATGATGACGGACTCACTTGGTCCAAGCCGGTATGCCTTAACCACCAAGTCAAGACCGACGATATGAGCTTTATCGGCACGGGCCCGGGAGTGGGCGTCAAGATAGAGCAAGGCAAGTATGCGGGTAGATTGGTATTTCCGATATACTATAACAAGGGCAAGGGTAGAGTGCTACGACTATCTTGCGCCGTCATATATAGCGACGACGGGGGCAATAGTTGGAAGATGGGCGACACCCCTACCCATTGTCGCAAAAGGCTGGGATTGTTTAGTTGCAAGGACAAGAGCGTATTGCCACACGAGTGCTTGAGCGAGAGTCAGCTTATCAATCTGCAAGAGGGTGGACTAAGACTGTTTATGCGCAACCACAGCAACAAGAAGAGAGTTGCCGTTGCCGACAGTTACGACGGCGGAGAGAGCTGGACGAACTTTTGTTTTGACGACGCTCTCAAGCAAAGTATATGTCAGTTGTCGGTTATCAACGCAGTGGACGGCGACAAGCCTTGCGTGGTATTCCTCAACGGTGCCGACAGCAAGAAGCGTCGCAACGGCGTGATTAGGTTGTCCTACGATGAGGGCAAGACGTGGGCGTACAGTGCGACTTTGCGAGAGGGAGAATTCGTATACAGTAGTATGGTGCAGTTGCCTAGCGGCGATATCGGCGTATTGTTCGAGCCAAGCACCCTGCACGAGAGTATAGATTGGACTATAGTCAGTCTTGATTGGATAAAGGAGAATAGTCATGCCTAATTTGAATAGGGGAGTTATAGTATCTTGTCAAGCGGTACAAGGAGAGTCTTTGTACGGGCTTGGCATAATGCAACATTTTGCCTATGCTGCTCAGCAAGGCGGAGCGGTAGGTATCAGAGCCAACGGCGTGGAAGATATCAAATCTATCAAAGGTAGAGTGGAGTTGCCCGTCATAGGAATTATCAAAGCCGTATATCCCGATTCGCCCGTATACATAACTCCGACCTTGAAGGAAGTCAAGCAGTTGTTGACTTCGGGTTGTGAAGTCATAGCCTTGGATTGCACGGGTAGAGAAAGACCTAACGGAGAGAAGCTATCCGACCTTGTAGCATATATCAGAGCCAACGCACCTACCGTAGAGATAATGGCGGACGTAGACGATATGACTAATGCCGAGTACGCTTACGAGTTGGGCTTCGATTACATAGGCTCGACCATGCGAGGTTATACTCCTGCTACCAAGGGCATAAGCATACCCGACTACGAGTTTTTGAGCACAATGGTAGTCAAGTTCCCTAAGGCGCATATCATAGCCGAGGGCGGAATATGGGAGAGAGACCAACTCACCAAGGTTAGTCGTACGGGCGTATATTCCATTGTAGTGGGCACGGCAATCACCCGTCCTACCGACATTACCAAGCGGTTCGTGGGAGCACTCGAACTATGTTGACGATAGGCGTTGACGTAGGCGGAACGAGCATCAAGTCTGCACTTATATCTGTAGAAGACAGTAGTTATTCGATACTGCACAATTATTCTACTCCTACCCAAGGTGACAAGGGTGCGGAGATTATCGTAGGCAATATCGTCAAGGCTATCAAGCACTTTGACCTATCCGGGGTTGAGATGATTGGCGTAGCCACCGCCGGTACGGTAGATTGGAATAGTGGTAGCATTACCTACGCTACCGACGCACTCAGGGGCTTTACGGGACTAAGGTTATCCGAGATACTAAGCAGTCGACTCGGTAGGAGAGTCACTGTCGTCAACGATGCCGTAGGCGCATTGGTTGCCGAGTGTTTTTGCGGAGGCGGTGTAGGCTACGATAGAGTGATGATGCTCACTCTGGGCACGGGACTAGGTGCAAGCTTGCTTGTAGACAGACGGCTTGACGAGGGTTCGGTAGTAGATACGAGAATGGGACATTATATTCTTCACGAGGGCGGAGATAGAGTTTGCTTTTGTGGCAACAAGGGTTGCGTGGAGTGTTACGTTTCCGCTACGGGACTCAAAAAGAGTGCGGGCAATAGCGACCTAAGAGAAGTATTTAGCAACAAGAGTGGCAAGTATACGCAAGTATTGAGAGACTTTTTCGACGACTTTACCAAGGTGGTCAAGATTGTCGACGAGCAGTTTTACCCCGACCTTATTTTGATAGGCGGAGGCGTAGTGGAGCTTGGCGACTTGTGGTGGAATATGTGGAGCGAGCCTTGCAAGAGTCAAATCTCGGCGAGATTAGGACGTGCGACACTTGGCAATAAGGCGGGCGTGACGGGAGCGGTATATTGTGCTCTCAACGGAGTGTTTAAACAACAATAATAACCAAAAAATCAATACGTATCAACATTTTTACAAGGAGAACAATATGGACAAATTCAAAGGGGTATTCCCGGCACTATTGACGCCGTTTGACAAAGACGGCAAAATCAACGCCGATTCGGTAGCAAAACTTATGGAGCTCAACATTGCCAAGGGCGTCGACGGCTTTTACGTGGCAGGCTCTACGGGCGAGGGCTTATTGCTTACGATAGAGGAGCGCAAAGAGCTTTTCAAAATAGTAGCCGACGTCAACAAGGGTAGAGTGACGCTCATAGCTCACGTTGGCACGATAGCCACCGACCAAGCAATCGAGATGGCTAAGTACGCAGAGAGCGTAGGCTTCGATGCGATATCTGCAGTTGCACCATTCTATTACGGCTTTAGCTACCAAGCAATCAAGGAACACTACTACGCTATTGCTAACAGTGTAGAGATACCTATGATTATGTACAATTTTCCTAACGCCAACGGCTTCAACTTTACCAAGGCGCTTGCAGAAGACATGTTTGCCAACCCTAAGTTTATTGCAATCAAACACACCAATTCCGACTTATACTTATTGCAACAGTTCAAGACTATGGCGTGCAAGCCAATCGTCTACAATGGTTTTGACGAAATGTTCGTAGCAGGCTTGGCAATGGGGGCGGACGGAGGTATCGGTTCGACCTACAACTTTATGGCAGAGAAATTTATTGCAATTTACAACGAGTTTAAGGCAGGCAATATCGCCAAGGCTCAGAGCATTCAGACGGAGGTCAACGAGATTATCGGCTTGCTCATCAAGTACGGCGTCTTTGCAATGGAGAAGGGCGTGCTAACCGAGATGGGTATAGATATGGGAGAATGCAGACGTCCTTTCTTACCACTCAGTGAGGAAGGCAAAGCCGCTTGCAAGCGTATCGTGGAGATGCTCAAATAAGGCTATTATTATATATCGCAATTAAAGTAGACAATAGAATTTTTAGCGACGCAAATTATGCCGATTTGCGTCGCTGTTTTATTGTATTCACGGCACTATTGACAAAATTGATAAATGCGTATTATAATAGTGTAAAATATAATAATATAGATAGGGGCTTTCAAAGGAGGACAAGATGACTCTTTTAGCACAAGATTTGACCTTTTGGCAAGAAGTGGCGTTGGTTTTCACCGAGATAGGGTGGATACCTGCCATTTGCATTATTTTAGGTCTGATATTTATCATTGTTGAGATATTCCAACCCGGCTTCGGCTTTTTCGGCATTTGTGGCGGCATTCTAGTAGCGGTGGGCATTGCCGTAAGGATGTATTATAGCGGAGCGGGCAATCCTATCATACAGTTGATAGTCATGGTGGGTGTCGTGGCGCTCGTGCTACTGATAGCGCTGGCGATTATGCTTATCTCTATCAAGATGGGTTGGCTATCTCGCACGGCTTTTATCGAGAATAGCACTGCGGTGTCTAAGGATTACAGCAAAGGCACTAGCGATTTTAGCTTTTTGATAGGACAGAGAGGCACCACTCTTACCGCTCTCAGACCAAGCGGTACGGTGGAGATAGAAGGCAAAAAGTACGACGTCGTTTCTCAAGCCGACTTTATTGACAAGGACCAACTCGTTGAGGTCATCGAGGTAGAGGGTGTGAGAATCGTAGTCAAAGAATACAAAAACAAGGAGTAAAACAAATGGATTATATTATGCCTATTTTGTGTGCGACGCTTGACACAGGCGCAATCGTCGGTATAGTAATCGCAGTAGTTGTACTATTGATTTTAGTTGCAATAGTGTTTACGGTATTGCCTATCCGCATTTGGTTTAGAGCGATGGTCTCGGGAGTAAAAATCTCAATGGCAAGACTTATCGGTATGAAGTGGAGAGGCATCAAAGTCAACCAAGTTGTAGACGCCTTTATCTCAGCCAAAAAGGCGGGACTTGATTTGTCTATCAACGAATTGGAGAGCCACGTACTCGCCAAGGGTGACGTAACCAAGGTTGTCAATGCACTCATCAGCGCACATAGTGCCAACATTGTGCTTGATCCCGAGACGGCGCGTGCAATAGACCTGGCAGGTCGTGACGTGCTCAACGCAGTCAAGGTGTCGGTCAATCCTAAGGTTATCGAGACGCCTGCCATTGCGGCAATAGCCAAGGACGGTATCGAGCTTAGAGTCAAGGCAAGAGTTACGGTAAGAGCCAACATTACCCGTCTTATCGGTGGCGCGGGCGAAGATACCATTATTGCCCGTATCGGTGAAGGTATCGTTACCACGGTAGGTAGCGCAGGCTCGCACAAAGAAGTGCTCGAGAATCCTGACCTTATATCCAAGACGGTGCTTGGCAAAGGACTCGACAGCGGTACGGCTTACGAGATTTTGTCCATCGATATAGCAGACATTGACGTAGGTAGAAATATCGGTGCTCAGTTGCAGATGGACCAAGCCGAAGCCGACAAGAGAATTGCAGAGGCCAAAGCCGAAGAGCGTAGAGCCATGGCAGTTGCTTTGGAGCAAGAGATGAGAGCCAAGACTCAAGAGATGAAAGCTTTGGTTATCGAGGCGGAAGCCGAAGTGCCTAAGGCAATGGCAAAGGCGCTCAGCGAGGGCAAACTCGGAGTAATGGACTACTACAATCTCCAAAACTTGCAATCGGATACCGCAATGCGCAACGCAATCAGTGGCAACGCCGACGGAGACAAAGAATAATGGCAGGATTCGCTATGGCAATGATGATTCTTCTGACGATTTTGTTCGTCGGGGTTAGCATTGCGCAATCCAAGACCAAAGCCAAAAGAAACAACGGTGGCGACACTCGACCAAGGGTAGTAAAAGGGAGTCAAGACGACGTGTTCGATTTGGGATATAGCAACGTAGCACCTCGTAAGGTTGCTTCGCCCACCAAAGCGAGCCAAACAAACCAAAAGTCCAACAACGTAAAGAACGCCATGGCTACCAAACCGACTTCTACAGTCGAACATCAGTCCAAACTTACCTTAATACAACCTTCCGTCAAGTCCAAGACCAAGGACTACGACAAGGATATCAAGGAGAGGCACGAGCAAGACTGCAACGTCAAGCACAAGAGTATTGCCGTTGAGATATTGGGCGAGGATGAGTACAAGAAGCTTGCTAAGAGCATAGTATTGGGCGAAGTCTTTGGACAGCCCGTATGCAAAAAACACAAAAAATAAGAGGATAAACGCAAAAAAATAAGCGACCACGGTCGCTTATTTTGTAGGTAGGATATGACGGGATATTTGATAGTCAACAGATATTTTTCTACCCCAAAACTTTTGGAGCAGTACGATATGCTTATCAAAGCATTCTCTAAGAGGGGCGTGGAATTGATGCTTAGACGCAACGACGAATTTTGTCTTGACGTCACGGGCGAAACGATAGAGGACAAGCCGGATTTTGCCATAATGTGGGACAAGGATATCATGCTTGCCAAGAGCTTGGAGATGCAGGGCGTGCGTCTATTCGACAGTGCTAGAAGCATCGAGATTTGCGACGACAAGGCTAACATGCACCTTGCCCTCGCCGCTCACGGAGTCAAGTGCCCTAAGACGATAATTGCGCCTATGACCTATCCCAATATCGGCTATGACAACATGGATTTTGTCGCCAAAGCGGGCGAAAAGCTCGGCTTTCCTATGGTTATCAAACTGTCGAGGTCGTCGTACGGAATGGGAGTTTTCCTTGCCAAAGACCTGTTTGAAGCCCAAAACGTCATGTCGTCGGTGCACGAAACGGCGATTTTGCAACAGTATCTCCCCGAGAGTTTCGGCAAGGACGTAAGGGTTTTTGTAGTTGGAGGCAAGGCGATTTGTGCCGTGCAGCGTAGCAACGAGCACGACTTTCGCTCCAACGTCGAGCAAGGCGGAAGAATGGAAAATATCAATCTCACACAAGAGATGGCGACTCTCGCCGAGTCGGCTTCCAAGGCAGTGGGAGCCGACTACGTAGGCGTGGATCTCATATACGGACAAGGCGGATTGGTGGTGTGCGAGCTCAACACGTCGGCGCACTTTGGCACGCTATATCGTGTCAGTGCGATAGATATGGCGGAGCATATCGCCGACCACGTGGTGGAGCAAGTGTATGCGCTGTGATATTTGTCCAAGGCGTTGCGGAGTAGACCGTAGCCAAAGGGTTGGCTTTTGCGGGGTGGGCGAGAGCTTGAGAGTTGCCAAGGTGCAGAAGCACTTTTGGGAAGAGCCCTTCATCAGCGGTAGCCAAGGTAGCGGAACAATATTTTTCAGCGGGTGCAACCTAAAGTGCGTTTTTTGCCAAAACTATTCCGTCTCTCGCGGCTACGGCAAAGATATCGACGCTCACCGATTAGCGGAGATTTTCGCCGAATTAGAGGAGAGCGGTGTACATAATATAAACCTCGTTACGGGTACGCACTTTGTCAGACAAATAGTCGAGGCACTCAACGTTTATCGTCCCAAGATACCTATCGTATACAACTGCGGTGGTTATGAGAGCGAGGATACACTCAATATGCTAGACGGTTTGGTGGATATATATTTGCCTGATTTCAAATATAGCGACAACGCCTTGGCTCTCAAGTATAGCCTAGCCCCCGACTACTTCGAGGTGGCGAGCAAGGCGATAGGTATTATGCAGCGGCAAGTGGGCAAGAGCGTAATCGAAGACGGCATAATGCGTAAAGGTATGTGTGTTAGGCACCTCGTCTTGCCGAGGAGTCTACCCAACACCTACGGCGTGCTCGAGTGGCTCAAGGACAATCTTGACGACAGTCATTACGTATCGCTTATGGGGCAATACTATCCTTGCGGAGAGAGCAAAAAGTTTGAAGAATTGAGCCGAAAACTCAAGCCTATAGAATACAAACTCGCTATATCCAAAGCCGAAAAATTGGGACTAGCCAACGTGTTGATACAAGACCTAAGCAGTGCCGATGCCGAGTACACCCCCGACTTTGATTTGCAAGGAGTTTAATTTTAGATAATAAGGAGACAGAATATGGAGAGAGATATTCAAACTTTGATAGACAAGGCTAGGAACGCAATGGGCAATGCCTACTGCCCGTATTCTCGATTTGCCGTGGGTTGCGTGCTTGTGAGTGAGAGCGGACGAGAGTACACGGGTTGCAACGTGGAGAACGCAAGTTACGGCGCAACGCTATGTGCCGAGAGGGTAGCTCTAGGTAAAGCAGTCAGCGAAGGCGAGCGAAAGTTTAGTCAAATCGTGCTGGTATCCAACGGTGCGAGCGTGCCCGTACCATGCGGAATATGTAGGCAAGTGCTCAGTGAGTTTTCCGACCTATATATTGTTGCACTCAACGTCAAGGGCGACAAGATAGAGGGCAAGCTCAGTGAACTTTTCCCTCTATCGTTCAATTTATAAAGGGCTATATTGCATTTCCAAAACAAAAAAAGAGAGGGGTTCCTCTCTTTTTTGTAAATCAAGATAGCATTGGCAATATATTGCTCCAATTAATGTATATTATACCGCAAAATACTAGAATAAATACGATAATCACCAAGAAAATTTGTATGAGAAGTGATGTCAAAAAGCCTTTTTTTGCACCTTCCTTTGTTTTGCCTTCCCAGAGTAGCCCTATAATCAAACCAATGATGCCAAATAAGAAACCAAGGAAAAATCCTGCAACAAAACTGCCGCCGAGATTTTCTTCTTTGATACTGCTACCACAGTTAGGACAAAATTCGGCATTATCATTGATTTGTGCTCCACAATGCTGACAATACTTCATTGTTTTCTCCTTGTATTATGGAGTTATTATAATTCATATTTTATGAATTGTCAATATTTAAGTGGCAATAATTTATATAATATGAATATGCAAATATTCGGAGAGAGAGTCAAGCAGACGCTCAAAGACAAAGGAATGACGCAAAAACAACTAGCAACGCAGTTGCGAGTGCAGACGTCTACGCTTTGCGAATGGCTCAACGACCACAACGAACCGCCTATGCAAACGATAGTCGATATAGCTATTGCATTGGACGTGTCTAGCGATTATCTATTGGGACTAAAAGATTATTGAATGTAGATTTAGACGATTAAGAAAAAAGTGGCATATCGCCACTTATTTTTTTGGATGAGTGATAAAGTCGGCAATGTCTCTTTCGAATTGATATATATCGTTTGCCTCGTCTTTTAGGCTCATTGCCATATCGTCAATATCCTTTTGTCTTGCCCTACGTCTTGCGGGCGTTCCTCTTTTTTTCATAAGCTCCTCCTATTTTATTTTGCACCTTAGAGTGCAATTTATTCGTTTCTATTGTTTTTCGTCTTCCAAAATGTTATGATATTACTATGAACAAGGGAGATATATTGCAAGTCGAGATAGTCGGTACGGGTATGAACGGCGAAGGTATCGCCAAGGTGGACGGCAAGGTCGTCTTCGTGCCTATGACGCTAGAGGGAGAGCTGGTCAAAGTACAAATAACCGAGGACAAAAAGGCATTTGCCACCGCCAAAGTTATCAAAATGTTGCAACCGTCACCGCTTAGGGTAGCACCGCTATGCCCTATCTATTTTGGGTGCGGAGGTTGCGAAATGCAACATATCGACTACGCTCATCAGCTGGCAATCAAGACTCAAAGAGTAACCGATTGTATCCGTAAGCAATGTCGCCGGGATATCCCCGTATTGCCGACGATTGCCTCTCCCGACAAGTGGGGCTATCGCAACAAAGTCCAACTGCCTATCACCATGCTAGATGGTAAGATTGTAGTAGGTTATTTTAGAAGCGGCACTCACAAGGTCGTGCCTCTTGGCAAGGTGGATAGCGATACTTTGGGCGACTGTCCGCTGCACGATAGAGCAATGCAAGAGGTAATTGACGTCTTTTTGGATTGGGCTAATCGCAACGACGTTTCGGTCTATGACGAAACTACCCACCGTGGACTTCTCAGACACTTTTGTGTGAGAAGGGTAGGCAAGTCCTTTGCTATAGTGGTCGTCGTCAACGGCAATAGTCTTCCTAATCATACTAGCCTAATTGACGATTTTGTGGCACACGGTTTGAGTTTTTCGCTATATTTGTCTATCAACACCGACCGCACCAACGTCATTTACGGCAAGTGCATCAAGACTCTGTACGGACAAGAAACTCTGCCCGGCGAGATACTTGGCGTCAAGGTGGGCGTTTCGCCTTTGTCCTTTATGCAAATCAACGACGGCGTGAGAGATATGATTTATTCTAAGGTAGGCGAGATAATATCCAAGAGCAGTCATAGCGTAGTGTTCGACCTATTCAGTGGTGTGGGCATTATGAGCAATATCTTTGCAAGATACTCGGACAAGGTGGTGGGTATAGAGATAGTACCCGACGCCGTCCGCAATGCCGACACGTTAGCTAAACTCAACGGCAATCAAGACAAGATAACCAACGTTTGCGGTGACGTTACGGTGGAACTACCTAAGCAAATTGCCAAATATGCGGGAGAAAAAATGTCCGACAGCATAGTCGTCGTCGATCCGCCTCGCAAAGGTTGCTCACCCGAGGTCATAGATTGCTTGCTTCAAGCCCGTCCCAAGCAAATAATCTACGTATCTTGCAACCCCGCCACCCTCGCCAGAGATATGGCTGGGCTAATGACCAAATACACAGTTGACTTTGTTCAGCCGTACGATATGTTCCCCATGACGGGGCATGTCGAGACTCTCGTCAATTTGACGAGAGAATGAATTGCTCCTTGCGGAGCATGAATTGCAACAAGTTGCATGAAT
>JBJETR010000035.1:0-12083 GCA_051883415.1 Christensenellales bacterium | reverse complement strand
GTCGCCGAGTTTTCTCGAAAATACCCACACTTGGTTGGACTTTTCGTAATACTCTCTCCACTCGCCGTCCGCCAAAATATGGCTGACTTGTTTACGCTTGACAATGAGGTCCTTGTAATACTCGAATATTGAGAATTTGCTCTCTCTATCCTTCTTGGCGTTGATATCTACGTAATTTGGATTGACCTTCATCCAAGGCTCTACAGTCGAGAAGCCCGCATACTGCTCCCCGCTCCATTGCATAGGCGTTCGGGCGTTGTCACGTGCCTTTTTGGACAAGATTTTCATTCCGAGCTTCTTGATAATCTTGTGTTTGTTGAGCATTTTGATGACGTTGATAGACATTATATCCTTATATTCGTCCTCCTCCAACGGACAACTCGTCATGCCTATCTCCTGTCCTTGATATATATAAGGAGTGCCTCGTAGCATCATGTTGACGGTAGCGAGCATAGTCGCGCCGTACTTGCGATATTCTTCCGAGCCGTCCACGTATCTGGGGATACATCTCGGCTGGTCGTGATTTTCGAGATAGTTGGACGTCCACACGGTGCTTGGCATTTGTTGGTATCTCGCAACGATTTTCTTAAATCTTGACAACTTAAACTTGCCCACGAAGTCTACGAACATATGCTCGAAGTTGAACAAGGTATCTAGCACGGGCTTGGTTTCGTCGGCAATTAGCTTGGCTTGTTCGTAGTTGATGCCCGCACACTCTCCCACTATCAGGCTATCATACTTGGACCAAGACTCTCTATTGACCTCGGCTATGTACCTCTCCCAATTTTCGCCAAGGCAATAGTTTTCTACGCCCCTCAGCGGATTGAAAGGATTTTTGCCGTCCTTCAAGCCTTGATTTTTGCTTATGTAGGTGATGACGTCGCATCTAAAGCCGTCCACACCCTTTTCAAACCAATAATTGCATATATCTATGACCTCTTGTCTAACTTTAGGGTTGTCCCAATTGAGGTCAGGTTGCTTCTTGGAGAATAGGTGCATATACCACTCGCCCGTCGTTTCGTCGTAAGCCCATGCACTACCGAGGAAGTTGCCTCGCCAATTGTTAGGTGGTTTTTTGCCGTCTTTGCCCCTGCCTTTGCGCCAAAAATAATAATCACGATAAGGATTGTCCTTAGAAGAGCGTGACTGCTTAAACCACTCGTGCTCGTCCGACGAGTGATTGACTACAAGGTCCATGATGAGTTTTATTCCCCTTGCGTGCATGCCGTCTATCATCTCTTGCCAATCGTCAAGCGTGCCAAACTCGTCCATAATATCACGATAGTCACTTATATCATAGCCGTTGTCGTCGTTGGGCGACTTGTAGCAAGGCGAAAGCCATACCGCGTCCACGCCCAAATCTTGTAGATAATCTAGTTTAGATATTATACCCCTGATATCTCCAATGCCGTCGCCGTTGCCGTCGCAAAAGCTACGTGGATAGATTTGATAGATTACCGCGTCTTTGTACCATCTACTCTTCATTGTTATCCTCCTCGCATAGATTGGACGATTGAATTTTGTATGTGGTGGCGCATATCGTCAAGCCTTCCACCTTTTGTGCACCTGCTTTATATAGCACTCTTGCCACTTCGCTCATGGTCGCACCCGTGGTCAACACGTCGTCCACGACCAATACTCTCTTACCTTTGACGGCAGTTTTGTCAATCACCTTGTATACGCCGAGCACGTTTTCTTCTCTTTCTTTGCCGGAGAGCTTGGCTTGCTCGATATTATCCTTGCTCTTGACGATACACTCGCCCACGTAAGGCAACTTCAAAGCCTCCGCCAATCTCTTTGCCACGATTTGGCTTTGGTTGTAGCCTCTCTTGCGTGCTCTTTCTTTGGATATAGGCACCGATGTGACCACGTCACAGTCGTACCCCTCGTCTAGATACTTGTCCACCAACATATTGGCAAAATAACTACAATAATACTTTTTGCCTCCAAACTTGTATCTATGTATCAAAGACTTGGCTATGCCGTCGTATACGCACACGCTTCTATTACGCAAGAAGTGCCTTTCGTGAGCTTGGCAAGTCAAGCAATAGTCAGCTTCGCTCTTTTCTCTTCTTCCACACTTGTGGCAAACGTCCTCGTACAAAAACTCTATCTTACTCTTGCACTCGTCGCACAAGCCGTAGCGATTGGGATTTGCTAGTTCTTTGCCACAATTTATGCAGTTGTATTTGTCGACAAATATGGCTTGCCGAATATTTCGTATCAATTTGACCAAAGTCTTGTTTGCATTAGTTTCTCTTTTTGGCTTAGACCGAGCATTGACCTCGGTCTTAGTGCGTTTTGTATGTTTGTCGCTTTTCATCAATATTATTGTTTGCTTGGCAAACATTCTATGAGAGTTGCCTCTCCGCTGACGGTATATTTGTCTGCTGCGCAGTATGGCAAGAAGAAGTATTCTCCCTTGACTACCTCCTGCTTGTAGTTTTCGCCCTCGATAGTGCATTTGCCGTCAAGCACTATCCATACGCTAGGGGCGTTGTGCATAGTCATGTTTCCGCCCGTCAAGACGTGTCTATATTGTGCAAAACAAGGCGTATCGTCATAGTCGATGAGCTTTTCGCACTTATAGCCTTGATTTTCAACCACTACTTTAGGCTGAATTTTTGCACTATCCAGCGACTTTTGTCCCCATAGAGAATAGTCGAAACAGTCAAGTGCCGTGGACTTATCTAGTCCTATGTATTTTTCTTCTTCGCTGATGTGGTATTCTCCGCACCAATTCTCGGGTTGAATGGTAAAGTCGGTCGGCTCTTGCACCTCGATGATGGTGCAACCTTGACCTATTGCGTGTATCAAACCACCCTTAATCAAATACATATCTCCGACTTTGGCGTCAACGCCGTTGAGAATGCTCTCCATAATATTAGGCTCGTCCTGACTCCTCTCTTCCAACTCCCACAACTCTTGCTTGGTCATTGGACGGTTGAATCCAAAATAAATCTTGGCGCCGGGACGTGTAGCCACCACTAGCCACGCTTCCGTCTTGCCGTATTCGCTACCAAAGTTTTTTCTCGAAAAGTCCTTGGTCGGATGCACTTGCATAGGTAGTCTTATAGCACTGTCGAGATATTTGACGAGGCAGTCGTACTTTTTGCCACCAAGCAACTTGTCGGGATACTCATTTAGCAAATCGTCAAAGAATACGTCTGTACCTTTGACCACCGACACGCCGTCACGCTTGCCGAAGTATCTTGGATTGATTGCTTTGACCTTGCTGGCAATCCACTCTTCGGGGAAGTATCCGTCTTGAGAGCCGTCCGAACACAAATCTGCATATCCTTTACCACCGAGATATATGCGATAAACTCTGTTTTTTTCAAAAAATATCGGTCTTGTCACCACTTGTTGTATATCCATAATTTACTCCTCGATTATTCTTTAGTTATTACTTGTTCTAGCGTAGGCATGCTCTCCATTGCGCCGTACCCCGCCACTACGACTGCACAAGCACGCATGGCAAATTCAAGTGCCTTGCCTATCTCTTCCACGGTAGGTTTTACTTTTCGGTACACCATATTGTATAGTATGCTCGCCGAGAAGCAATCCCCCGCTCCCGTAGTATCCACCACGTCGCTCTTGACGATAGCCGCCGACTTGCAATTCATCTGCCTATCGTAAGCAGCACAACCTTGAGCCCCCTTGGTGACAAAAATCATCTTGCATCTACTTGCATATTGCCACAATTTTTCTACAGCACAGCTCTCTTGCTCTATGCCCGTAAGCGTAACCAACTCGTCCTCACTGACCTTGATGATGTCGGCGTAAGTGCAAAACTCAAGCACCGTATCGACGCAGTCTTGAAGTCTTTGCCAAAGATTAGCACGGATATTGACGTCAAAGGACACGATACAACCTTTGGCAATAGCAGTCTTGATTGCTTTGATATGAGCGTATTTAGAATGCGACTCCACTAGTCCCACCGAACAAAAGTGGAGTGCGTCACCCTCTTTGAAAATCTCGTCTTTTACGTCACTCTCGTCAAAGGCAAGGTCGCAAGTGTCGTTGCGATAAAAAGAAAATTCTCTATCGCCCTTGTCGTTGAGCGCAACGAAAGCAAGCGCCGTTTGGTGATTGTCGTCAATTACCACGTAGTCGGTATTGACGCCGTTACGTTGCATTTTGTCTATCAAAAATCTCGAAAACATATCGCTAGACAATCTGCCTAGATAATATCCCTTGCCACCGAGTCTGCTCACTCCCGCACACACGTTGGCAGGGGCACCGCCCGCCTTAGCTTCAAAGGCAAGCGTCTTGCCTTGCACGGGCATAAAATCTATCAAGCTCTCACCTATACACACTACCTTGTTCATAACGCCTCTCAAATAATATGTTTGTAGAATAAATAACTAAAGAAATTGACGGGTAGCAAAAATACCTTAGTCCTCGTCCACCAATCGCTGAGTCTACTCGACTTAGGCTTAATTTGGCTGACGTCGCAAAGGCTCAACCCCTCTATCACCTCTTGCTCGCCCATATCGCCCACTTGCAACGTGACGACCTTCTCCTCATTAGGCAAAAGGTCAAAATAGTTGTCACTAAACGGTGCATACACGTTGTGAGAAGTAAGTGCCAACTTCCTCACGTATTTGTCCGACGACAAAGTAATCGTAGCCACGCCGCCACTCACCTTGACGCAAGTTTTGACGTTGGAATGAGGCAATTTTAGATTTTTTTCTTTATCAAACAAAACCGTCTTGACGTTGATTTCTTTGCCCTCCCTCATCAACGTCGCCACCAAAACGCAATCTTTGAGGTTGCTAAGTTTCCTAAGTTCGTCCATCGAATATCTCTTGACGGCGACTTTGCCCACGCTGCCGACGGTTGCTCTCATATCTTCTTGCAATAGAGTCTTGCCGTCAAAGGTGATTAGTCTTACGTTGACGTCAAGCTCGACTGCCTTGTCGGTGTCGTTGAGTATATAGACTTCCACGCCATCCTTGTCGTTTTGAAGCGAAACGATGATAGGTGCGAAGAACTTTTTGCACTCGTATTGCAAAGCCTTATAATTGCGATAATAGTCTAGTCCCGCCCACGAGCACACAGGCCAACAATCGTTGAATTGCCAATAAAGAGAACCGTTGCATCTACCTGAGCTTCTACGCCAATGCTCGGTGGCGTCCTTGATACACTCGGCTTGACACAACTGCGATAGATATATGTAATCCTCAAACTTTGCAGGCAGTCGGTAGTTGCCTGCTATATAGTATTGCATCTTTTTGTTACCGCTGGCGCACTTTTGGTGAGTGGTAAAGACCTTGCTATCCAAAGAATAGTCCTCAGGATCAGCAAACTTTTCTATAGTCTTGATATCGGGAAGCGATTCGAAACCGAACTCGCTACAAAATCTCGTATTGCGACTGCGATAGTACGTCAAATCTTGCAGTCCGTGCCATACCGCCCAAAGATGCGTATCGCCCACGTTGTCACTGCTCACGTCCTTGTTGTGCGAGCTACCTATAGGCGTGCCCGAGATAAAAGGCGTGATATCGTCGTACTTTTTGACTTGCTTAGGCAAGATATCATAGAAATACTTTTCCGTCCATTGCACGTACTTGGTCTTGTACAGCCAAGCCGTAGACATAACCTCTATCTCGTTGTTGCCGCACCACAGCGCCAATGAAGCGTGGTGTCTTAGTCTTTTGACGTTGTATTCCACTTCTTTGATGGTGTTGTTCAAAAATTCTTCGTCAAAGAACGGATATGGTTGACAGGCATAAGCAAAGTCTTGCCATACCAAGATGCCGTATTTGTCGCACAAATCGTAGAAGTAGTCACTCTCGTAATAGCCGCCGCCCCACACTCTTATCATATTGAAACCCGACGCTACCGCAATATGCATATAATCTTCCAAGACCTCATTAGTTACTCTATTGATAAAGCTGTCTGCAGGTATCCAATTGGCACCTTTGCAAAAAGTAGGAACGCCGTTGACTACAAATTGGAAGTTGCTACCGTATTCGTCTTTTGCCGTGTTGAGGGTTATCGTTCTAAGACCTATATTTTTGCTTTGCTCGTCTACGATATTGCCCGCTACGCTCAAAGTTATATCCACCTTGTATAGCGGTTGCTCGACTCTATCTTCGATATATCCGTTGGGTTGCCAAAGCATAGGCTCGTCTATCGCCAATATGTGTTGTGCCTTATTGCCCTCAATACTACTCTCCCAAGTCTTACCGTCCGGAGAGGTGATTTTGACTTGCGTCGTAATATCTTGCTCGCCCTTGTCGTCTACCGCTATATCCACGACGACCTTGACGCTCTCATCGTGAATTTGTTTTATTGTCACGTCTTTAATGGTTACCTTATTGCGACAGTCGATATAGATATCGCCCGAAATGCCGCTCGGAGTAAGCACAGGTCCCCAATCCCAACCAAAGTGACATTGCGGTTTCCTAATATGCGGAATGCCCGTCAAGCCGTTGCTATTGTTAGGGCATTGCTCTTTGGCTTGCTTGGCAAGTACGTATTCAACGGGCGAAAAAAAGTCGACTTGTATCGAGTTTTTGCCCTCATGTAGCAAGTTTTTAATCTCCCATTGGTACGCAATATGGCAGTTGTCGGCTTTGCCTACGAAGTTGCCGTTGACGTACACGTCGGCTATGGTATCGAGTTGTTTACATACGAGATACACCTCGTCACTATCAAGTGCCTCGCTTGGCACCTCAAACTCTCTGCTATATCTCCAATCTTTCTTTGCAACCCAATCGCACTTGATCTCGTTGTCCTTGACAAAAGGATCTTCTATCAATCCACTCTCCATCAAGTCCAAAAAGTTACAACCCGGAACTTTAGCGGCATAACGCTCCTCTTTGTCAATCTGTCCAAAACTCCAAACGCCTGCCAAGTCTATCTTCATATCGATTCTCTCCAATCACGTCGCCTATAAGCCGTGACTATTCTATTGTTTTATATAATTATTATAATACGCCCTCGTATCACTGTCAATATGCAAAACGGCTTACCCCTTATATTCGTTTGACAAATCGTGAGCCAAACTATACAATGTCGGTATGAGTATTTTGACTATCAAGGGCTTGACGCATATCTTCGATTCCAAGGTTTTGTTTGACAACGCCGACCTCACCGTCAACAACGGCGAGCACATTGGCATAGTCGGACTCAACGGTGCAGGCAAAACCACCTTTATGAATATCATTGCGGGTAGACTCCCTCAAGATTCGGGCGAAATCAAATGGCTAAACGGCATTCGTTGGGGATATCTCGACCAACACGCCAACATTGACCGCTCGCAGACGGTAATGGAATACCTGCGTTCTTCCTTCAATTATCTATACGAAATCAACGAAAAGTTAGAACAGTTATATTGCGATATGGCGACTGTTGAAGATCCCGATGAGTTGGATAAGCTCATCAATCGCTCGTCCAAGATGCAAGAGTACCTCGACAACGAGGACTTCTACGATTTGGATAGCAAAATCAAAAAGGTGGCAGGCGGACTCGGCGTGCACAACTTCGGCTACGATACAGTTATCTCCAAATTAAGCGGTGGTCAGCGTGCCAAGTTGATGCTTGCCAAACTTCTACTCGAAGACCTTGACGTTATGCTCCTCGACGAGCCGACCAACTTCCTCGATTTGGAACATATCGAGTGGCTTCGCAAGTTTTTGGATAGCTACAAGGGCACCTTCATTCTCATCTCCCACGATACCGTTTTCCTCAACGACGTGTGCAAAATCATCGTCAATATCGAGAACTCTATGATACGCAAATATTGGGGCAACTACGACGAATTTTTGACACAACACGAACAAAACGCCAAGCAATACGCCGACAGTTATGAGCGCCAACAACGAGAAATCAAGAAAATGGAAGACTATATCGCTCGCAACAAGGCTCGTGCGGCTACGGCAGGTATGGCAAACTCTCGCAAAAAGATGCTTGACAGAATAGAGGTTATGCAAAAGCCCGTCAGCGTCGAAAAGCCAACCTTCGACTTCCCTTACACTTTGGCTGTCACCAAGCACATGCTAGAAGTCAAAGACCTCGAGATAGGCTACGACGGCAAGGCGATATTGCCACCAATATCCTTTGAGATGGCAAGCGACACCAAGCTATGGATAAGAGGCACCAACGGACTAGGCAAGACTACCCTACTCAAAACCTTGATGAAAAAGCTCCCTGCCATATCGGGCAAGTTTGCCTTCAACGTCAATAGCAAAATCAACTATATCGAGCAAGACTTACAGTTTCGTTCTATGGAAATCAACGCCATAACCTTTATGAACGAAACCTATCCCAAGATGAGCCAAAAGGACATCCGCACGCAACTAGCCAGAGTGGGACTAAAGAAAGAATTGACCACCAAAGCAATAGGCTCACTGTCGGGTGGCGAACAAGTCAAAATCAAACTGTGCGCACTTATGCAAAAGGAGAGCAACTTCCTCATACTCGACGAGCCGACCAACCACCTCGACGTCAATTCAAAAGAAGCTTTGTTCGAGGCACTAGCCGAATACAAAGGCGCAATTATCCTCGTCAGCCACGAGCCGATGTACGCCGAAAAGCTCTGCACAGATATATTCGATATCGAATTTTAATCGCACGTTGCTCGATAACAATTAGCAAAAAATTAGACTCGACACATAACTGTTCGAGTCTTTTTTGTACAATAATTAGATACGTATCGACTTTTATGCCACCAAGTCTTTGATATAATCGTAAGATTTTTTCGGATTGGTGGTTTCCACTTCGATATTGAGGATATCCCCCACTTCGATGAGCGTTTCGCCGTCAGGCACTATACGTTCTTCGCCACGTGTAATGCCCTTGACAAGGCAGTTGGCTGGCCACATAATGTCGCCGACGCTCTTGCCCACCAAAAATGCTCCCAGCTCTATCTGCACTTCGAAGGTAACGGTCTTGATAGTCGTACCCTTGTTTTGTATCTTGACAAAACGGGCAAGCATACTGTCATATATAGGTCGGTTACCTAGGAGCTCTGCAACCATATACGCACTAAAAATAGCTATTGCCGAGGACAAAAAGCCTGCCGAATAACCCGTAATTTCCACGATAAGCACTATCGCCGTGATAGGTGCCCTCACGCTTGCACCGAAGAAAGTGGTCATAGCTATACACACGATAGCCTTATAATACACTTCATCTAGTCCCATTGCGATAAAGAGCTTTCCGCACAGTCCTCCAACCAATGCGCCAATAGCGAGCATAGGTATAAACAGACCTCCCGTCGCCCCCGAATTGTAGCAGAATATTATCATTATCAACTTAACCAAAAGCAACAAAAGAAGCATTTGCCAAGTAAAGTCAAGGTTGGCGATTTTGATGATAAGTCCGTGTCCGCCGCCGTTGACGTCGCTGAGCACGAGTCCCGTAACGCCCGTCAAAACGAATACCAATATAAGTCTAAGCCAATACGGAAACTTCTTCTCGAGTTTATCGGTCAATTGTTGTGTGCGTACGAGGGCAAAGTTGAAGAATATTGCCGTTACTCCACACACCAAGCCGAGTATAAGTAGCATCCACGAGTCAGCCGTAGCGATAGGCATGATATATCCCATATCAAACAGCACCTTGTCGCCCGCTCCCCATAGGGTGGACAAAAGTCGATAGGTAATGGTACCCGAAATAACCGACGACGAAGCCGTCATCAAAATCATAGGTGTAAATCTTCTATGCGCTTCTTCAAGAGCAAATATAATGCCCGTAAGCGGTGCATTGAAGGCTACTGCAAGACCTGCCGAGGCACCACCCGTCATTATATATCTCTTCCTGGCGGGACGACTACCCATCAGTTCGCTGGTTCCTTGTGCCGTCATTGCACCTATCTGCACCGACGGACCTTCCGAGCCAAGCGACAATCCCGCAAAAAAGCTGATAAACGAACCCGTGATAGTAGCAATCAAAGTGCGTAGCCACTTGAGCGTCACCAGTCCTCTCATCACGCCTTCGGCTTGCACCATTCCGCTACCTCTAACGTGCGGGCAAGCTTTGTGTATGGCATACATTGCCAACGCCAACACTATTAACCCCAAGAATAGCAACGGAATAAAGGCAGGGTTCTTAGCAACGTAAGCGTAAATCTCGCTACTCTTGCTAGACAAAAAATTGGCGCAGAGGTTGAACAAACTCACAATAAAGCCCGTAAAAACCCCTGCCACACCACCGTAGGCAATAACAGGGACAACTATGTATTTTAGTTTTGACAAAAACTGTTTTCGTTTTTGTTGGCTATTGAGTTTCATACTTTCTCCTAAGATATTTTAATAAAATAATACTATTTTGTCAATACCCGCCTCACTATAAATTAGCTCGTTTTAGCTGTGGCAAGACATACTAATTCTCACGGTAATAATAGTTAAACTTTGCGTTTTTAGAATAAATTTAGTGCAACGCCAAACTAAGTGCAACATTGATAATACAATTTGCTTCAACAAAAAGAGGCGGATTGTTATCCGCCCCTTTGCGTATTTAATTAGTTAGACTTATTTGTTAAGTTCTGCAAAGTATTTGATAGTTCTTACCATTTGGCTGGTGTAAGAATTTTCGTTGTCGTACCAAGAAACGACTTGTACTTGGTATGTATCTTCGTCAATCTTAGAAACCATGGTTTGAGTAGCGTCAAACAAAGAACCAAATCTCATACCAACAACGTCGGAAGAAACGATTTCATCGGTGTTGTAACCGAAAGATTCGGTAGCTTGAGCCTTCATAGCTTCGTTGATACCCTCTTTGGTGATATCCTTGCCCTTAACTACTGCTACGAGAATGGTGGTAGAACCGGTAGCGGTAGGAACACGTTGAGCAGAACCGATAAGCTTGCCGTTGAGTTCTGGGATAACAAGACCGATAGCCTTAGCAGCGCCGGTGCTGTTAGGAACGATGTTCATAGCGCCTGCTCTGGATCTTCTGAGGTCGCCCTTTCTTTGTGGTCCGTCAAGGATCATTTGGTCACCGGTGTAAGCGTGAACGGTGGTCATGATACCCGATTGGATAGGAGCGTAGTCGTTGAGAGCTTTAGCCATAGGAGCAAGACAGTTGGTGGTGCAAGAAGCAGCCGAGATGATGTGGTCTTCTTTGGTCAAAGTCTTGTGGTTTACGTTGTAAACGATAGTAGGAAGGTCGTTGCCTGCTGGTGCGGAGATAACGACGTTCTTAGCGCCTGCGTCGATGTGAGCTTGAGCTTTAGCCTTAGAGGTGTAGAAACCGGTGCACTCGAGCACTACGTCAACGTTGAGTTCTCCCCAAGGAAGTTCTGCAGCGTTAGCCTTTGCGTAAATGGTGATTTCTTTGCCGTCAACGATGATAGAATTGTCGGTAAAGTCAACCTTGTGGTCTCTTGCGTAGTTGCCTTGCATGGTGTCATACTTCAAAAGATGAGCAAGCATTTTTGGGCTTGTCAAATCGTTGATAGCGACTACTTCATAGCCCTCTGCGCCGAACATTTGTCTGAAAGCGAGACGACCGATACGGCCAAAACCGTTGATTGCAACTCTTACATTTGCCATAATTATATTCCTCCAAAAAAATAAATTCTTATTTGTTACTGCCAATATTTTAACAATTATATCCGATTATTGCAAGCGAATTATCCAAAAAGTTGTAAATTATATGTATTTTGTTATTTTTATTTGTTTTTTTGGCAAAAAAGTAGCAACCTTGCGATTGCTACTTGGCATTTATTCTTTGGCAATATCGCCGTCGGTGCAATGAATTGCAAAGTCGACCGAATTATTTTGTTCCCAAAAACTATTTTTTTCTATTGCCCTCCATTGCTCCATAGTACCTTGATAGTTGATTGTCGTCAAGTCGGTGCAGTCCCCGATTATTATCCAAGCAAACTTTTCAATGCTATTAGGTATTGTTATGGATTTTAGACCTTTGATAGACACAAATGCCATAACAGATATTCCCGTAACGGGTTTGCCGTTGTGTTCGCTAGGTATAACGACGTTTTTCTCATCGTCTACCGTATAAGAATATCTCTTAACCGCATACGAAAGACCGTCGCTACTCAAAGTGTAACTCAACCCTTCTTTGTACGTGTACCAAGTAACTAAATATCCGTTTTCATAATAGCAATA
>JBJETR010000034.1:0-2672 GCA_051883415.1 Christensenellales bacterium | reverse complement strand
TGATTAGCATCTTTTTGATTATTTCTCCCGCCTCTTCGATGCTCTTTGGTTTATTGGGTGGCGAGAGGATTATTTGCCCTCTACCCATCATTGATTTGGGTGGGCTGTTTCGTTCAAGACTTTGAATGTACCCGTCTATTATCGTCGACTTGATTTGCTCGTTAGTCAGCACGTATTTGTCAACAAAGTCTTTATTTAGTATCATATCCTGCGGTGAGATATAAGCCTTGCTTAGCACCTTGGCAAGTGCAATCTCTAGGCAACTCTCATTGCGCGCTAGTTGGTCGTCGCCCGCTATCACCTTGCCAATCTCCACGGCAAAGCTTCTTGCAATAGGATAGCTTTGTAAGAAGTTATCCGTCTTGTCTTTCCACTCTTGCCGTTGATACAGAGGTGTTTGACTTGGCTCGATATCTCTTTCGCAGTTTGATTTTTCGTTATACGTATCGGGTTTTTTGCCCCCGCCTACGTTATTTTCGCTATTTTGCTCATTAGTATTATCGCTACCGTCATCGACTTGTTCGGACGCAATTTTTTCGCTCTCTTTAGATTGCATATCTTGGTTGCTCGTCCTTTGCTCCGCCGAATTAAGCGTTGCGATTATATCTTCAATAAGCGTGTTTTGCCCCTCTTGCAAGCTTTCCTGCTCGCTATTTGTAGGTGTAATATTTGCCTTAGTTTGCTCAGCCTTCTCGCTTGTAGGGGTTACACTCCCCACCTCAGCATCCACCTCATTTTGTACAAAAATCTCTTCCACATTTTGATATTCTCCTTGCGTTATTTGCATATTCCCCTCACTTTTCATACGCTTGATTTTGCATCATTTCCACTTGTGCTTCTATCATCTTGCTCTTGTGCTCTCGTATGTGTCTTTTGAGTTTTTCCCTTACCTTTTCGGATAGGTCGCCCTCTGCGATATATCGCTTTATATGTTCGTCGCAGTGTATATTGTGGTCGTCGAACTCTCCCACCACCAATTCTTTGCTCTCCACTTCGGCATTCTCTTTTATAGCCTTGTTGCGGTGACATTCTTCGATATCCATACTGCTCTCCCAATTGCCAAAGCCCAGCATCTCCATAATTTTGAGCTTGTTACGCTTGGACACCGAGCCGTCACTGTCGTTGAGTGCGCCGAGTTTGATGAGCTCCATCACCATATTTCTACGGTTGGCTATCGAATCGCTAAGCTGGTTTTCGTTGTCAAAGACGATATCTTCGCTACCTAGGTCGCTCTTACTAAAGTACAAGCTCTTGACGTCGTTGTTGTCGCCCGCAATTCTCACCAATCTCTTAGAGTTTGCGTATTGCTTATATAGCCTGATTATTTGCTCGGCTATCGTCTTGACGCACTCTCTGATGCTAGATGAAGCGATTGACAGACGAGTGTCGTCTTGCTCCACCAACAAGCTGATTGCCTTACCCGACATACTGTCGTAGGTCTGCGAATATTTGGACAGTTCGCTCACACCCGATATGGTGACGAACTCGGAGAGCAGTCTTTCTTCTTCTATATGGAAGTCGCTCGGCACTTTGCCCGCATCCATCATGTGCGGTATGCTGGAGCCTTGCCTATATACGAGAATTTTTCCCGGCGACAAGCCCTCTTCTTCCAAGTTGTCGGTATCCACCGAGCCGTCTTCTACAGCCAATACGCCCATTGCGATACGGTTCATATACTCGTGCTTGCGATTTTTGACGGCGTTATACGCTCTTTGCAGAGGTATCATTCTCTCCACTATGCTCATTCCGAAGAAAGAGGCAATCTTTTCTATACAATGTATCTTGGCAAAGGGATATCCTCTAGAGCCGTCCTTGCCGTTGAGATAAGGTAGCTCTCCCTTATATAGCAATTTGTCGCCGGCTACTATCACCAATTCGCCCTCTGGCATATCCTTGGTAGGCAAGGTATATCTCTCTATTACTACGCAACTGTCGTGCGCTTTAGTGTTGAAGATACTTCCCACGCTTGCGCTATAACCTGCCCCGCCAAGACTAGGCGTATTGTCCATACCCAATACGTCCACGTCGTCACCCTTGACGTCCACGCCCCATGCGTCCTTGATTTCGCCTACGTGGTATGCTTTGGCGTGAATGATGCTCAGACACTCGTCTATGCTTCCTCTCGATATGCTGTCGGGATAGATTTCATAAGGCGGAACGACTGCTATTTCCACGTCACCCTCTTTGATGCTCGCATTGTTTTTGCTCTTGCCTACGACTCTACCTTTATCAGCCGACCATATTGTTTTGAAGAAACAGCTTCCCACCACCTCGCTCCACATTGTCGCCGTATTCATCAACCTTGACATATTGTTTTTTGCCAAAGTCGCCGATACGATTTGCGTGGAGAGTTTGGCGGAATTGACGTCGCTCTCGTCTTGACTAAACGGTCTTACCGTCATACCCGTCTTGGTTCTCGACAACTTAGCAACACGCGTTTCGATAATTGACGCAATGTGATTGAACACCTCTCGCTCTTGCCAGAAGTATTGTTTACCGTAGTCCTCGACGTCGCCTCTAGGGGTTATCTCGCAGTATTGATTGCCCACCATAAAGTTCATATTGAGTCGCCATTGCAACTCCAGCGGTCTGCGTTCTTGTCTGCGTCTTTCCCAATCGGCTCTCACTTCGTTTACGATTTTTTCTTGTATTTTGTCCTCGATTTTCACCTT
>JBJETR010000033.1:0-12675 GCA_051883415.1 Christensenellales bacterium | reverse complement strand
TGGCGCACCCGGCGAGAATCGAACTCACACCGATGCCGTCGGAGGGCATTGTTCTATCCAATTAGACTACGGGTGCATATAGATTGATATAATTATTATATTATATATTATATCATATAAGTTAGATTTTCCAATCAAAATAATTGAGGATAAAATAAGGACTGCAATTAGCAGTCCTTATTCTATTGATAGGTCTTGTTAGACAAAGTTATTAGTGATAGGCTTCCACATGGATGACATCTCATTTGTAGAGCCGAAAATGTGAGAATCTTTTGAAACATCCCTTCCACCACTTCGTGGTCCCCCTTCCCTTGCACAGGGACGGCTTATACAAGGACGAGATTGCCACTGCGTTTTACAAACGCTTCGCAATGACACACCTTTGACGGTGGAGATGCGAGTTAGGCGAGGAAAGCGGTGATTTTATCGAAGCGAGCATACTTACTTCAATTTGTAATTAGTTACTTGGTCGTAATTCTCTCGTGGTGGAGATGCAAGCAAGACAAGGAGAGTGAGGACGGCGTGAAGGAGCATACTATATCGTATGTGACCGAACGCACCCACAAACTCGACAAAGTATTGCGACGCATATCCGCCGCGAGAGCGACAAAGCATTGCGACAAAGCTATCCGCCGTCAAACTAATTACTATCGAACTGTGAATTGTACAACTCCGCATAAAACCCGCCCAACGCAAGCAACTGCTCGTGTGTACCTTGTTCGATGATATCGCCTTCTTTGAGCACCAAGATCTTGTCGGCATTTTTGATTGTAGACAAGCGGTGCGCAATGACGAATGAAGTTCTGCCTTGCATAAGTCTAGACATTGCCTTTTGGATAAGTTGTTCGGTACGAGTATCGACGGAACTGGTCGCCTCGTCCAAAATGAGTATCTTAGGATCGGCAAGTATTGCTCTTGCAATGGTGAGCAACTGCTTTTGTCCTTGCGAGATATTGTCGGCATCTACGTTGATGACGAAGTTGTAGCCACCCGGCAAGGTGTTGATGAAGTGGTCGGCGTAAGCTATCTTGGCTGCATTTATTACCTCTTCGTCGGTGGCGTCGAGTCGTCCGTAGCGGATATTTTCCATAATAGTTCCGCCGAACAGCCACGTATCTTGCAATACCATACCAACGTTGTCTCTGAGGCTATCTCGACTGATATCTCTGATATCCACGCCGTCCAGCGTGATTGAGCCGCCGTTGATTTCATAGAACCTCATCAACAGTTTGACGATAGTAGTTTTGCCCGCGCCCGTAGGTCCTACGATAGCCACGGTTTGTCCCTTCTCCACCTTAGAGCTAAAGTCTTTGATGATAATCTTGTCTTGGTTGTAACCGAAAGACACGTGAGAAAACTCTACTTCTCCACTGCCGACAAAATTGTCACGCACGCCTTCTCTCTCGGTCTCTTCCTCTTCTTCGATAAACTCGAAGACTCTCTCTGCCGCAGCCATAGTGGACTGCAAAGTGTTGGTGATGCTCGCCATTTGGTTGATTGGGTTGTTAAACTGCCTTACGTACTGCAAAAATGCTTGCACGTCACCGATAGTAATGCGACCACCAACGGCAAGCGTACCACCGACTACGCATACTGCTACGTAGCCTATGTTACCCATCAAAACTGCGATAGGTTGCATCAAGCCCGAATAGAAGTTGGCGAACTTAGCCGATTGATAGAGCTGCTCGTTGTATTTGCCAAATTGCTCTACGCAAACCTCTTCGTTGTTGAAGAGCTTGACGACGTTATGTCCCGCAAAGTTCTCTTCAATATATCCGTTGACGTTGCCTAGATAGTTTTGTTGGTCTATGAAGTACTTTTGCGACTTTTTGATAATAAACGATACGCTGATAAGTGTAAGCGGAATTATCGCAAGTGCAATGAGAGTGAGCTGCCAGCTTATCGTCAACATCATCACGAGCACACCTATTATCGTCGTTATCGACGTGACGAGTTGCGATAGACTTTGGTTAAGCGTGGTGGATATTACGTCCACGTCGTTGGTAATAAGGCTCATTACCTCACCTCTCGATATCTTGTCATAATATTTGAGAGGCAATTTGTCAAACTTTTCGTTGATTTGTTTGCGGAATCGATAGGATACTCTCTGCGCTATGCCCGCAAGCAAAAAGCCTTGCACGTATGACAAAATCGCCGATATGCCCACCAATATCAATATCTTGACGAGTATAGCAACTATGCCCTCCACGTCAATCTCGGGTGGCGTAGTCATAGAAGTCTCGGCAACGGCTTGACGATAGCTTGACGGAATCTTATCCAGCATCTCGGACATATTGAGATATCCTACGTATTCTCCAATCGTCTTAGCGTCGTATGCTTTGACCAAATTAGCAAGATTTACGCTCTTGATATTGTCGGGCAGTTGTTGCACTACAGATTTAATAAATCCGAGCTTCACGGGGTTAATATCTGCAATAATGCGATTTTGTTCTGCCGTTCTCTCGCTCTCCTCCAATAAGAATATACCTACCGTACCTTGCTCCTCACCTAACTGCACGAAGACTTGTTTAGTATCCTCGTCCAAAGGCGGCAACTGCGTAGCGGTGATTTGTTTGTAAACCGTCTTTTGCATTGCGCCCGTCATCAACTTGTCGGTGGCGTCGCCCAAAATATCGGGCACGAGCAAAGTCGCAACCACACCGCCGATTGCCAAAACGAAGGCAATGATAATGATAAGCAAATCGTTGCGCATATATTTGATTAGTTTGCGCATTGTCTTGCCAAAGTCTTTTGCTTTTGACGTCATCATAACGGGAGGTCCGCCCGGTCCTCCGTGTCCGCCGTGTCTTAGAGGTGGTCTTCTTTCTTTCATATTCCAAGTTCCTCCTCCGATAGTTGCGATTTAGCAATTTCTCGATACACGTCGCAATTTTTGAGCAATTCTTCGTGTTTTCCTTTGCCAACTATTCTACCGTCGTCAAGTACGATTATTTGGTCGGCGTTCTTAATAGTGCCGACTCTTTGAGCTACTATAATGATAGTTGCTCCCGATAGTTCTTGGGCAAGCGCACTCCTCAACGCCTTATCCGTCTTGAAGTCAAGCGCGGAAAAGCTGTCGTCAAAGACGTAGATTGGCGCATTTTTGCTAAGCGCTCTAGCGATTGACAATCTTTGCTTTTGACCGCCCGATACGTTGCCACCGCCCTGTGCAATCTCCGACTCTAAGCCGTTTTCTTTGTTGTCGACGAAGTGTCTTGCTTGAGCAATATCTATCGACTTGTTGAGAGTATCTATCTCGTCGGTAGAGCCGTAGCCTACGTTGGAAGCGATGGTTCCGCTAAATAGATAGTTCTTTTGAGGTACAAAGCCGACGTTGGCTCTCAAATCTTTGAGATTGTAGTCTTTGACGTTGACTGAGTCGATAAGTATTTCGCCCTCGGTAGCGTCGATAAGTCTAGGTATCATATTGATAATAGTAGATTTTCCGCTACCCGTACTGCCTATGATAGCCGTCGTCTTGCCGTGCTCGGCAACAAAACTTATATGCTCTACGGCGTTATCTCCACCGTAACTGTAGGCTACGTCTCTAAATTCCACGTCGCCCACCAGACGCAAACCTTGAGGATTTTGCTTGTCTTCTTGGTTGATTATGCTGATAGAAGTATGCAAAATCTCATTGATTCTCTTGGCTGACACTGTAGCTCTCGGAATAAGCACGAATACCATAGACACTAGCATAAATGACATAATTATGTGCATTGCGTATTGGATAAAAGCCATCATATTAGCTACTTGCGTGATGTCTTGCGCCGAATATGCCGCTATCCAAACTATGGCTATGGTGACGGAGTTCATGACGAAGGTCATGAGCGGCATCAGAGATACCATTGTACGGTTGGCAAACAAGCTCAGTCCCGTCAAAAATCTGTTGGCTACGTCAAATCTTTCTTGCTCCTTGGACTGCGTATTGAAAGCTCTGATGACCATCATACCCGTCAGTTCGTCGTTGGCGACTTGATTGACGTCATCGATAGCCTTTTGCATCTTCATAAATTTAGGCTGAGCTATCATAAGAAGTAAAGCAATAGCCACGAATATTATGAGCACGGCAATGACTATTACCCACGCAAGGTTGCCCATTCCCGCACCGAGTTTGACGGCTTTGATTATTCCGCCCATACCCATAATAGGCGTCATCATAATCATTCTTAGTAGCACGTTGGTAAAGTTTTGCAGTTGAGTTACGTCGTTGGTGCTACGTGTTATCAAAGAGGCAAGGTCAAACTTGTTGTACTCCTCTCCCGCAAATGCCATAACTTTATCAAAACAAGCCTTACGCAAATCTCTTGCTATGCCCGCCGAAATTTTGGAAGACAGATAGCTGACGACAACGGAAAATATCGAAGCCAACAGCGTAAGCCCTATCATCCAAAGTCCCCAATAGAGGACTTTGTCCATATCGCTGACGGCAATACCTTGCGACACGATATTGGACATATATTCCGGCAACTGCAACTCGCATATTGCTTGCCCTGCCAAAAATGTAACGGAAAAGAATATCAACAGTGCGTACTGCCTGTAAAAACTCATTACTCCGAATTTTTTCTTTTTTACTTTATTTTCCATACTATTATTATAAAAAAACTCTCCAAAGATAGTCAATTACAGTAATGTAAATTGTATATAAAATATAGTATCGTCATACTAAATATAAAATACTAAATATATATATTATTACATCTTATATAGATATTTTGTCAAAAAAATCCCTCTCCGATTTGGAGAGGGATAGGCAAAATTCGATACGATTATCTCTTGCTGAATTGTGGTGCTTTTCTTGCCTTCTTGAGACCGTACTTCTTTCTTTCTTTTGCTCTTGGATCACGAGTCAAGAAGCCTGCTGCTTTGAGAGCCGACTTAGTATCCTCGTCTGCAAGAACCAAAGCTCTGGAAATACCGTGTCTGATAGCACCTGCTTGACCGGTTGCTCCACCGCCGTATACGTTGACAACAACGTCGTACTTGTCGCTAGCTCCAACGAGAGCGAGTGGTTGGTTGACAATGTATTTGAGAGTGTCAAGACCGCCAAAGTAATCGTCAAGACTTCTCTTGTTGATGCTGATAGCGCCGTTTCCTTCAGGGATAAGTCTTACTCTAGCGATAGCTTTCTTTCTTCTGCCTGTTCCCCAGAATTGTACTTTTTTCTTAGTCTTCTTAGTAGCCATAGTCTTATCTCCTTATCAGAATTTCAATTCTATAGGTTGTTGAGCTTGATGATTGTGCTCTGCACCCTTGTATACTCTAAGCTTCTTGATCATTTGTCTGCCGAGAGCGTTCTTAGGAAGCATGCCCTTAACTGCAAGCATAACTGCTTGGTCGGCTTTTTCTTCCATCATCTTTTTGTATTGAATTTGCTTCAAACCACCAACGTATCCCGTGTGGTAGGTGTGGTATTTTTGCTCCAACTTTTTACCCGTCAAAACTACCTTGTCGCAGTTGATGACGATAACGTGGTCACCGCAATCTACGTTAGGGGTATAAGTAGGCTTATTTTTGCCTCTAAGTACGCTGGCAACGTTGCTTGCCAATCTACCCAATACCATATCCGTAGCATCTACGACATACCAATTTCTCTTTACTTCTTCAGCTTTTGCCATATATGTCTTCATGGTCTTTCCTCCATCAATATTTTATACTTGGCGTGTATCTCCAAGGGGCTAGTTCTTTGACACACATACAAATGCTCGTTAATTTTATTAAATATTTTACAAAATGTCAATCAATTTTAAGTGTTTTTTGCGATAATATACGATATTTATTAAAAATTTTCGTATTCTACGCTTTCTAGATACAAGGCTTTGCCTTCCAAAGTCTTGCCTGCGGCGCTTCTTTTTTGGGCTTTCAAAATATCCTTGACCTGCTCGGGTGCAAATCTTCCTCTGCCAACGTCGACCAAAGTCCCCGCAATATTGCGCACCATATTGTGCAAAAACCCATTGCCCTTGACCACAACGTCGATTATGCCCTTATCTTCGTCGTATTCGATATGCAAGTCGTATATCGTCCTGACGGTATTTTCTTTGGTATTGTCGGTTAGCATAAAGCTTCTGAAGTCATGCTCGCCGATTAAGTACTTACACGCCTCACGCATCTTGTCAATATTCAAGTCGTAGAAGCAAATATGGAAGTATCTTCTCTCGATTGGTCTATGGATTTTGGACAAAATTATGCGATAACGATAGGTCTTTGCCACTGCGTCAAAACGAGCGTGAAAGTCGTCTCTTACCTTGCGACAAGCCACTATAGCGATATCGTGAGGCAAAAGTGTGTTGACGCTATAACCGAAGTTGTCGCAGTCGAGTTCAACGTCGCTATCAAAGTGCGCCACTTGTCCGAGAGCGTGCACTCCCGCGTCGGTTCTTCCGCTTGCCACTATCTCGATAGGCTTGTTGAGCTTGGTAGAGATAGCCTCTTCTAGCTTTTGTTGGATTGTCGGCAAGCCCTCTTGTCTTTGAAAACCGTAGTAGGCTTCACCGTCGTAGCATATGGTAATAGCGTATCTCATCAGCCCACCAATCCCCTTATCCATTGTGTGATAAGTCTATCAATTCCTACAAAAATTCCTTCTCCGCCCACGAGATATTTGTCTAGCAAAATTGCCACGAATAGGGCAACCACTATTAGCAATCCTACCAAATCTCGCCACTCGTATTTGAGTACCTTCATTTTGGTGCGGTTAGGCGAAGCGTTGTAGCATCTGCTGTCAAGGGCGTCTGCAAGTTCGTCGGCTCTACGAAAGGCACTGACAAAAAGCGGTATAAGTACGGGTAGCATAGCCTTGATTTTTTGCACGAAGTTGCCTGTGTCGAGGTTGGCACCTCTCGCCTTTTGCGCCATCATAATCTTGTCGGTTTCTTCGATGAGTCCCGGGATAAATCTGAGCGCAATGCTCATAATGATTGCAAGGTCGTGCACGGGCACTTTGATATAGGTGAGAGGCTTGAGCAAGCTCTCTATTGCATCGGTGAGCGCGGTAGGCGTGGTCGTAAACGTAAGCAAACTCGTACCCATAACGAGCAAAGACAATCTAAGCACCATTTTGACTGCAAAGTTGATGCCCTCGTCGGTAATACGTATCTTCCACCACTCAACCAACACGTTGCCTTGCTTGTAGAATAACACGTTGATGATAGCGGTAAAAAACAATATAAACAGTATGGCTTTGACCGACTTGAACATGAGTTTGAGCGGTATCTTAGCCAGAGCAACCACACTGACCAAAAAGATAAATACGGCAAGATACATAGTGTAGGACACTACGAAAAATATGCCTATCATATACAATAGACTGAATATAATTTTGGCTCTTGCATCGAGTCTATGGATTACCGATTCGGCAGGATAATATTGACCGAAGGTGACGTCTTTCATATCTCTTCACCTCCGTCGTTAGGATTGCCGGCAATTGCATTTTTGTCGATATGTTTCGACTTATATGCGTTGATTATTGCTTTTTCGAGGTCGTTTTCGTTGACAATTGTCCCTTGCAAATCAATGCCTTTTTTTGCCAAATCCTTTTTGATTTTGACAGCTGTAGGAATATCCAAGCCCATTGCCGTCAACTCTTCTTCTTTTTCAAAAAGTTCACTCATCGGTATATCGTAAGCGATTTTCGATTCGTTGAATACGACTATTCTACTTGCAAAGCGAGTGATTTCGTCAATGTCGTGAGATATAACTACTATCGTCGGACATACGTCCTTTTTTAGACGTGTGATAAGACTGAGTATCTGCTCTTTGCCGTACGGATCAAGTCCTGCCGACGGCTCGTCGAGTATCAATACCTTTGGTCGCATAGCGATGATACCCGCAATGGCAACTCTACGCTTTTGTCCGCCGGACAATTCAAAAGGCGCTCTGTCCTTGACTTTGTCGTAATCGAGTCCGACTAGTTCTATGGCTTCTTTTACTCTTACTTTGATTTCTTCGTCGCTAAGCCCAAGGTTCTTTGGTCCAAATGCTACGTCCTTATATACGCTCTCTTCAAACAGTTGATATTCGGGATATTGGAACACCATACCCACCGAGCCTCTGAGTCGTCTTAGGTCGGGTTTGGGTTTCTTAGCATTGGTGAGCAAAATATCGAAGACTTGCACCTGTCCGACTTGCGGTTTGATAAGTCCGTTTAGATGTTGTATAAAGGTGGACTTGCCGCTGCCTGTATGCCCAACTATACCAACGAAGTCCCCCTCGTTGATTATGAGGTTAATATCGTCGAGAGCCTTCTTTTGATAGGCAGTTCCGTTGCCGTAGGTAAAGGAAAGATTTTTTACAACAATCGACATAATTCCTCCACCAATTCTTCTTTAGTAGTGACCGCCGTATCGATAGGCACGCCTTGCTCGGCAAGTCTGACGGCAAGTGCGGTAACGGGCGGTACCGACAATTTGATAGACCTTAGATATTCATGCTGAGCGAAGACCTTGGACGGAGTGTCGTCCAACACGATTTTTCCTTCGTTCATAACGATAAGCCTATCCGCACCCAACGCCTCGTCCATATAGTGAGTGATGTTGATGACGGTGATACCCTCTTGCCTATTGAGTTCTTTAGCCACTTGCATGACTTCTCTTCGTCCTCTCGGATCTAGCATAGCCGTGGACTCGTCCAGCACCAAAACCTTAGGTTTGATGGCAAGCACTCCCGCAATGGCGAGTCTTTGCTTTTGTCCGCCACTCATCTTGAACGGCGTACCCTTTTTGTGTTCCGACATACCCACTTTTTCCAAAGCCCAATCCACTCGTCTAATTATTTCTTCTCTCGGAACACCGAGATTTTCGGGACCAAAGGCTATATCGTCCTCGACTATCGAGGCTATCATTTGGTTGTCGGGATTTTGGAATACCATGCCCACGTTTTTTCTAATTTCGTATATACTGTCGCCTTGTTTGGTATCGATACCGTAAATGCTCACGCTACCCGAGGTAGGCAAAAGCAAGCCGTTGAGCAACTTGGCAAGCGTGCTCTTACCACTGCCGTTGTGACCGACGAGTGCAACAAAACTGCCCTCTTCGATTTGAAGCGTCACGTCTTTGACGGCTTCCACCTTATCTCGAGAGCCCGCATTGTAAGTATAGGATACGTTTTGTAATTGTATAATCGGCATACTTCTCCAAAATTTTCCAATATATTTTACCACATTTTACTTTGGATTTCAACCTAATTGTAGCCATATAATTGACAAGATATGTAATTTTATTTTTTATAATAATTACTACATAGAACTCACAAAAAGTTTGACTAACCCGCAGATATATATTATAATAGATAAGGTTAAACGAATTAACACTATATTTTATACTTTATACGGAGGTACTATATGGGCAAAAAAATGACTATCGACGGTAATACGGCTGCCGCACATATTGCGTATGCTTTTAGCGAAGTAGCGGCTATCTATCCTATTACTCCGTCTTCCCCTATGGCAGAAAACTGCGATGAGTGGGCAAACCAAGGCAGAAAAAATCTTTTCGGTCAGGTATTGAGATTGGCAGAAATGGAATCCGAAGCGGGTGCTGCCGGAGCCGTACACGGTTCTTTGATGGCAGGTGCTTTGACTTCTACCTTTACGGCAAGCCAAGGCTTGTTGCTTATGATTCCTAATATGTACAAAATCGCAGGTGAGTTGACTCCTTGCGTGTTCCACGTAAGTGCTAGAGCTCTTGCGTATCACGCACTCAACATTTTCGGCGACCACAGCGACGTTATGGCTTGTCGTCAAACGGGATTTGCTATGCTCTGCTCCAACTCTGTACAAGAAGTTATGGACTTGGCTTTGGTAGCGCACTTTGCAACCCTCAAATCTAGAGTTCCTTTCTTGCACTTCTTCGACGGTTTCCGTACCTCGCACGAAGTATCTAAGATTGAGATGATTGATTACGCAGACATTTTGCCTACCTTCAACAGCAAATACGCTCAATACGTAGCCGACTTCAAGAAGCGTGCTCTCAACCCTGAGCACCCAACCCAAAAAGGTACGGCTCAAAACCCTGATATCTATTTCCAAAATAGAGAAGCTTGCAACACCTATTACAACAACGTGCCTGCTATCGTAGAAGAAGCAATGCAAGACGTTGCTAAGATTACGGGACGTAGCTACAACCTCTACGACTACTACGGCGCACCTGACGCAGAGAACGTCATCGTCGTTATGGGTAGCGGTGCAGAGACCATTGCCGAGACCGTTGATTACCTCAACGCTAAGGGCGCTAAGGTCGGACTTATCAAAGTAAGACTCTTCAGACCTTTTGCAGTAGACAAGTTTGCCGCTGCTATCCCTGCTAGCGTCAAGAACATCACCGTACTCGACAGAGTAAAAGAATGTGGTAGCGCAGGCGAACCACTCTACCTCGACGTAGTTGCTGCCGTTGCAGAAGCTAAGAGAAACATCAACGTTGTCGGCGGAAGATTTGGTCTCGGTAGCAAAGAATTCACTCCTTCTATGGTCAACGCTATCTACCAAAATATGGCTAGCGGTGCTCCTAAGAACCACTTTACCGTTGGTATCGTAGACGACGTGACCGGTACTTCTTTGGAAGTTAAGGACGTCATCGACGCTTCTCCTGCAGACGCAATCAGCTGCAAGTTCTACGGACTTGGCTCCGACGGTACCGTAGGTAGCAACAAAAACTCTATCAAGATTATCGGTAACTACACCGAGAAGTATGCTCAAGCATACTTCGCTTACGACTCCAAGAAGTCGGGCGGTATCACCGTATCTCACCTTAGATTCGGCGACACCCCAATCAGAAGCGCATATCTCATCGACCATGCAGACTTCGTGGCTTGCCACAACTCTTCTTACGTTATCAAATACGATATGATTTCTTCCCTCAAGGACGGCGGTACCTTCTTGCTCAACAGCCCTTGGACGGTAGAAGAAATGGAAGAAAAGCTTCCTGCTTCCATGAAGCGTCTTATCGCTAAGAAGCACATCAAATTCTACAATATCGACGCTATCAAAGTCGTTAGCGAAATAGGACTCGGCAACCGTATCTCTACGGCAATGCAAGCTTGCTTCTTCAAGCTCTCCGGCGTAATCGACTACGCTGAGGCAGAAAAGCACATGAAAGAGTTTGTTGTAAAATCCTTCTCCAAGAAGGGCGAAAAGGTTGTCAACCAAAACTTTGCAGCTATCGACAACGCTATCAGCAATATCGTAGAAATCAAATATCCTGAGTCTTGGGCAGAGGCTACTACCGGTGCAACCGTAGCTAAGGTGACCGATGACAAGTACTTCAACGAAATCATCGCTCCAATCCTTGCTCAAGAGGGCGACAAGCTCCCTGTATCGGCATTCTTGCCTAACGCAGACGGTTGCGTGCCTACCGCTACTACCCAATTCGAAAAGCGTGGCGTAGCAGTCAAAGTTCCTCAATGGATTAGCTCCAACTGTATCCAATGTAACCAATGTTCTTTCGTTTGTCCACACGCTTGTATCAGACCTGTCGTTCAAAAGGAAGAGAAGCTTGCAGGTGCTCCTGACACATTCGCGGTAGTAGACAGCAAGCCTGCTAAGGGTTACAAATTCCGTATGCAAGTCAGCGTTCTCGACTGTACGGGTTGCGGAAGCTGTGCCAACATCTGCCCTGCTAAAGAAAAGGCTCTCGTTATGGTTGACCTCGACAAGGCTATCAATGCGGGCGAAGCAAACAATTGGAACTTCAGCCAAACCCTCCCTGCAACCGACGCTCCTGTCAAGAGAGATACCGTTCTCGGCAGCCAGCTCAACAGACCATACTTCGAGTTCTCGGGTGCTTGCGCAGGTTGTGGAGAAACTCCTTATCTCAAAGTTATCACCCAAATGTTCGGCGATAGAATGGTTGTTGCCAACGCAACGGGCTGCTCTTCTATCTATGGTGGTTCCGCTCCTACCTGCCCTTACTGCAAAGACGAAAACGGCAACGGTCCTGCTTGGGGCAACAGCTTGTTCGAAGACAACGCAGAATTCGGTTACGGTATGAATATCGCTTACGCTCAACGTAGAGGCAAGGTTGCAGAAGATATGCAAGCCGTTATGGCTCTAGGCGTTGACGACAATACCGCCGCACTCTTCAACAATTGGCTCGACACCTACAAGGACGTTGAGGCTAACAAGGTTGCTTCCGCAGCAGTTAAGGCAAATATCGACGCTATCGCAGCTGCAGAAACCGATGCTGAGAAGAAAGCTCTCCTCACCGCTATAGCAGATGCAAAAGACTGCTATATCAAGAAGTCTATTTGGATCTTCGGTGGTGACGGTTGGGCATACGATATCGGCTTCGGCGGACTCGACCACGTGCTCGCAATGGGCGAAGACGTCAACGTCATCGTTCTCGATACCGAAGTTTACTCTAATACCGGCGGACAAGCTTCCAAGTCTTCTCCTACGGGTGCAGTTGCTAAGTTTGCCGCAGGCGGTAAGATTACCAAGAAGAAAGACCTCGGCAAGATTGCTATGAGCTACGGATACGTTTACGTTTCCCAAATCTCTATGGGTGCCAACATGAACCAATGCCTCAAGGCTATCAAGGAAGCAGAAGCATACGACGGACCATCCCTCATCATCGCTTACGCTCCATGTATCAACCACGGTATCAATATGTCCAATAGCCAACTCGAAATGAAGAAGGCAGTTGAGGCAGGATATTGGCAGTTGTATAGATACAACCCTGC
>JBJETR010000032.1:0-12705 GCA_051883415.1 Christensenellales bacterium | reverse complement strand
CGTCAACCTCGTCTGCGTCAACGTAACCTCTACTATGCAGTTGTCAATGTACAAATACCGTTAGATACGGTTGGTGGGCTCAAGTGGACTCGAACCACCGACCTCACGCTTATCAGGCGTGTGCTCTAACCAGCTGAGCTATGAGCCCATAGTGGTGGAGGTAAAGAGAGTCGAACTCTTGACCTCCTGCTTGCAAGGCAGGCGCTCTAGCCAACTGAGCTATACCCCCACGTTAAGGCGCTATACAAAAAACTGTTCTTTTGGACAGCTCCTATATGATATCATTGATAAAATATAATGTCAAACATTTTTTTGCATTTTTTTTATTTTTTCTTAACGCTTGAAAAATGCCGAAAAAAACCGAAAAACAAGCCTCAAAATCTCAGAGCAGTTTCTTCTTTTTTAGATAAAGTGCTAGTATCGTAGAAACGATGCCCGATATCGCCACTACTACCCAAAATCCCCAAGGCTTGCTCTCAAAAGGCACGCCCGTGTTCATACCAAAGAAAGATGCTATCAAGGTTGGTATGGATATAATCAACGTCACCGACGTCAACACCTTCATGACGATATTGAGGTTGTTGGAGATAACGGAAGCGTAGGCATCCATAGTTCCCGACAAAATGTCACGATAAATCGAACACATCTCGATAGCCTGTTTGGTATCAATCGCTACGTCTTCTAGCAAATCTTGATCTTCTTCGTACATCTTGACGAGAGTCTTGGAAGTGAGCAATTTATTGATTACGGCATCGTTACCCGACAAGCTGGTAGAAAAGTATACCAAAGAATTTTCCAAATCAAGCATTTGGATAAGTTCTTTGTTACGGGTTGACTTGTGAAGTTCGTTTTGAATTCTTTGCGAAGCCTTATCGATTTGCTTAAGATAAGCAAGATACTTGGTGGCTACGTTGTTGAGAATTTGGAAAAGAAAACGCGTCTTTTTGTATGTAGAAAAGCCCTTTACTCTTCTTCTTACGAAATCTCTCAAAATCGTCGTCTCTTTGAGGCTGACGGTTATCACGACGTTGTCTTTGATAATCGTGCCGAGAGGTATCGTAAAATAAGAATAATAATTGGCTTCTTCTTCGATGACAGGAATATCCACCAAAACCATGAGGTATCCGTCCTCACTCTCGATACGAGAACGCTCTTCGTCGTCGAGTGCGGTCTTGATGACGTCGTCTTCCACGTTGCAAAGGGAGGCTACGAACGCTACTTCTTTATCGCTCGGGTTGACCAAGTTGAACCAACAATCCTTAGGGCTGAAGCCCTCTGCCATATATTGTTCTTCACTCAGGCTAACGAGCGAGTTGCTGTCGAGTTCACTCTTGTAAACTTCTATCATACGAGCACCTCCTTTTGTTATTGCAAAACTATTGTAGCCTAAAAAAACACTTTTGGCAAGATATTTAAGAGCAAAAATTTCTTAGTCTTTGCATTGCCCTATCAAAATAATCTTTTTCTTGCACGGTCAGCTCCTTGCCAAAGCTACAATTATTCAATCCTTGCTCCACGATTTGTGCAATAGACTTGTCGGGACAACTATCCACAAAACTGTCTAGACTTCGACTGAGTTGGTTGACGCTGCTTGTGTTTACGCCATTCATTTTGCAGTCGAGTTTGCTCAAATCCACGACAGGCGCAAGCCTACCTCTACCTATTACTATATAACGAGATAGCAGCTTTTCTAATTTTATTCCACTCTTTTCGTTGGAAAACGCCATAATTTTGACGATGAGCTTAACAAAAAAGTTGATAAGCAACGTCACCAAAGTCAACGCTCCTACTGCAACGAACACCGTAGCCCAGCCCTCACCTGCAATCAACATCAACGATTGCACTGCAAAAATTGCTGCCAAACCGCCTTTTATCGTCAATTTTGGCGACTTATGCTTACGCATCGTCATTTCCGATATTGCTATAGGCATAGTAGAAGCATTGTAAGCTTCGTTACTCATCATATACAGTTTGAGCAATCTACGCTCTTTTTTAGGGAATTTCTTTCCCACAGATTTGACGAATTTAGCAATATTCAATTCGTCAATTTCGCCGTGCTTTTTGACAAAGACTCTGACGGCTCTCAAAATTTTGCCATTGTCGTTGCGAGAAGATACGATTGCCATATCAAGCCACGACAAGACCAAGATGATTGCGCCCCCGCCGAGCAAAAGCATTTTTATGCTCAACTGCGAAGCCAGCCAAACGATTACGTTAGTAATCAAAACCAATAAAGACATTACACCCCTCCTAAAAGTATGTAACGTCTTTATTTTGCAATTATAGTATTATTTCTCGGCTATCGCCTATCACTACTATGACCTTGCTTATGACCTTCTTTTTACTGCAACTCTCCACTGCCAACTGATAGAGCTCTAGTTGCTTGCCGTAACTGCGTTTTATCTCTTCATCACTCTTGCCGGAATACTTAAAGTCGACTATGACGTAGCCTTCCGGCAGTTCTATCAGTAAATCGATTGTACCTTGCAACAAAATTTTATCGTCGGTTTTTACGCCTTCAAGCACTTCGCAAGCAGGAATATCTAGCACAAAGTTCTTTTCTCTAAAGTGTCTATTCTCTTTAGCAAGCTTAATTGACGGCAACTGCAAACAATCTGCGATTATTTGCGAGTCAATCATTTCTCTCTGCTCGACACTTAGCTCGTCATCGTTTACCATTTGGTCAAGGTAGCTCGCCACCTCCTCTTTGCCTTGCAGAGCAAAGTCTATCAATTCCATAGCCTTATGCAAAGCAGTACCTATCAAATTCTTACCGCTTTCGCCATAATTGATACGCTCATGCTCGTACGTTGCTTGCGAGGCTATATTATTTATTGCCGTAACGGTATGTTTTATACCTAAAGTCCTGCTTTCTTTGTACGCATAATCGAGTTGGAGCCCTCTCTCCAATTCTTCAACGTCACCATCTTGAAGCAATCTAAAAGAAAGCGACTGCTTGTGCCGTTTGTCCTCTTCCTGCGTTCGAGCTTCTTGGCAAAGTATATATTTTTGTTCAAAAGCATAATTTTTGCCTGCCACGTAGGTTATCCATTGCAGAGGTGAATTTACGTTTTCAGGAACGATATTGCTCGTTGCTTTATCAAAAGAATTAACCGATGCGGTGACAAATAACATATTTTTCGCTCTCGTCAAAGCCACGTAAAGCAACCTCATTCTCTCTTCTTTGTAGCACTTGTCCTTGTAATCTTTCATAGCGTCAAGCACAACGTTGTCGGTAGCAATATACGCATCGTCGTCAAGCGTTTTCATCGCTACGCCGTAGTCTTTGTCAACCAAAAACTTCTTTTTGGTATAATCCTTATTAAAGCCTTTATCAACGTTGACTACAAAAACAATCGGATATTCTAGCCCTTTGGAGGCATGCATACTCAGCATCTTGACGCAGTTGTCGTTGGTCTGAGCCACCGCCACGTTAGAATTGTTTTCTATACTGCCGTTTGTCGCCAAAAAGTCACTCAAGCTTCTATCATAACTCTTGCCCTTTAGATTTTTTACAAAAGCAGTCAGCTCTTCAAATTCTCGCTTGCCGCCCTCTTTGAGCAATACGTAGCTATCAAAGCCGCTGTCGTAAATTATCTTCTTTATTAGATTGCTTACCGATAGCGAAGCTTGCGCTACCCTGCATTTATCGATAAAATCGAAGAATGTTTTAATTTTTTCGCCAAGTGGCGTAGCGGTATTTTTGACAGCCAAAACCCATTGATAAAAGTGTACTTGTCGTTGAGTTTTAGCAACGAGGGGTTCTCCGATTCTTCTTATCTGAGCCATCTCATCCATTCCAAAACCGCCAAAATAACCCGTCATTGCGGAGGCTAAGGCAACGTCTTGTCTATAATTGTCTATAACTTTGAGCAGGTCGACTATCATATTGAGAGAGGCGTTGGTTTTGTTTTTGACCACGAGAGCGTCGTCCACAGGAATACCGACTTGATTTAGACATCTTGTCAAGTCGTCGACCTCCGAGTTTCTGCTGGCAAATAGTATTGCGATATCCTTATATTCAATGGCTCGGGTTTGAGACTGTCCGTCAATTATATGGCAAATACTTCCACCCGAAACCAATTGCCTTATCTTATCGGCTATCCACAGTGATTCTTGACGAAATTCCATCGAAGCGTCAACTTGATGACTACGTACGCTGTAAACGCCGTCGTCGTCAAAGGCAGTCTGCTTTTTGGCATCTTTTTCTTCAAACAAGACCACTTGCACGGGTTTGTCGCAAGTAGACTCGTACGCCTTTTGCCCCTCTTCAAGGCGAGCAGTACGTTTATAGTCGACGCCGCCCAAATCTTTGGTCATCACTACGTCAAAAATATGATTGACGAACTGTAATACGTCCTTGCTAGAACGATAATTGGCATTGAGGTAATACGGTTCTCCCAAAGTCGAGTCTTGCAGATAATCGTCAAACTTACCCAAAAATATACCCGTATCCGTTTGTCGAAAAGCATAAATGCTCTGCTTGGAATCACCAACCATAAACAAATTTTTGCCGTTGGAAATTTTGCCAAGTATATATTCTTGCACGGCGTTGATATCTTGATATTCGTCCACGCAAACGTAGCTGTATTTTTGTCTATATGCCTCGGCAACTTCATTGTTTTTTAAAGCCAAAACGGCATAATACTCCAAATCGTTGAAGTCAAGCTTATCCTCTTGCCCTTTGAGGGTAGCATACCTATCTATTACTCTAGAAGTAAATTCGCACAAAATTTTGACCATATCGTTGCATTTTTGCACCGATTGTTGGTGCGTGGAATAGTCAATAGCTGAATACGTATTGAGTTTTTTGACCAAATCTTCACTCTGTTCTGCCAGGTCGATACATGCGTCTTTTAGTTCTTTGACCTCAATATCATCATTTTTATTTCGCCGTGGTTTGCTAATGCTTACGCTCGTTTTGCCACTTTGCAGCATCTCGCTAAAAGTGGAAAAATTGCCAAAAGCATCAATGCTTTGCAATAGACTCACGCAATAATCCGCTCCCTCGGCGTAACCAATAGCCTCGCACCTGCCTTGCACGGTGCTCGTTTCTAGTTTTAGTCTTTGCAACTGTCTGTTTAGTTTGTCCACGTATCTATTGACGAGAGGATTGTCGTCAAGGTCGGTCGAGGTGCATTGCAAAGCAACGTTATCGAGATAGTGACGTCTATCGGGTTGTGCCACGACGAATTCGTAGAAGTCTTTGATTATGTTTTTGAATTCATAATCGGTACAATACCTTGCAAAGCTCTCGAATAGAGGCGAAAAATCCGAACGATATTCTTTGAGAGTATCTTCCACCGCCTTGTCAAACAACGCCTTCCTTCCGTCGTCGTCCAATAAGCTAAACGACGGATCTACACCTACCGCCTCGAAGTTTTGTCTGATGATATTGCCACATAGAGAATGCAGAGTCGATATATCCGCTACGGCTAAATCTTCGATTTGTTCTCTCAAAAATTCTCTGTGACGACTGTTTTGAGTGACTTCGAATTTTTCTTTTAGCTTTTTGCCGATTTTGACTCTCAATTCTTGTGCCACGCCTTTGTTGAAGGTGACAACGACGATATTTTTGATAGGTACTGTTTCGCGCGTAAAGTCGTCGCCCGTAATAATACGAACAAGTCTTTCCAACATGACGGAGGTCTTGCCACTGCCCGCCGAAGCAGAAACGAGGGTATTATTTTGACGACTGTTTATAACGTCAAGTTGCTGACTACTCCACTCAATCATCTTCCCCTCCTTTTTCGCTATCGGCGACTATTGTCATCATGTCGGCGATTTTTATGCTTTCAAAATCTCTCTCTTTTCTTTGCATTTGTTCAAATCCGCATAAGTTTTTGAAGTCGCAATACTTGCACCCGTCTTTCAACGGCTTAGGTTCGGCGTAGCCCTCGTCTATTTCTTTTGCGGCTTTGGCGATAAGCTTCTTGACGTAACCGCACGTTGCCTCTATCTCCTTGCTCGTCATAATGCTACCGCTAAGGCTGCTTCCCTTGTTAGTTACTTTCCTTTTGAGGTCAAACAAGTCGCTCTTTGCATTTATCTCATCTGCCAATCTGATATCCAGGTCGGCAATATTGTCTTCGCTGGCATCTACGTAGCCCACGTATCTAAATCTCTTTTCGGCATCGTCGCTAGGTTTAACGTATTTGTCGTTCATCAGCACGTAAAACATTCCCGCAGGAGTAAAGCTATTTTGCGAAGCCACCGCCATAATATATATCAACATTTGGATTCTGTCGCCAAAGAGTATGTTCTTAGGTTTAAAATCGATATGCGACTTGGACTTGTAATCGATGACGAAAAATTTGTCTTGATAGGTATCGATGCGGTCGATAATACCTTTGATATTGATGACTCTATTGCCGTTGTCGATTGCAACCGGAGGCAAATCACCCTCCTCTCCAAAACCAAATCTCTTTTCGCACGCTAGCGGTCTAAATTTGGTAAACTGCATCTTTTGCGTGAGCTTTTGTATCATAAACCAAGCTCTAGACGTAATCTTACTCTTAAGACTCGCCCCCGTAGGTTGAGAGGTGAGAATGGCAAGCTTTTTATTCTCTTGGCATAGCTTGTCGTATATCTCGTTCACAATCATCTTTTGCTCGTCGGGGGTATATTCACAGCACTTAGTGTCGATAAAATAGCGCTCGGCGATTGCGTGCAAATACGTACCCAAATCCGACATTTCGAGTTTTGCTTCTTCTCTTCTTCTAAGCTTGAGCACGTAGTTGGCGTAATGCTTAAAAGGACAATTAAAATAGCACTCGAATTGGCTCGCCGACGACTCGCCTTTGTTCCAAGCAATGTCTTCGACGTCGATTGGGTTAGATGTGTGCCTATCGCCTATCAACAAGCCGTCGACGTATTCTCTGCCATGCTTTTTGCAGGCAATGGTATAAACTTTGTCCAACAAATCGAGCTCGTCGTCGCTCCTGCCCCACATACTGTTTTTGGTCAAGCGCACCATTTCGATAAGCTCTTGCAAAATATTGCCCTCTGCAGAAAGGTAATCCGCTATCTCCTCTTGCGGCACGCTCGTCCAATCTTCCACTCTCTCTATCTCGACTCCGCACAGTTCGGCAATATAGTCTACCGTTGTCGAACGGCTACATGGTTGCATCAGGCTATCTTTGAGAGCGTAACTTATCGTCAACCTCTTTTCCGCCTTGAGCAAAGTAGTCAAAATATTGAGCTTTTGCATTCTATTACGAGCTTTGACGTCGGGTTCTACTACCACACCCGATTTCGCCCACGCAACCGACTCTCGCTCTGCCACGATTCCGCCACCCAAGCTTTGGCACGGAAAACAATTTTCGCTAGTGCCCAATACGAACATATACTTGACGTCCTCGTATCTGGAGCTCGTCATATCCCCCACGAATACGCTGTCCACGTACAACGGGGTTGTGCTGACTTCCGCACCTGCGATTGCGCTGAAAAGCACGCTCGAAAACTTGTCCATATCCATTGCCGTGTCGCCCATAATACCCACTGCTTGGTCAAGAATTTTCTTGACTTTGTCATAGCATTGTTCCGTCACGGCGCTCTCAACGCTCAGTCCCTCTTGACTTTGTTTTTGTGCTAAATCTTGATTTTTCTTTTCCAAATCGCACTCCGTCAAAAAGGCAGTGACGCTCTTACTTGCTTGAGCAACAGTCTTGACGTCGCAGTCGAGTTTTGACAACAACCCCATGAGATAATTTCGCACCTTTTCCGCTATCTTGTCCTCTTGGTCCTCTATCTCAAACTTGTCCGAAAACTTGCCGTATTCCACACCCTTTTCCAGACAATAATTTTCAAAAATACATACGTCCTCATAGTCGAGCCCCGTCAACGGACTCTTTGCAAAAGCCAATACTTCTCTCTGTCCAAAATTCGATAGCTTGGCTTTGATTGCACTATACATCGTCTTTGGCAAAGCTTGCGTGATGAGCGGAGTCTTGACGTCGCAATAATACGACACGTCAAAGTCTTGAAAAATTTTGTATATCTCGTCGCCATAGCCCTCAAAGTCGGGACATACTATGGCAATATCCTTGTATCTTGCCTCTCCCCTGCGTATCAAAGAGTTGATTTGCCTAGCCACGTGTTTTATCTCTTGCTCTACGTCGCTAGCCACGTACAATTTGACTTGTCCCGATTTGCTAGGCGTAGTAGGCTTTTCACAACTAAATAACCCTCTTTGCAACGCTCCCATATCCCCGCTAAGGCATGCGTCGTATCTTTCGATATTAACGATTTGCCCCGCTCTTTGCGCCATAGCGATGAAGTCGTCTTGCATGGATTGCGGATAAATAAAGCTATTGGCATCTACCGAAGATAGCAAACACGCATCAAACGACATTGCAGTCTTCATCATAGCTTGCACTATATCTTTTTCTACTTTGGTCAAAGAAGTAAAATCAGTGAGATAGATATGATAGTCGCCTAGTTCGCTGTCTGCTATACTGTTGGCAAAGGCTTGCAATTTACTCGTTCCGTCCACGTAACCTTGTTGCAACGCTTGCACGTAACGTGAGTACAACAGTGTAATATCGCGCGTTTTCATCTGCGTTTTGCTATCGAGTTTTCCCTCCAATCCTTGCAACTGTTCTACCGTCACTCCGCTATTTCTTATCTGCGATATAGCGGCGTACATTTCTTCGGCAAAGCCCGCTTGCTTGACGGCTCTACCAAAGCACACCAGACTATCCTTGTTTTCTTCTATAACCTTACGCAAGAGCATAATCTCAGACTGCTTGTCCAACAGGCGTAGGGCTTTTCTCTTCAAGAATCTATCCGCAAGCTTAGAAAAACTCGATACTTCCAATTCAAAACTTCCCCTAAGTCCCAGATAATCCAATACTTCTTTTTGCGTTGAGTCGTCGTCACGTCCGATATAATCAATCGCGCTCTTTTCATAAGAAAGGGTAAATCTATCGGGCACAATAAGCAAATGGCGAGATTTTCCGTCAAAATTTTCTTTGATTTTTTTCAAGATAGGTTGGCTGGTAAGTATTGGGGTAAGAATAATATTTATCATATTTTCATTTTAGCAATTTCTAGCCTCAATATCAATAATATTATAAATTTTTATTGTATTATTTATTTTATATGTTATAATACTTGTATGAAAAAGAGAATTGTTTTAGCAGTTATAATTGTTTTGGTGATTTGCCTTACAGCTCTTACAGGCTGCAGCGGCTCTTCCCCTATCCAAAAAAAGTTGGGCAATAGCGCGCCTTGGATTTCTCTGAGAGATAAGACGGAGACAACCGTGTACCAAGTAGCTTATACCGAAGGCGACGTTACGCTCGGCGGCACTTATACTCTCGCAGTCAATCGCATCGACAACGCCGAAGTTGCATTGCAAGACAAGACCTATTCGTCGTTTACGGGTTACGTTGCTACAGGCTCGCTGGTCATGGACAACGGCGACACGATAGATACCAAAGTACTTTGCAACACCAATATGCAAGTCCAAGCCTCTTACAGCAAGGCAGTCACGGCAAGCGGTGTTGAAGAAGTTACCGCACAATACGCCAACAAGGACAAGGTATATTATACTTACGTATCCAACGGTGAGACAGTCACCGACGATATCAAGATTAAGGACTTTTTCTCTACGCCTTATACCGACAACGCTATGCTATACCTTCTCGCTCGTTCCTTCCCTACGGACACGACTTCGTTTAGTATAGATATGCCAGACTTTAAGTCAAACAAACTCAATTCGGTACTTCTCAGCAAGACTTCTTCTACTTCCGAGTTGACAGTCGGAGACACAAGCTACAGCGTTGCTACTATTGAGTTGTCCATCAACCGCACTTTCCCGGGAAAAGGCACTCCGCTCAAATGCTACGTGTCCAATCAACCTATCAACGATTCTACCAATGCGATAGTCAAGATAATAGAGGGCAACGTAACTTATACTCTCGACAGCGTATCGATTGCCTAAACGAGACCAACGCAGACAATCTTCTAATTACTAAAAATACGTCGTAGCAATACGGCGTATTTTTATGCTTTTGCACCTTGCTTGCGTGTTATTTTTGTTATAATATATCCTTGCCAAATCATACAATACGGTATGGCAACCATTTATTTTGACGTAAAAGACGATTTTTTGCTTGCAGACGGCAAGACTTTGCAAGACGATATCCTCACCACTTCTCCCAACTCGACCGTGGCGTTGAGCTATATGTCGGCAAAATCCGATTCGCTCGCCCAACTAGTTAAGCTCATCGTCAAAGACGACGTAGTGCAACCGCACGATAGACTAAAAATAATCGACTGCAAAGGCGGTGTGTTTTGCGTGCGTTTCAAGCCTACTAATATCGCATTGTCTGCCGACAAGCAAGTGTTATGCGAAGAATTTATCACTTGCGACGACACCGAGCATTGTCTTACTTGCTACAATCTAGGAGGCTACCACCTCAGTGTAGAAACGGAAAACGAATTGATTGTACTCGACTGTCCTCATGCTCTAATAGACCTTCAATGCCGTGCTATTCCTCTATCTCAAAGTTGTCAATTATTATCCGTTACCGCCACTTGTCACAACAAAAAATTTTTGGCGGTGCTAGAATACGAAGAAGATTACACTATCCTCTTGCAATGCTATGGCGACGAAGTGCAAGTCCTTGAAGACTGCGTAAGAATAACCGACGACTTACACGATATGTGCGGGAGAAGAATGCATCGTTATCTCACCTTACATGACGGCGGTTACGTAGTCGACAAGGTAGAATTTGACTACGAACGCACTCTAAGTTGTTGCGACGCTCTGCTTTGCTATGCTCTTGTAGAGAGTTGCTACGTCGGTGATTGGGATATGGTTAACACTATCGCGCCATCTATCCCTATTGCTTCTATAGCTAACACGCTGGGGGATTTTAGCGAAATACTTTCCGTCCCTGTCGTGCCTTATCGTCCCAATCGCTTGGGACTCGTCTACGGAGGCGGCGACTACTCATACGTCAAATACTTTGATTTCGTCGTCCAAGACGGCACTATCCAAAGAATAAAATGTGTATAATAATAAAAAACGCAGACCTGAGTCTGCGTAATTATTGTCTTTGATTATCAAATTTGAGGTTTGACCGCCACTAGTACGGTGGTGCTTACGTTGGCGTAGAGTTTGATTTCTATCTCATACACGCCCACTGCCTTGATATTTTCTTTGACTACTATCTTCTTTTTGTCTACGTCGTAGCCCATCTTGGTCAAGGCTTCGCTGATTTCTTTAGCTGTCAATGCGCCGAAGAGCTTTCCGTTTTCGCCACACTTGATTTCCACTTCTATCTTTTTGCCCTTGAGCTCTTTTGCCAAAGCTTGAGCGGCTTCCAGCTCTTGTTGTTTTCTACGAGCGTTGGCAGCGTCCTTTTGATTTTTTTCGTTGATAATGGCAGGCGTTGCCTCTATGCCAAGCCCCTTTTTGATGATAAAGTTGCGAGCGTAGCCGTCGCTAATCTCTATTATTTCGCCCTTTTTGCCTTGTGCTTTTACGTCTTGCAATAATAAAACTTTCATACAATCCTCCTGACTATTTTATTTTAGCACATACGCCACGTTTATTCAATAGACTTTACATAAATTACGACAATTTACAAACAATATCGTCAAGGAGGGCTATATGAAAGGATTAAAATGTACTACCTGCAACTGTGAATACAACTGTGGATGTCACTGCAACGCCGGAATTATCAATATCGGCAAAAGAGGCGTGTGCGAAACCAAGCAAAAGAGAGAATTGGGGATGCTTCAGCAAGCCAAGGTCAATATGGAAGCCGCCAAAGATTTTGAGTACAAGGACAATACCGACGTACTCATACAGTGCACCTGCTTAGATTGTTGCTACAACAAGGGAACTCGCTGCACTTCTCGATACGTAGACGTAGCCGACGGCGTTATCAAAACTAAGTGCATGACCAAAAATACTCATCAATAAACAATCAAAAGGGATTTGCTCGACGCAAACCCCTTTTGATTAGATAGGAAGTAAATTATGAATAAAGCAATTACTTGTTGCCTTCAGGTAAAAAATCGAACGGATCGATAAGCACTCCCGATTGTCTGAGTTCGTAATGCACGTGTGCACCCGAAGCGCATTCGTATGCCCCCGCAACACTCACTTGACCGATAACGTCGCCTTGTTTGACGGTTTCGCCCACTTTTAGAGCCACGTTTTCTAGCAATTTGTACGTGCTTTCATAGCCGTTTTGATGCTCGATTACCACGGTGGTCGCATACATTTGATCGGTAGTAATGCTCTTGACAGTGCCGTCGAATACGCACTTGACGTTGCTACCCTCGCTCGCCATAAAGTCGACTGCTTCGTGAGTTGCCCAATGTCCGTTGGTAGGCAAATATACCAATTCGGTATTGCTAAACTTTAGCCCGATGACGTACTCGGTCAAAGGATAAGTCAAAATAAACTCTTTTTCGGTAATAATAGGCTTATTATCGTCAGGCTTTTCGTCCACAACCTTGTCGTCGTCAGGCGGTGTGATAGGAGTGTCTATCGACGTAGGATCGTCCTTGTTTGCATTGACGACCGCCGCAATAGTAATCATAGTGCCTATTGCGATTATGCAGGCAATCATCAACACAAAATATCCGTTTTTCTTAAAAAACGCTGCTACTTTGTTTGCACTTGCACTTTTTTGTTTGTTATTGTTGTTCATATATCCTCCATTAATAACTTCCCATAATCAA
>JBJETR010000031.1:0-13171 GCA_051883415.1 Christensenellales bacterium | reverse complement strand
AAAATGCACCTCCTTTAGTTTTCCATTTCTGTCCAACTTTTGGGGTGCATTTCACTTTGTGGGTGTGCTTTTTGCGTGTGCGACAAGATTGCACACCTATGGAGAGCGGAGTGTTTTTAGAAAGCAGATATAGTCGTACTCTAAAATGATAGATTAGAATTGGCAACCCTTCCACCACTTCGTGGTCCCCCTTCCCTTGCACAGGGACGGCTTTTGGTCGCTCACCTACACTCCGACACGATTGCACTTATTGTGCAATCATCGTTTATCGTTTGGCTCGCTCCCTATCTACGACCAGTCGTAAACCTGCGGCGCACGACATAAAGTCGCTTGCACAGATTTGGTCGTACTCTCAAAGGATAAAATGGAATGCAATCCCTCCGTCAACTACGTTGACACCTCCCTTTACACAAAGGAGGGCTACAAAGGATGAGATTCCCACGTTTCACTCGGAATGACAATATACACGAGATTGCCACAGTATTGCGAGCAATACTTCGCAATGACATATTTCTCTTTACACAAAGGAGGCTATAAAAGGATAGAGATTCCCAATGTGCACAACGGAATGACACCCAAATAGGCGACTCCTTGATAGTGCAAAAAATGCTAGAATTGTGCTAAGTAATGGTCAAACACCACAATATATTGGAAAAATTACCAAAAAAAGTAAATTTTACATAAATTTTACAAAACTTTTTTGCAAAATTAATTCAAACGTTTGACAGGTTTTTTATTTTAATATATGATTAACGAGCATTGTGAGGAATGACGCGGGAGGTTACTGCCTTGGCAGAGAACTTTCGCCGACAAGAGTCCGACAATCGGGCGACTAACGAGGACTACTGCTGGTCCTTTTTATTAGAGGCAATGCGAAACACACGGATGCGTGAATACAAGTTAGGAAAGGAGAAACAAAAATGGCAGGACAAAAAATCAGAATAAGACTTAGAGCTTATGATCACAACCTCATCGACGTTGCAGCTGACAAAATCGTTGAGACGGCAAAGAGAAGCGGTGTTAAGGTCGCTGGACCTATCCCACTCCCAACTGATAAAGAAGTTATCACTATTATCAGAGCTGTGCACAAGTATAAGGACAGCAGAGAGCAATTCGAACTTAGAACGCACAAGAGAATTATTGATATCTACAACCCAACCCCTAAGTCGGTAGACGCTTTGATGAAGTTGGATTTGCCTGCAGGCGTTGATATCAACATCAAATTTTAATTGACACAAAGATTGCATCGCAATCAGAAAATATTTGGAGGTGAACTTTATCTATGAATAAAGCAATCATTGGAAAGAAATTGGGAATGAGTCAAATTTTTGCAAAAGACGGCAAAGTTATCCCTGTAACCGTTGTGGAAGCAGGTCCTTGTCCGGTCGTGCAAAAGAAAACTCTTGAGAAAGACGGCTACGAGGCTGTTCAGCTCGCTTACGGCGACGTAAAAGAGAAGAACGTCAACAAGCCTATCAAGGGTCACTACAAAAAGGCGGGAGTTGCCGTACGCAAAGTCCTCAAAGAGTTGAAACTCGACAACATCGATAGCCTCGAAGTCGGACAAGAAATTAAGTGCGACGTATTCGCAGAAGGCGACGTGGTTGACGTAGTAGGTACTTCGAAGGGACACGGATTTACCGGCGTAGTAAAGAGATGGAATCATCACTGCGGTCCTATGGCTCACGGTTCGGGCTACCACAGAGGCGTTGGTTCTATGGGCGCAAACTCTTCTCCTTCGAGAGTTTTCAAAAACAAGAAGATGTCAGGTCAGTGGGGTAACGAGAGAGTAACCGTAAAGAACCTCACCGTAGTAAAAGTCGATGCAAACCGCAATCTTCTGCTTATCAAGGGTGCTATACCGGGCGCTAAGGGCGGTATCGTAGTCGTTAAGCAAACCAAGAACGGTTAAGGAGTGAATTATGAAAATAGACGTTTTTAATCTTGAAGCTAAGAAAGTCGGCGATATGGAATTGAACGAGGCTGTGTTCGGTCAAGAATACAACGAGGCTCTCATTCATCAAGTAGTCGTTGCTCAACTGGCAAATAAAAGACAAGGCAATAAAAGCACTTTGACACGTTCGGAAGTTAGAGGCGGAGGCGCTAAGCCTTGGAGACAAAAGGGCACCGGTCGTGCTAGACAAGGTAGCATCAGAAGTCCACAATGGACCGGCGGTGGAGTGGTATTTGCACCAAAGCAAAGAGACTTTAGCCAAAAAATCAACAAGAAGATGAGAGTCGCAGCTACAATCAGCGCACTCAGCGCAAAAGTTGCAGACAACAAGATGGTAGTCGTAGAAAACCTTGCTTTCGAGCAAGCTAAGACCAAGCTCGCCGCTCAAATGCTCAAAGCATTCGACATCAAAGGCAAAGTCATCGTGTTGACCGACAAGGACGACGAAACCGTTTTGAGAGCATGTGCAAACATTCAAAACGTGACCGTATGCAACGTAGATCTCATCAACGTATACGACCTCGTTGCCAACGCAGATTGCATCGCAACTCAGGCCGCTATCCGTAAACTCGAGGAGGTATATGCATAATGAATAAGTACGATATTATTATTTGTCCTATTCTTACAGAAAAGAGCTTCGACTCTATCCCTGCTAAGAAATATACTTTCAAAGTTGCTAAGGACGCTACCAAAACTCAAATCAAAGTGGCTATCGAAGACATCTTTGGAGTGAAGGTCGCAAAAGTAAACACCACTAACGTTGACGGTAAAAAGAAGAGAATGGGAAGATACGAAGGTACTACCGCTCCTTACAAAAAGGCTATCGTTCAACTCAAAGCAGACAGCAAGGCAATCGAATTCTTCGAGAGTCTGGCTTAATCGGGAGGGAATACACAATGGCTATAAAAAGATTTAAACCGACTTCTCCTGCTCGTCGTTTTATGACGGTTTCGACTTTTAGCGAAATAACCACGACAAAGCCAGAAAAGAGCTTGTTGGAGTCGAAAAACAGAACCGGCGGTAGAAACGCTAACGGTAGAATTACCGTAAGACATATCGGCGGCGGTAACAGAAACAAGTACAGAATCATTGACTTTAAGCGTAATAAGGACGACGTAGTAGCAACCGTTGCTTCTATCGAATACGATCCAAACCGCAGCGCAAATATCGCTTTGCTCCACTACGCAGACGGCGAGAAGAGATATATTCTTGCTCCTGTAGGACTCAACAAAGGCGACAAGGTGATGAGCGGTGAAAACGCAGACATCAAAGTGGGCAACGCACTTCCTTTGGAAAAGATACCTGTAGGTACCATGCTCCACAACATAGAGATGCAACCAGGCAAGGGCGGTCAAATCGCTCGTTCTGCAGGTAATGCGGCTCAGTTGATGGCTAAGGAAGGCAAGTACGCAACGCTCAGACTGCCAAGCGGAGAAATGAGATATATTCCTCTCAAGTGCAGAGCAACTATCGGTCAGGTAGGCAATCTCGAACACGAGATAGTTTCTATCGGTAAGGCAGGACGTAAACGTCATATGGGTGTTAAGCCAACCGTCCGTGGTGTGGTTATGAACCCTTGCGATCACCCACACGGTGGTGGTGAAGGTAAGAGCCCTATCGGTATGCCAAGCCCTGTAACTCCTTGGGGTGTACCAACCATGGGTTACAAGACCAGAAAGAAGAACAAGAGCAACAAGTATATTGTTAAGCGTATTAACTAGGAGGAACGGTATAAATGAGCAGATCAGTTAAAAAAGGACCTTTCGTAGAAGAAAGATTGATTAAAAGAATCATTGCCATGAACCAAGCAAATGAGAAAAAGTTGGTAAAGACCTGGTCCAGATCTTCGACGATTTTCCCTGATATGGTAGGACATACCATCGCAGTTCATGACGGAAGAAAACACGTTCCTGTATATATCACCGAAGATATGGTAGGTTGCAAGCTCGGCGAGTTCGCTCCAACCAGAACCTTCAAAGGCCATGCCGGCGAAAAGACAACAGGCAAGAAATAATAGGAGGATAATATGGCTACTAGAATTAGAGAAAAAGCTATTGCTCGTCAAGAGAACGCCGATAAGCGTCCGAGAGCGGTTGCAAAATATATAAGAATATCTCCTGACAAAGTGCGTGTAGTGCTTGACGTTATCAGAGGTCAGAAATATACGGACGCAGTTGCAATTCTCAAGACTTTGAGAAAAGCTGCTAGCGAACCTCTCCTCAAAGTGTTGAATTCGGCTGCCGCTAATGCGGAAAACAACCTCAACATGAATAAGAGCGAGTTGTACGTAGCAGAATGTTTTGCCAATGCAGGCCCTATCCTCAAGAGAATTACTCCAAAGGCTAAGGGAAGCGCAGGCAGAATAAACAAAAGAACAAGCCACATCACGATTATTCTTGATGCTGTGGCTGAGTAAGAAGGAGGTATAAGATGGGTCAAAAAGTTAGTCCACACGGATTGAGAGTAGGCGTTATTAAAGATTGGAATGCTCAATGGTTTGCAGATAAGAAGAATTTTTCTACCAATCTTGTAGAAGACCACAAAATCAGAGAGTTTTTGAAGAACAAATACTATCAAAATGGTATCTCCAAAATTACTATCAACAGAGTTCTTTCTTCTGCTAACGATATCGTTACGGTAAACATCTATACGTCCAAACCTGCTACCTTGATTGGTAAAGCGGGCGCTAACGTAGAAGAGATTAAGAAAGAAGTTATGAAAATTGCTCCTAAGAAGAGCGTAGTTATCAACATCATCGAAGTAAAGAGACCTGATACCGACGCTCAACTCATCGCCGAGAACATCGCAGAGCAACTCGAAAAGCGTGTAGCTTTTAGAAGAGCAATGAAGCAAGTGATTTCTCGTGCTATGAAGGGTGGCGTTAAGGGTATCAAAACTATGGTATCCGGTCGTCTTGACGGAGCAGAAATCGCTAGAAGCGAAAATTATCACGAAGGTTCTATCCCACTTCAAACCCTCAGAGCCGACATCGAATATGGTGTTGCTACCGCAAGAACTACTTACGGTGCTATCGGCGTAAAGGTATGGGTATACAAGGGAGAAGTTCTTGGCGGTAAGACTGTAGTCGATGCTAAAGAAGGAGGTAACGCGTAATGTTGATGCCTAAGAGAGTAAAGAGACGTCGTGTTCATCGCGGCAGACTCAAAGGAAATGCAAACAAGGGTAATACTATCGCTTACGGCGAGTTTGGTCTCGTTGCGTTGGAGCCAAGTTGGGTTACTTCTAACCAAATCGAGGCTGCCCGTATCGCAATGACCAGATATATCAAGCGTGGCGGACAAGTATGGATAAATATCTTCCCACACAAGCCTGTAACCAAGAAACCTGCCGAAACCAGAATGGGTAGCGGTAAAGGTAGCGTAGAATATTGGGTTGCAGTTGTAAAGCCAGGTAGAGTTATGTTCGAGATGGCAGGCGTGAGCGAAGAAGTAGCAAGAGAGGCATTGAGACTTGCTTCTCACAAGTTGCCGGTTAAGTGCAAAATCGTGAAGAAAGATGAGGTGGTAAACGATGAAATCCAATAAGTTTTTTGAAATGACCAATGATGAGTTGAATATCAAGTTGACCGAATTGAAAGAAGAACTTTTCAATCTTCGTTTTAAGCACAGAGCAGGACAACTTGAGAACGCAAATCAACTCAACGTATGCAAAAAAGATATAGCAAGAGTTATGACGATTATTCGTCAAAGACAACTCGGCATCTCCGCCGAGCCTGTAGCTAAGGCTACTAAGAAAGCAAAATAAGGAGGAATGAAACATGGAAAGAAATCTTAGAAAGTCCAGAGTTGGTCTAGTTACCAGCGACAAGATGGACAAGACGGTTGTTATCGAGATAAGAGAGCGTGTAAAACATCCTCTTTATGGTAAAATCGTCAACAGAACCAAGAAGTTTAAGGCTCACGACGAGAACAACGAATGCGGAATCGGCGATACCGTTCGTATCGTTGAGACCAGACCTCTCAGCAAGGACAAGTGCTGGAGAGTCGTAGAAATTATCGAAAAGGCTAAATAAGGAGGACCAGACATGATACAAGCAGAAACTAGACTTGTTGTTGCCGACAACAGCGGCGCAAAAGAAATCAAGTGCATCAGAGTTATGGGTGGTTCGTTCCGTAGAAGCGGTAATATCGGTGACGTTATCGTAGCTGCCGTTCAATCGGCTGCTCCAGGCGGAATCGTAAAGAAAGGCGACGTCGTAAAGGCAGTTATCGTAAGAACTACTAAGGGAATCAGAAGAGAGGACGGCTCTCACATCAGATTCGACGACAACGCTGCGGTTATTATCGACAACCAAAAGCAACCAAGAGGTACCGCTATCCTTGGTCCAATAGCACGCGAACTTCGTGAGAAAGAGTTTATGAAAATCATATCTCTTGCTCCGGAGGTAATTTAGGAGGTATATGATGAGTATCAGTGTTAAGAAAGGCGATGCGGTAAAGATTATCGCAGGCAATGATAACGGCAAGTCCGGCACGGTTTTGTCAGTTAACCCTTCTAAGGGAAAAGTAGTGGTACAAGGCGACGGACTAACAACCCAAAAGCACTTCGTAAAGCCACGTAACGCTCAAGAGAGAGGCGGTATCGTAGAGAAGGAGAGAGCTATCGACGTATCTAACGTTATGGTTATCTGCCCTACCTGCAACCAACCTACCAGAGTGGCTCACAAAATCGAGAAGAACGAAGAAGGAAAGACGGTAAAAACCCGTATCTGCAAAAAGTGCGGCGCGTCTTTGGACGAAGTAAAAGCTTCTAAGGCTAAAGCGGCAGCTAAGAAAGCAGCTCCAAAGAAGACCGCTAAGAAAGCTACCAAGAAAACGGAAGCCGAAGACAAGGAATAATGGAGGAATAGACAATGAGAGAATATAGAATCGAAGAACTTTATAAAAACGTTGCCGTTCCTGCATTGATGAAAGAGTTCAACTTTAAGAACGTCAACGAAATTCCTAAGATAGAAAAGGTTGTGCTCAACATGGGACTTGGCGACGTAAAGGACAACAGCAAGAGCTTCCAAATCGCAGTAGACGAATTGGAGCTCATCGCAGGTCAAAAGCCTGTCGTTACCAAAGCTAAGAAGAGCGTGGCAAACTTTAAGTTGAGAGAAGGTATGGCTATCGGCGCAAAGGTTACTCTCCGTGGTAAGAAGATGTACGACTTTATTGATAAGTTTATCAGCGTAGCACTTCCACGCGTAAGAGACTTTAAGGGTGTGCCTAACAACTCTTTCGACGGTAGAGGTAACTATTGTGTAGGCGTAAAGGAACAACTTATCTTCCCTGAGATTTCTTATGATAAGATTGAGAAAGTCAGAGGATTTGACGTATGTTTCGTTACTACTGCTAAGACAGACGAACAAGCAAAAGCGTTGCTCACACATTTGGGCATGCCTTTTGTGAAGTAAGAGGAGGATATAAGCAATGGCTAAGAAAGCGATGATAAATAAACAACAAAGAACTCCAAAGTTTTCGACAAGAGCATATACCAGATGCCAAATTTGCGGTAGACCTCACGCTGTTTTGAGAAAATACGGTATTTGCAGAATTTGCTTCAGAGAATTGGCTTACAAAGGCGAAATCCCTGGCGTAAAGAAAGCAAGTTGGTAAGATAGAGGAGGATATTTACTATGATGATAACTGATCCAATAGCAGATATGTTGACACGCATCCGCAACGGCCTCGTTGTTAAGCACGACAGCGTAGAAGTGCCTTTTTCGAAGATGAAAAAAGCTATCGCCGACATCTTGGTTGACGAGGGATTTGTGAATGGCGTTGAGATAATCGAGAACGGTGTTCAAAGTGTTATGAAGGTAAATCTTAAGTATGGACCAAAGAACGAAAAGGTCATTACCGGCATTAAGCGTATCTCCAAGCCAGGTCTTCGTATATACGCTAGCTCGGACAATCTCCCTAAGGTGCTCGGAGGTATGGGTATTGCCATCATCTCCACTTCTAAGGGCGTGATGACCGACAAACAAGCAAGAACTCAACACATCGGTGGCGAAGTGCTCGCTTACGTATGGTAATAGAAGGAGGAATAGTAGAGTATGTCAAGAATAGGCAGATTACCGGTTGCTATTCCGGCAGGTGTGGAAATTAAAGTTTCCCCTGAAAACGTAGTAGAAGTAAAAGGACCTAAGGGTGTGTTGACCTTGAACGTCAACAAAAACATCAAGGTAGAAGTTGAGGGCAACGTATTGCACGTTAAGCGTCCTAACGACGAACAACAAAACAAGGCAATGCACGGTTTGTACCGCAAGCTCATCGCCAACATGGTTGAGGGCGTAACCAACGGCTACAAGAAAGGCCTCGTCATCAACGGCGTAGGTTACAAGGTAGCTAAGCAAGGCAACAAGATTGTCATGGACGTAGGTTATTCTCACACCGTAGAAGTGGTTGAGCCTGACGGAATCAAATTCGAGTGCCCAAGCCAAACCGAAATCGTGGTAAGCGGTATCGACAAAGTCAAAGTAGGACAAGTTGCCTCTAACATTAGAGCAATCCGTGTGCCTGATCCATATCACGCATACGGCATTCGTTACAGCGATGAAGTAATCGCTCGTAAGGAAGGCAAGAAGGCTGGTAAATAAGGAGTGAAGAAGTATGATTAAGAAGATTGATAAAAATGCTGTCAGAGCTAAAAGACATGCCAGAATGAGATATAAGATTTCCGGCACCGCAGAAAGACCACGCCTTAACGTGTACAGAAGTTTGAACAATATTACGGCGCAAATCATCGACGACGTCAAGGGAGTTACCTTGGTATCTTGCTCGACTCTCGATAAGGACCTTGCTAGCAAGGTTGCCGAACTCACCAAGACCGAAGCTTCTAAGCTCGTGGGTGAAACCATCGCTAAGAAGGCTTTGGCTGCAGGAATCGAGCAAGTCGTATTCGACAGAGGCGGTTACCTTTATACCGGTCGTGTCAAGATGGTTGCCGACGGCGCAAGAGAAGCCGGTTTGAAGTTCTAAGGAGGTAGATTATGGCTAAGAGAGAAAATAAATTTCAAAAAGAGCAACAAGACGAATTGCTTAACAAGCTTATCTGCGTCAACCGCGTTACCAAGGTTGTAAAGGGCGGTAGAACTATGAGATTTGCCGCACTCATCGTAGTGGGCGACGGCAACGGAAGCGTAGGCGTAGGCATGGGTAAAGCTGCCGAAGTACCTGAGGCTATCCGTAAGGCTACGGCTGAAGCAAAACGTAATATGATTAAGATTGCAATGGTAGGAACGACTATTCCTCACGACATTATCGGACAATTCGGAAGCGGAAAGGTTATCCTTCTCCCTGCAGAAGAAGGTACCGGTGTGATCGCAGGTGGTCCTATCCGTGCCGTGTTGGAAGTTGCGGGCATCAAGGATATCAGAACCAAGTGCCTCGGCACCAACAACCCTATCAACTCCGTCAAAGCTACCATCGAAGGTCTTGCAAGACTTAGAAGCGTAGAACAAGTGGCTGCTTTGCGTGGCAAGACCGTAGCGGAAATTATTGGTTGAGGAGGCGTAAAATGGATAAGAAAATAAAAGTTACGCTCGTCAAGAGCACTATCGGTTGCACTAAAAAACAAAAAGACACCGTTGCCGCTTTGGGACTTCACAAGACAGGTTCCAGCAACGTGGTAACTGACAACGATTGCAGCAGGGGAATGATCAAAGTCGTATCTCACCTTGTATCGGTCGTTGAGGCGTAAGGAGGAGAATATGAATCTTAACAATATGTCTCCAGCTCCTGGAGCAAAGACTGAAAAGAAAAGACTTGGAAGAGGCATAGGCAGTGGCCTTGGCAAAACTTCCGGTAAAGGTCACAAGGGACAAAACGCTCGTAGCGGAGGCGGTGTAAGACCTGGCTTCGAAGGCGGACAAATGCCATTGGTGAGAAGAATCCCTAAGCGTGGCTTTACCAACAACTTTAAGAAGGTATATTCTATCGTAAACGTTTCCGATTTGGAAAAATTTGCCGACGGAACCGAAGTTACGGCAGAGTTGCTGTTGCAAGAGGGCGTTCTTAGTAAAGTAGAAGAATACGGCCTTAAAGTACTCGGAAACGGTACTTTGACCAAAAAGCTTGTCGTAAAAGCTAACAAATTTACTAAGTCAGCTGCAGAAATAATCGAAAAAGCAGGTGGCAAAGCAGAGGTGCTATAATGTGGCAAACCATCAAAAATGCATTTGCGGATAAGGATATACGTAGACGTATCTTTCTTACCATAGGCGTTTTGTTCCTATTCAGAATAGGTAGCTTTATTCCTCTTCCCGGAATAGACTACGCTTTCGTGGAAAACGCTATGAAGGACAACCAAATATTTGAGATGATGAGTATGATGAGCGGCGGCGCATTGCAATACGGTACGCTGTTTGCACTAGGCATTTTGCCGTTTATCAATAGCTTCATTATCATGCAGTTGTTGACCTTGATTATTCCGCCTCTCGAGAGACTCTCTAAACAAGGCGACGACGGTAGAGAGAAGATTACGACTATCACCAGATACGTGGCTATCGCTCTTGCAGTTATTCAAAGTATCGGAATTATCGTTACCTTTAATAATGCGGGTGCAATTCAACCTACGTTCGGTTCGGTGGCGGTTACCGCAATAATGCTCATCATTATGCTTACGGCAGGTTCGACACTCGTAATGTGGCTGGGTGAGAGAATAACCGAATACGGAATCGGCAACGGTACGTCGCTCATAATCTTCGTAGGTATCATCTCCGGTCTCGGTACGGGACTCGTAAGCGCAAGCGCAACGGTTAAGGACAACTACGTCAACATATTCAATATTATAGGATACTTACTTTTGATAGTAGTGCTCTTTATATTCATAGTATTCGTTGACGGCTCCGAGAGAAGAATTAAGGTAAATTACGCTAAGCAAGTAAAGGGTAACAAGATGTACGGCGGTCAGTCGACCTTTATACCTATTAAGGTCAACAGCTCCGGCGTTATGCCAATCATCTTCGCTTCATCGTTTATGATGTTCCCACAGATGATTGTGTCCTTTATCGACCAAAATAGCAGCCTTGTATCTTTCTACTATAGATATCTGTCGCCATACGGCAACTATTGGGTAGGCAACTTGGTATATTATCTAATCATGTTCTTGTTGATAATATTCTTCGCTTACTTCTATGCACAGATACAATTCAATCCGCAAGACGTTGCACGCAATTTGCAACAATACGGCGGTACGATTCAAGGTGTAAGACCGGGTAAGGCTACGTCGGACTATCTAGCAAAAATCAACAATCGTATCACTTTGTTCGGTGCGTTGTTCCTAGCGTTTATCGCTATTATTCCTGTATTTTTGTTCCGACTCATCGGTGAAGATATCGGACTAACCAATGCTTTCTCGGCAACGGGAATGCTCATCGTGGTAAGCGTGGCTTTGGAACTCGATAAGCAACTCGAATCACAAATTATGATGAGGCACTATAAGGGCTTCCTCAAATAAGAGGTAAGAAATGAACATTGTTTTTTTGGGAGCACCCGGGGCAGGTAAAGGCACTCAAGCCACCAAAATATGTGATAAATACAATATTCCTCACATATCCACGGGCGACATACTGAGAGCAAATATCAAGGCGGGCACACCTCTTGGAGTACAAGCGAAAAGCTATATCGACCAAGGACTGCTCGTGCCTGACGGGCTAGTTATCGCATTGGTAGAGGACCGTCTGGCTCAAGACGACTGCAAGGCAGGCTACGTGCTGGACGGATTCCCAAGAACTATCGAGCAAGCTGAGGCTTTGAGCGGTTTTGCTCACATCGACCTAGCAGTCAACATTGCTGTGGACGAAGCGTTGGTGGTTGAGAGAATCGCAGGAAGAAGAATGTGCAAGTGTGGAGAAAGTTTCCATACTTCTTGGTATCACAGCGACGTGTGCAATAAGTGTGGTGCACCTCTGTACCAAAGGGACGACGACAAAGCAGAAACCGTAAAAGCAAGACTTGAAGTGTACAACAAACAAACTGCTCCGCTTATAGACTTCTATGCCAAACAAGGCGTGTTGAAGGACGTGGACGGCATGCAAGATATGCTCAAGGTTTTTGAAAGCATTGTGAAGGTAATCGATGATAACAATTAAGTCAAGTGCCGAAATTGAGTTGATGCGAAAAGCTAACTTGATAGTCAGAGATACGCTGAATATGTTGCAAGACAAAATCAGAGTAGGTATGACTACCAAGCAACTCGATAGGCTGGCGCACGATTATATCGTCAAACAGAATGCAATTCCTTCCTTTCTCGGATATGGCGGTTATCCCGCATCGGTATGTATCTCTATCAACGAAGAGGTCGTACACGGTATCCCGAGCGAAAGAGTAATCAAAGAAGGCGACTTGGTAAGTATTGACTGCGGAAGCATCTACAAAGGATACAACGGCGACGCCGCAAGAACCTATTTGATGGAAGGTGCAGACGAAGAAAAGGTTAAACTTGCCAAGGTGACCGAGCAGAGTTTCTTTGAAGGAATGAAGGTGCTCAAAGCGGGTGCAAGACTCGGTGACTTAGGTCACGCTATACAGAGTTATGCCGAAAGCTTCGGGTACGGCGTCGTGAGAGCAATGGTGGGACACGGCATAGGAAGAGATATGCACGAGGACCCCGAGGTACCTAACTACGGCGTGGCAGGCAGAGGTCTAAGACTCAAGGCGGGTATGACCATTGCGGTCGAGCCGATGATAAATGCAGGCACTTATGACGTGGAAATGCTGGATGACGGTTGGACGATAGTTGCCAAAGATAATAGACCGTCGGCACACTATGAAAATACTGTGCTCATCACCGAGAACGGCGTGGAGATTTTGTCACTGTGAAAAAGACCGTAGAAAGCCTAGGCGTGGGAGATATCGCCGTTAGCCTTGCGGGGCATGACAAGAAAAAGCCTTGTGTAGTAGTAAAAGTTGTTGCGGACGATTACGTGATGATTGCAGACGGAATGCGTAGATTGATTAGCAATCCGAAACTAAAAAAAGTCAAACATCTGCAAAAGAAGGAAAACAGCGTCGAACTGACCAGCCTCATAGGTATAGGTCAAGCCGACGACAAGAAAATTGCAGAAGTTCTTGAAAAGTATATAAGCAATAAAAACGGAGGTGGCTATGCCTAAAGAGGACGTAATAGAAGCTGAGGGAAGAGTAATTGAAGTATTGCCTAATACCAATTTTAGAGTAGAATTGACCAACAAACACGTTATCGTAGCGT